>NZ_CP049250.1:1781372-2100245 GCF_011046895.1 Rhizobium rhizoryzae | reverse complement strand
GCGTGCGACCGGCAAGGACAAGGAATCGCTCGCGCAGCTTCCTGTCATGGAAGCCGTGATCAAGCTTCTCAATGAGGGCAAGCCGGCTCGCCTCTTGCTGAAGACACTGGGAACCGATGAGATTGCCGTTCTCAAGGGCCTCAACCTGCTGACCTCCCATCCGGTTCTCTATGTTTGCAACGTCGCGGAAGCAGATGCCGCCACGGGTAACGAGCATACGGAAGCGGTTGCCGCCATGGCGAAGGAACAGGGCGCAGAATGCGTCATCATTTCCGCCGCCATCGAAGCGGAAGTCGCTCAACTGCCGGAAGAGGAAGCAACCGAATTCCTCTCTGCGCTCGGCCTTGACGAAGCAGGCCTTGATCGCTTGATCCGCGCTGGCTACCACCTGCTCGATCTGATCACCTACTTCACCGTTGGCCCGAAAGAAACGCGTGCCTGGACCATTGTTCGCGGCACCAAGGCGCCACAGGCGGCAGGCGTTATCCACTCCGATTTTGAACGCGGCTTCATTCGCGCCTTCACCATTTCCTATGACGACTACATTGCCTTCAAGGGCGAAGTCGGCGCCAAGGAAGCGGGCAAGGGTCGCGATGAAGGAAAGGAATATGTCGTGAATGACGGCGACGTCATCCATTTCCGCTTCAACACCTGATCGCGATAGCTGATCAGGGCGACCTTCGCTCTTCACAGGCCGCCGCTGCGCCCGCACCGGCGGCTTTGTTGTTCGCGAAGAGGCTCAAACCTCGAAGAGCAGAGTTGCGGCAATCGTCCACATGATGAGAGCGATGCAGGTATCGAGTAAGCGCCACGCCGAGGGCTTCGCAAACAGGGGCCTCAGATAAGTCGCGCCGTAAGCGAGCGAGAAAAAGAAGACCAGTGAAGCCGTTGATGCTCCTGCTGCGAAAATCAGTTCCTCGCCCGGGAAGCGGGTTGAAAGCGTCCCTACCAGCACGACCGTATCAAGATAGACATGCGGATTGAGCCAGGTGAAGGCAAGACAGGTGGAGATCACCGTCGAGAAAGGCAGTCCTGCGCCCTGCGTGATCACGAGGCTGGAAGATCCCGTCACGGCAGAATGCAGGCTGCGCGCGCCATACCACAGTAGAAAAGCCGCCCCCGCATAGCGCATGACGGGATCAATCCATGGTGCAGACGCAAGGATTTGCTGAAAACCGCTGACGCCGAAGAAGATAAGCAATGCATCGGAAAGCGCGCAGGTCAGGGCAACGGCCAGAACATGCTCGTTTCGCAAACCCTGCCGCAGCACGAAGGCATTCTGAGCCCCGATTGCGACGATGAGGCTAAGCCCGATACTGAAACCCGTCGTGTAGGCCGTTGTGATCACAGCATTTCCTCTCACTGAATGATCTGGAATTAACCGGCCATGCGAGTTAAGTAAAATGAAGGCTTCTAACGCGGATTAAGGAAAAATAATTCGATGCTGGACTATGGCGGATTGCAGGCGGTGGCGATGGTGGTGCGCACGGGCAGCTTCGAAAAGGCTGCCCAGAAGCTGTCCGTTACACCTTCTGCGGTTTCGCAGCGGGTCAAGGCGCTGGAAGAACGCCTTGGCACGATCTTGATTGTACGTGGCCAGCCTTGCACCGCGACCAGCGAGGGCGAGTTGATCTGTCGCCATGTCGAGCAGGTCCTGATGCTGGAGCATGACCTTTCCGCCGCCCTCCCGCCCCTGCCTCCCAACCGTGACAGCGAGGACCGGGTTACGATCCCGCTAGCGGTCAATTCCGACAGTCTCGCCACCTGGTTTCTCAGCGCCGCCGCCGGCGCCAGTTTCAGTACGGGCTATCTGTTCGATGTGATTGTGGATGATCAGGATCATACGACGGACATTCTGAAAGCAGGTCGGGCTATCGGTGCAGTCACCGCACAGCCGGAACCTGTTGCGGGCTTCAAGACCTTCTCGCTCGGTGCCATGACCTATCTTGCGACCGCCTCACCCGCCTTCCGCCAGCGATATTTCAGCAATGGACTGACGAAAGAGACGCTGCAGAAGGCGCCCGGCATTGTCTTCAACCGCAAGGACAGTCTACAGGACATCTGGGTTCGCAAGGTCACCGGCCAACAGGTCGCATTTCCGAACCATTGGCTCCCGTCCAGCCATGCCTTTATCGATGCCTGTCTGCTGGGATTGGGATGGGGCATGAGCCCGCTTTATCTTTTGCACCACCATCTCGCCAATGGCACACTCGTGGATCTGGCGCCTGCACATCCGATCGACGTTCCGCTGTACTGGCAGATAAAGTCCTCCGCCGCAACGCCTCTCAAGGTCCTGACAGAGACCATCGTTGCCTATGCGCGGAGCAACATGAACCGACCGTTCTAAGTTCAAGCCACGGGCGGCAGCTTTTCGGCCATGGCGGGCGGAAACAGTTCCAGCACCCGTTGGCGCAGATAACGCCATCCCACACCCACCAGCAGCACGACGATGCCGACAACGGCAAGCGCCATGAACACGATCAGATCGCCGGTCAGTTGCTGTTCCTTCAGGATCCCGATAACGGCGACGACAAGTGCCACAAGACCCGAGGTCGCGAACGCGCGCCGGTCAATCAGAATGCCCACCAGCATCAGGCAGGAGACTACGAAAACGATCGGTAGGGCCAGATCACCCTGCCAGCTCTCCGGCGTTACTCTCAGCGCCCCCGTCTGGAGGTAGATGACAAAGGAAAGAACGGCATACAGCAAGGCAGGCGCCGTCATCAGATGAAGCCAGAAGGCAATATCGGCGCTTCTTGAAATCCGATGGCGATCGGCAAGATCAAAACGCATTGCAATGGCAAACAGCCCGCCCGCCGAGAGCAACAGAATGCAGACCAGCAGAAACGGATAGCTGGTGATGAAATGCTGAACCCCGAACACGCGCTCCAGCAGTGCAAAGACAAGCATCGTTGCCAGCGCCAGACAGGACGCGATGAAGAGCGCAACGGCAAGCGGAACCCGGTAACGCAAGGCATAGAGCCCGAGCACCGCCGGAAACGGAGCCACATAAGCGGCAAGACCCAGCGACGTATCAGCATCGACGTAATCGCCCAGAATCACCAAACCCGCAATCCACGTCACCGCCGCAGCCGAAATGGTCAGCACGACCGCAGGCAAGGCCAGACGCTGGCGCGCGACCAGTATTTCAGACAGGAGAATGATGGCCGGCGTGATGACGAAAATATTGCCGAGCCCCCAGAGGCCGGCAAACAGGATCAGGATGCCGATGCTGATAAGCACGTCATGAAAACCACGTAGAAACCGGGGGGCTTCCGTATCAGGAGGGGAGGAAAGCATACTGTCCGCCACGGAGCCAGCAGGCAAGGCAAGCGATTTCGACAAATGCCGTTCGAGATCCGCGACCTTGGCGGCATCAACAAGCCCTTTCTCGACAGCACCCTGCAGTGCGGCTCTCAGCTTGGTCATGTTTCTCCTCCCGATGCCTTGAGAGCAGAACTCCCACCGTCTTGAATAATCTCTGCGACTGGCCATTGTCCATTATCGCGAGCGACCTAGAGTCTACCTTTCGAAGGCTTGTATCAACTGTCGCACTTCTGAGACGGACCAAGAGAGAAAGCCGCAACCAGGAATGGACGCGACCGTGAATTCATTGCATACCATCGACCCCCGCAAAGCATTTCAGGAACGAGCGTGATGAGGGCCTACCTCTTGAATTGCTAAAACAGCTGTTGGAACACGTTCGATGAAACGCTATTCATCAAAGACAATCCAGTCTCATGAAGGAACCAGGCATGACGAATGGGAAGCTTCACTTTGAAGACTTCACCCCCGAGCGCGCATTTCCGCTCGGTCCGCTGACGGTGAGTGCTGAAGAGATCATCGAATTCGCTTCCGAATACGATCCGCAGCCAATGCATCTTTCCGAGGAGGCCGGCAAAGCGAGCATTCTAGGCGGTCTGGCGGCTTCCGGCTGGCATACCTCTGCCCTGCACATGCGCATGACAATCGACAGCTTTCTGCTCAACTCCACCTGTGAGGGTGCGCCGGGCGTCGACTTCATGGACTGGAAAAAGCCGGTTCTGGCAGGCGATACCCTCTCCGGACAGGCGGTGGTTCTGGAGGCCAGAACACTCCGCTCAAAGCCCGGCATCGGCTTGATCCGTATGCGAAGCGAAGTCGACAACCAGCGCGGTGAAACCGTCTGCGTACTGGAGCAGGCAATCATGTTCCGGATGCGGAATGCTCAGGAGACTGCACCATGAGAATGGCTGAACTCAACCCGGTCGGCACGCGTCTCGAAGTGGGCACCATGGAGTTTACCACAGACAGCATCATCGGCTTTGCGCGGAAGTTCGATCCTCAGCCCTTCCATCTGGATGCCGAGGCTGCCAAGGATTTCGTGTTCGGCGGCCTGTGCGCTTCCGGATGGCAGAGTGCAGCGGGCTGGATGAAAACCTTTCTGGCCTACTGGACCAAGGAATGCATCCGATTGCACAAGCAAGGCATTGCCCCGCCCAAGCTCGGCCCCTCGCCCGGCTTTCGCAAGCTCCAGTGGCTGAAGCCGGTCTATGCCGGCGACCGGATCACCTATTATACAACACTGCTCAACAGCCGCGAACTGGTTTCGCGCCCGGGCGTCTGGCTGAACTCGACCCTGAATGAAGGCGTCAACCAGAACGGCGAGACCGTTATTCGGTTCGAAAGCAGCGTGCTGGAATTCACCTGAGGAGCACGAGCTCAGCGGGCCACGATCACCGTGGCGCCGGCTCCCACCATCAAAGCGCCTGCGCCTCTGTTGAGACGGCGCAGGACCACAGGATTGCGCAGTAACCCGCGTGTGCGCAAGGCAAGCAGAATGTGCCCGCCAATCACAAGGGCCTCGACGATCAGGATTGCCGCCGCCAGCAGACTGAAATCGCCGAGCGAGAGATGCGCATCAACGACGTTTGGCAGCAGAGCGATATAGAACAGCGGCATCTTGGGGTTTCCGAGATTAAGAAACACCCCCGCCAGATAACCGCGCCATAATTCCCCGTGACCGGCCACATGCCGCGCTTCCGGTACGGCAGCGGGCGCAGTCCACAGCCGACATCCCATCCAGATCAGGTAGATTGCTCCGAGATAGCGGAGCACCACCATCGCCCACCCCATCTCTGATGCGAAGGCGGACAAGCCGAAGGCCGCAAGGGACAGGAAGATGAGGATACCTGTTACCGTACCGAGACCGTAGGCCAAACCCGATGCCGCGCCGTGATGAAGCGAACGCGCAAGGATCGTCATATTATCCGGGCCGGGACTGGCCGCGAAAATGAAGAATGCGAGCGCAAACCCAATCAGCGATGTGAATTCCATCTGCCCCTCCTGCGGACATCAATGGAACCGCAGCAGAACAGAGCGCTGCTCAGCCGTCAATGCCCGTCGAACGACACAAGCGTGCGAACCTCAACGCCAAGCGCCTCCAGCTTCTTGCGCCCGCCCAGCTCCGGCAAATCAATGACGAAACAGGCGGACACCACCTCGGCACCCAACTGACGCAGCAGCTTCACAGCGCCCTCAGCTGTGCCGCCCGTCGCGATCAGATCGTCGCAGAGAATGACCTTATCCCCCGGCTTCACCGCATCGACATGCATTTCCATCTCGTCGACGCCATATTCGAGGCTATAGGCCACGCGAACGGTTGTGTGCGGCAGCTTGCCCTTCTTGCGAATTGGAACGAAGCCTGCCGAAAGTTGATGCGCCATGGCACCGCCCAGAATGAACCCGCGCGCCTCGATACCCGCAATCTGGTCGACAGCCAGATCCGCATAGGGACGGACCAGCTCATCGACCGCGCTGCGAAACGCTGCAGCATCCCCCAGAAGCGTCGTGATATCGCGGAAGATGATCCCCGGCTTCGGATAATCGTGAATAGCGCGGATCGAGGCAGCAAGGGTCTGTTGGATATCGGCCATGGGATTCAAACGTCCAGAAGGGTGAACAGGGATGCCGCCAACAAAAAAGGCGGCCGAAGCCGCCTTTCTAGAGAATATGAGCGCTGGGCTCAATGTTCCTTGTTTGCATAAACCGACTTCTTCGTCAGGTAGACCAGGATCGTGAAGATTGCCAAGAAGACCATGACCATGAAACCGGTCCGCTTGCGCTCTTCGAGATGCGGCTCGGCAGCCCACATCAGGAACGCCGAAACGTCCTTCGCATACTGGTCGAGAGTCTGCGGTGAACCGTCGTCATAGGTCACCTGGCCATCCGAGAGCGGCGGCGCCATAGCGAGCGCGACAGCGTTGGCAAAATACGGGTTGAAATGCGTTCCCGTCGGAACGTCGACACCCTGCGGCGCTTCCTGGTAACCGGTCAGCAGCGAGTAGATATAGTCCGGACCACCTTCCTGATACTGCGTGAAGATGTCACCCACGAAGAGCGGGAAGCCACGGGTTACACCGCGCGCCTTGGCAATCAGGGAGAAGTCCGGCGGAGCTGCGCCACCATTGGCTGCTGCCGCGGCCTGCTTGTTCGGGAATGGCGACGGGAAGTGATCCGAAGGCACAGCCTTGCGGGTGAACATCTCACCATCATCATTCGGGCCGTCCTGAACTTCATATTCCGAAGCGAAGGCCTTCACCTGGGCTTCCGAGTAACCGAGGTTCTCAAGCGTTCTGAACGCCACCAGATTCATCGAGTGACAGGCAGCACAAACTTCTTTGTAGATCTTCAGGCCGCGCTGCAACTGACCCTTGTCGTATTTTCCAAACGGACCGGCAAAGGACCACTCAAGGTTCTTCGGCTTCAGGACGGGAAAGTGGCCACCCTGAATTGCGTGCTGCGTTGCTTCCGCCAGCCCGTGTCCCTCCTCGGCCTGTGCCGAAGAGATGCCAAAGGCTGCCAGTGAGGCGACCAGAGCGAGGCTCGTTACAAGCTTTTTCATTATCGTTGTCCTCTCTCTCGCTTCAGGCCTGAGCCGCCGCAGGTTTTCCCTGCTTCTCGAGAACCGCTTCGGTAATCGAGTTTGGTATTCTGCGCGGCGTTTCCAGAAGGCCGAGAAGAGGCATGATGAGAAGGAAGAAGCCGAAGTAATAGGCTGTCCCGATCTGGGAGAAGACAACGTAGAGGCCTTCCGCCGGCATGGCGCCGAGCCAGCCCAGCATGATGGAGTTGGCAACGAAGATCCAGAAGAACAGCTTGTACCAGGGACGATACACTGCGGAACGAACCTTCGACGTATCGAGCCACGGCAGGAAGAACAGCACGATGATCGCGCCGAACATCACCAGAACGCCACCGAGCTTGGAATCGATCGGGCCGACGTTGAAAGTGATCGCACGCAGCATGGCGTAGAACGGCAGGAAGTACCATTCCGGAACGATGTGTGCCGGGGTCTTCAGCGCGTCCGCCATGATGTAGTTATCCGGGTGACCCAGATAGTTCGGCATGTAGAAGACGAACCAGGCATAGACCATCAGGAACACGGACAGGCCGAGCGCATCCTTCAACGTCGCATAGGGCGTGAAGGGCACCGTATCGGTCTTGGTCTTGACTTCAACGCCCGTCGGGTTGGTCTGGCCCGTCACATGCAGCGCCCAGACGTGCAGGATGACAACGCCTGCAATCATGAACGGCAGCAGGTAATGCAGGGCGAAGAAGCGGTTCAGCGTCGGCTGGTCAACGGCAAAGCCGCCGAGCAGGAACTGCTGGATCCACTCACCCACCAGCGGGAAGGCCGTGAAGAAACCGGTGATGACCGTTGCACCCCAGAATGACATCTGGCCCCATGGCAGAACATAGCCCATGAAGGCGGTTGCCATCATCAGCAGGAAGATAACCACGCCGAGGATCCAGAGGATTTCGCGGGGCGCCTTGTAGGAGCCGTAGTACAAGCCGCGGGCAATGTGCAGATAAACCGCGATGAAGAAGAACGACGCGCCGTTGGCATGCATGTAGCGCAGCAGCCAGCCGTGGTTCACGTCGCGCATGATCTTTTCGACGGAATTGAAGGCGACGGTGACTTCCGCCGCATAATGCATGGCCAGAACCACACCGGTCAGGATCTGCACCACCAGCATCACGGCCAGCATGCCGCCGAAGGTGTAGGCGTAGTTCAGGTTGCGCGGAACAGGATAAGCGACGAAGCTGTCATACATCAGGCGCGGCAGGGGAAGCCGCGCGTCGATCCATTTTTCGACAGCCGTCGATGGTTGATAGTTGGAATGCCCACCACTCATGTCGTGTCCCCTCAGCCGATCCGGATCACAGTATCGGAAGCAAATGTAAATGTCGGAATTGCAAGGTTCTGCGGGGCTGGACCCTTGCGAATACGACCCGCCGTATCATAGTGCGAGCCGTGGCAAGGACAGAACCAGCCGCCGAAATCACCGGACTGGCCGAGCGGAACGCAACCCAGATGGGTGCAGGAGCCGACCATGACGATCCAGTTTTCCTTATCCTTGCCCGCGGAACGGTCCAGATCTGTTGCCTTGGCATCGGCCGCGAGGTTGGCGTTGCGTGCAACCGGGTCCTTGAGGTCCGCCAGAGCCACAGCCTTGGCTTCTTCAACTTCCTTCGGCGTGCGGTTACGGATGAAGATGGGCTTGCCGCGCCACTTCACCGTCAGCGACATGCCCGGCTGGACGCTGGCCACGTTCACCTCGATGGAGGCGAGCGCAAGCGTCGAAGCATCAGGCCGCATCTGATCGATAAAGGGCCATGCAACCGCAACGGCACCAACCGCACCTGCCATACCTGTTGTCAAATAAAGGAAATCACGGCGTGTGGGCTCGCCCACGGTGCCGCTATTCGTGTCGTGCTCGCTCACGTTCAACCCATCCTCTGCGCAGAAATGTACTGAATTTGCATTGCCCCTCACCCTTGCGAGTCCAATTCGGACACAAATTGGTCGCTATTCTCCCCGAAATTTGTCTAAGCGTGATCGCAGGATATGTCCAGCCTCCCCACTCAGCTATCGGCAGATTGTCGCGCCCAGATGGCGCAACGCAACACCGCTCCCCCTGGAACGATGGTCACGGCACGCCCTGCCCCGGACCTTATCAACTGTCACTAGCATGATTCGCTGGATCGGGGCTGTGCGCCAGTGAGATAGAATGTCGCACATCTTGCGAATGTCAGGTTTTACCCCCATAAAGGCTGCCCGCACACCGCACTTGATATAAATCAAGTCGGATGAGGTCTCCTAACAGAGCTTGCGCTTCAGTCCGTGCCCGGCTCAACCGCAATGAACCCGCCCGATTGCCGCGCCCATAGTTCCGAATAGAGACCGCCGCTCGCGATCAGTTCCGTATGCGTGCCCTGCTCCGCGATGCGGCCCTTATCCATCACGATCAGCCGGTCGAGAGCAGCGATGGTGGAGAGGCGATGGGCGATGGCAAGCACTGTCTTGCCCTGCATCAGCGCATCGAGATGCGCCTGAATGGCCGCTTCCACTTCCGAATCGAGCGCGGACGTCGCCTCGTCCAGAACGAGGATTGGGGCATCTTTCAGCATGACGCGCGCAATCGCAATACGCTGGCGCTGACCGCCGGACAGCTTCACGCCGCGCTCTCCCACATGCGCATCAAAGCCAGTACGGCCGCGCTGGTCCTGAAGCTTCTCGATGAAATCATAGGCTTCGGCACGCTTTGCCGCCTGCACCAGCAAAGCCTCATCCGCGTCCGGACGCCCGAACAGAATGTTGTCGCGGACGGAGCGATGCAGCAGCGACGTATCCTGCGTGACCATGCCGATCTGGGCGCGCAGGCTCTCCTGGCGGACCTTCGAGATATCCTGCCCGTCGATCAGAATGCGTCCGCCTTCGAGGTCGTAAAAGCGCAAAAGCAGATTGACCAGCGTGGACTTTCCCGCACCCGAACGCCCGACGATGCCCACCTTTTCGCCGGGGCGTATCGTCAGATTGAGATGCTCTAGCACGCCTTTCCCGCGACCATAGTGAAAGCTCACATCCTCGAAACGGATTTCCGGCTCGCGCACCACGAGCGCCGGAGCGTTTGGCGGGTCTGCGAGATCGATCGGCTGAGAAATCAGGTCGGCCGCATTCTGCACGGTACCGTAGTTTCGCATGATGCCGTTGAACTGCGTCATCAGCCGTCCCAGCAGAAAATTCAGGCGAAGCACGAGCGCCAGCGTAAAGGCCACGGCGCCGGAACTGATCCGACCATCCAGCCAGAGGTGGATGCACAGCGCGGCCATGCTGGTGATCATGACGCCGGACAGCAAAGCCATGGACGCGCGCACGCCGGTAATGAACCGCGTGAACATCAGCGTCGTGTTCTGGAAGACCTCGAAGCCCTCGCGCATGTAGCGATCATTGGCTTCGTCGCGCCCGAACAGGCGCAGCGTCTGGATATTGCTGTAGGCATCGACCATGCGTCCGCTCAGCATGGATGCGGCCTCCGCCGTCTCGCGCGAATGGAAACGGATTCGCGGCACGAAATAGCGGGCAAGCATCGAGAAAATGCCGACCCAGACCAGCACGATCACCGCAAGGCGCCAATCCAGACCGCCGACGAGCGTCAGCATCGAGACCGAATAAATGCCGACAAACCAGACACTTTCCATGAGGGAGGTCACGAGATCGCCGGTCGCCTGCCCGCCGGACCAGACCTTGGTGACGATGCGGCCCGCAAAATCATTCTGGAAAAACGAGAGCGACTGGCGCGCTACGTGCTGGTAACTCTGCCAGCGCACGAGATTGTAAAATCCCGGCGTGATGATCTGCTGGTCCACCAGTGCATTGGCCATGGCGACAAGAAACCGGACAACGGCAATCAGCACCAGCATGCCTGCCAGTTCCCAGCCATGCGCGGCCAGAAGACCGGCCCATCCGGCGGCTCGGTCCGTTCCCGCCAGAATATCGACCAGCCGGCCGACAAACCAGAAGAGCGCCGCCTCGATGGCAGCCGTCATTCCGCCCAGTACGAGCATGGCGACAAAGGGCGATTTGGCTTGGCGTATGTAGAACCAGATGAAAGCGATGGTGCCGGATGGCGGGCGCAGATTGACCTTGTGTGCGAAAGGATCCAGCCAGGTTTCGAAACGGCGCGCGATGGATGAAAATATCATGGAGCCCGATATAGGCGGATTCCATGAGGAGGCAAAGTTAAAGCCTCTTCATCTTGAGGCCAGACCATTTTGCAACTGGCTTATCTTGCAGCTGGAAAGAAAAAATCATGCCTCCAGTACGTGGGCCTTTTCCGCCACATCGAGACGCACATAGGAACCGGGTGACGGAAGCGCTACGCTGGAGGTCTTGATGCGAATAGGCGGCAGCGCCGCCCCATTCAACGCAACCGCGATGGTGGAGGTGGCGCCTGAAAATTCCACATCGACAACCTGCCCCGTGGTGTCGTCGGAGCCGCTGTCACTGGCGATACGGATCTGCTCGGGCCGAAGCATGATTTCCACCTTGCCCTTGTGGTGACCGTCAATGGACACATTGCCCAGGGCGCAATTGGCGATGCTGCCCTTGGCAATGGCCGGAAGCAGCACGGCATCGCCCATGAAAAGAGCCGTGGCACGATCCTTCGGATGAAAATAAAGCTCCTGCGGCGTACCCGCCTGCACCACCCTGCCCTCCCGCATCACCACTACGCGATCGGCGAAGGAAAGCGCCTCTTCCTGGTCATGCGTAACCAGAATGGTGGTGACACCCGCCGATTGCAGCAGACGTGACACCGTTTTGCGCATGTTCTCCCGCAGGCCGGTATCGAGTGCGGAAAAAGGCTCGTCGAGCAGCATCAGGCGCGGACGACAAGCCAGCGCACGGGCAAGCGCCACACGCTGCTGCTGACCGCCGGACAGCTGGTGCGGACGGCGCGACAGCATGCCCTGATCCAGTTCCACCATATCCAGCAGCGAAAGAATTCGCTCGTTGCGCTGCCGGTCCGCGCGGGAAATGCCGAAGCCGATATTGTCCGCAACCGTCAAATGGGGAAACAGCGCGCCATCCTGCGCGACAATGCCAATCGAGCGAAGATGTGCCGGCACGCTTGTCGCGGCATCAGCCAGCAGCTCGCCACCAACTGAAACGCGCCCGCTATCCGGCGTCTCGAAACCCGCAATCATCCGCAGAAGCGTCGTCTTGCCGGAGCCGGAGGGACCAACGACGGCGGTGCGCATGCCGGACGTGGCTTCGACACTCACCTGATCCAGCGCCTGGACCTTACCATATCGCTTGGAGACGTTTTCGATGGAAAGCACGGTCATTGTCCTGCCACCCGCTTGGACTGGAGATGAAGATAAAGCGTCATCGGCATGGAAAGCACCACCATCATCACCGCATAGGGTGCCGCGGAAACATAGTCGATCTCGCTCGTCAGTGACCAGAAGCGAGTGGCGAGCGTATCCACGCCAAGTGGCGAAAGCATCAGCGTTGCCGTCAGCTCGTTGGCGATGCCGAGAGCCGCAAGCGCTACACTGGCTGCGGCCCCCGGTGCCGCCAGCCGGAAGGTGATTTCAAAGACTGCCCGCCGTGGTGGTCGCCCAAGGGCGGTCGCCGCCCGTTCCAGCTCCACCGGCGCCTGGGCAATGCTGGCGCGCAAGCCCACCATGGCGCGCGGCAGAAACAGAAGCACATAGGCCGCCAGAAGCGTAGCGAAGGTCTGGTAAAGCGGCATGAAATAGCGAACGGTAACAGTCACCAGCGCCAAGGCCACGACGACACCCGGAAGTGAGCCGACATAATAGTGGCACGCTTCCAGAATCCGCTGCACACGACCGGGCGCCCGTACGGAGAGCCACGCCATGGGTGCGGCGAGTGCAGTCGCCAGCACTCCGCCGAACAGGGAAAGCACAAGTGTCTGAAGCAGGGCGTTGCCCAGCATATCGGCCTGCCAGATGGCAAGCCCGCCCAGCCACAGCCAGCGCCCCAGCGTGTAAAGCGGCACACCGATGGCAAGACCGGCGACGAGGATTGGCAGCAGGAGGCACGGCAGGGTCAACGGGCCGAGAGCATGAACGACGGACGGACGGGCAGTGCCGGTGCCAACTCGCGCATAGCGCTCGTTGCCGCGCAGGATTATTTCCAGCAGCAGAAGAAGCAGGCAGCAGAGCACCAGAACCCCGCCCAGCATGTTGGAGGCAGGGCTGTTATAGGAAGACTGGAACTGATCGACGATGGCGGTCGCGAAGGTATCGAAGCGGATCATCACGAACAGCCCGTATTCGGACAGCAGATGCAGCGCAATCAGCAATGAACCGCCGCAGATGGCAAGGCGAAGCTGCGGCAGGACCACATGCAGGAAAACCTTGAACGGTGACAGGCCAAGCGACGCACCGGCGTCTTCCAGCGCGGGATCCAGCCTGCGAAGCGAGGCGGCTACCGGCAGATAGAGAAATGGATAGTAGGCAAGCACCGCCACGAAGACGGCACTCCACAGGCCGCGCATGCCGGGCAGGAACGTGATCCAGGCATAGCTGTGAACGAAGGCTGGAATGGCAAGCGGCGCGACGGCAAGCCCCGAAAAGAAACGCCGAAACGGCAGATCTGTCCGCTCCGTCAACCAGGCAAGACCCACCGCTACGACAATCGAGATCGGGATGGTGACGACTTCGAGGTAGACCGTGTTGATCAGCAGTTCGCCAACGCGCGGACGAAACACCAGTTCGCGCACTGTTTCCCAGCCCACATCGAAAGTGACCAACACAATGAAACCAAGCGGCAGCAGGCTGAAAAGCGCGACACAAAGCGCCAGCAGCGTCGCCACCGGATGCGGACGGAGCGCTGGCAGAAACCGATGTCCGCCGGTGCGGCCGCTTGACCGCCTCAGCGATGAGGCACGCTGCAACAAGGGTTCGCTCACTCCGTTCAGGCCACGCTCTCAAAGCCGCGCGGGAAATGCCAAAACGACCGTGCCTTGCGGCCACGGTCGCTCAGTCTGATTAGAAGTTTGTCAGTCAGAACTCAACAGGCTAGAAGCCGATCAGAGAATACCCGCCGCCGTCATGAGTTCGACAACCTTCTTGCTGTCCAGCTTGGAGGCGTCCACCTTGGGTGCCTGCAGATCCTTGATCGGCACCAGCTTGGCATTGGCATCGCCGTTGATGGCATATTCGAAGGAGGTGCCGTTCTTCAGAATGTCCTGTCCACCCTGGCCGGTCACGAACTTCAGGAATTCCTGCGCTTCCTTCTGATGCTTGCTGGATTTCAGAACACCACCACCGGAAACGCTCAGGAACGCGCCCGGATCCTGGTTGCGGAAGTAGTGCAGGCCGACATTCTTGCTGTTCTCGCCGGTCTTGGCCTGATCACCGAACCAGTAATAGTGATAGATCACTGCACCTTCGACTTCATGCGCGTTGACGGCCTTCATGGCAACACTGTTGCCCTTGTAGGCAACGGAATTTTCCTTCATCGCCTTCAGCCACTGCCCGGTTGCCTGCTCGCCCTTCGTGGCGAGAAGAGCACCGACGATCGCCTGGAAATCGGCCCCGGCAGGAGATGCACCCCAGCGACCCTTCCACGCCGGGTCGGCGAGATCCAGCATGGACTTCGGCAGCTTGTCTTCCGTCAGCTTCGTCTTGTCATAGGCAAAGACCGTGGAGCGGCCGGCAATACCCGTCCAATTACCATTGGCAGGACGGAACTGTTCCGGAACCTGGGCGAGCGTGGCAGAATCCACCGGCGCGAAGAGACCGGCCCCATCGACCAGCGTCATGGCGGGAGAATTCTCGGTCAGGAACACATCCGCAGGAGACGCCGCCCCTTCCTGGATCAACTGGTTGGCAAACTGCATGTCGCCGCCCTGGCGCATGGTTACCTTGATGCCGGTTGCCTTGGTGAAAGCTTCGATCCACTCGCGACCGAGACTCTCATGCTGGGCATTGTAGACGACGATGCCTTCGCCATCCGCTGCATGGACGATGCCTGCGAAACCGGTGCCTGCAAGCGCAATGGCAAACAGCGTGGACAAGCGGCTGACTGACTTCATCGATAAATCTCCTTCAACGAGACCTGCGGCTCCACAGGCGTGAGGCTCTATAGATTTATTTGATTGTGACTTTCAAGTTTGAACACGTCGCCATGCAGGGAAATTGGACGATCTGCGTCAAGATATCGCCGCACCAGATAGGATACGACGATCATCGGATGATAAGTACTTTGAATTTCCCGCCTCGATTGAGGCGACCTATTCGGCCGCCTCAGTCTCTTCCTCGCTGTCCTCGTCACTCAGGAAACCGCCGGACTGCCGGTTCCACAGATCGGCATAGACGCCACCATGGCTGACCAGTTCCGCATGCGTTCCCTGCTCGATGATGCGGCCCTGATCGAGTACGATCAGGCGATCCATCTGCGTCAGCGTGGACAGCCGATGCGCAATGGCGATGACGGTCTTGTCCTCGATCAACTCGAACAGGCTTTCCTGAATGGCGGCTTCCACCTCTGAATCCAGCGCAGAAGTCGCCTCGTCCAGAATGAGAATGGGCGCATCCTTGAGGAACACGCGCGCAATCGCGATACGCTGGCGTTGGCCACCGGAGAGCTTGACACCTCGCTCGCCCACATGGGCGCTCAAGCCCGTCCTGCCCTGCTGGTCGGCGAGCGTCTGGATGAATTCCCAGGCATTGGCCCGCTTTGCGGCCTCGATAACGTCCTCATCGGTTGCCTCGGGACGACCATAGGCAATGTTGTCGCGGATCGATCGATGCAGCAAAGACGTGTCCTGCGTCACCACGCCGATGTTTGCACGCAGACTGTCCTGCGCGACATGCGAGATAGTCTGTCCATCGATCAGGATCTGCCCCTTCTCGACATCGTAGAACCGCAACAGCAGGTTCATCAGCGTCGTCTTGCCGGCACCGGAGCGACCAACAAGGCCGACCTTCTCGCCTGCACGAATGGTCAGCGAGAAGTCTTCGATCACGCCCTTCTTCTTCCCGTAGTGGAAACGAACGCCATCGTAGACGATCTCACCCTTCGGCACAGTGAGCGCCTTGGCCGCAGGCTTGTCGACGATGTCATGCGGCTTCGTCATCATGCCCATGCCGTCGTAGATCGTGCCAATGCTTTCGAAGAGCGCGGCCACTTCCCACATGATCCACTGCGACATGCCGTTGATACGCATGGACAGACCAATGGCGACAGCAATCGCGCCCACCGAGACATTGCCCTGAAGCCAGAACCAGATGCCAAGCGCGGCCACCGAGAACTGAACGATGGCATTGTTCACGTCGACCGCCATGTTGAGCAGGGAAATCTGCCGCATCTGGCGGTGAACCGTACCAAGGAATTCGTCCATGCCTTCGCGGGCATAGGTTTCCTCGCGCCCTGCATGGGAGAAGAGCTTCACCGTTGCGATGTTGGTATAGCTGTCCACGATCCGGCCCGTCATCATGGAGCGCGCATCAGCCTGTTCGCTGGAGCTTTTGCGCAGACGCGGGATGAAGAAGCGCAGAATGAGGCCGTAGATGATGATCCACACCACCAGCGGCACGCCCAGCCGCCAGTCCACTGTCGCGACCAGGGCAAGCATGGAGACGAAGAAACTGATGGCGTAGACGAAGACGTCGATGATCTTGATCGTGCCCTCGCGCACGGCAAGCGCCGTCTGCATGACCTTGGTGGACACGCGACCGGCAAATTCGTTGGCAAAGAAGGTCATGGAGTGACGCAGCAGGAAGCGGTGCATCTGCCAGCGGGCAATCATGGGGAAGTTGCCAGCCAGCACCTGGTGCATGGTCAGCGTATGCACGATGCCAAAGGCAGGCAAAGCCAGCAGCAGAAGCGCCGCCATGCCAGCCAGACGCCAGCCTTCATTAGCCAGAAATGTCGCGCGGTCGGCATTGCTCAGCCAGTCCACGATATTGCCGAGGAACTGGTAGAGAAACACTTCCAGTACCGCTATGCCCATGGAGCAGATCCCAAGCAGCATAAGCCAGGGCCAGACAGGCTTGGTGTAATACCAGCAAAACGCCAGCAGGCCCTTCGGGGGCAATGCGGGATCACCCGCCGGATAAGGGTTCACACGTTTTTCGAACCAGGAAAACATGATGTAAAGGCTCCGTCGATCGGAACGCATTGCCGCCGTCCCGTGCACTTGGTGCGGGACATGGTGAGGCAAATGCAAAATTCAATTGGCGAGGCCATGATGCGGCCACGAGATGAAATGAAACGGGAGTTTGGCGAGAACCGTTAAGCGCTCACACCAGTGCCACAAGATTGGGCCGGAGAAGGCGCATACGCACGGTCATATCCATGTAGGGCCTCCTTGTCTGGTGTGTTGGTTGTCTAGCGCTCGGGTTGCGAAGCGTGTAGCACCTCCGGGAAAAATTGGAAAGCCGCAATCTCGGAGTGCCCTCGAAAGTCCGCGATCGTGTGAATGTCGCGTGACAGGCCCTGTGGATGAGGCAAACCCAATACGTCTTCTATCCCTGACTTGGTGACCCCGCATGACCACAGCCCTGCGTATCGCGCTCTATCAGCCGGATATTCCCGGCAACACCGGCACCATTCTCCGCCTCGCAGCCTGCATGGGCATCGGCGTCGACATCATCGAGCCCGCCGGCTTCGTGCTGTCAGACAAGAACCTGAAAAGAGCCGGCATGGATTATCTTGCAAGCGTCACCATGACGCGTCACGTCAACTGGCAGCGGTTCGACGCGTGGCGGCTGAGCGAAGGCCGCAGGCTTGTGCTGGCATCGACAAAGGCTGCCGAGCGCTACACCGATTTTGTATATGCTGAAAACGACATACTGCTCTTCGGCAGGGAAAGCGCGGGCGTGCCGGATGATGTTCACAATACGGCGGATGCGAGAATCATCATACCCATGGTCGAAGGACAGCGTTCCATCAATGTGGCCATGTCCGCAGCAATGATTACCGGCGAGGCTCTGCGGCAAATCGCCTGGCGGTGAAAAGCAGCTACAGGTAGTATTGGCGAATGCGAAGGATTATGACACACTCAGTGTGCAGCGCACAATTATGATGGCGTGAGCGGGCCCGAACGTCTGCCGCACCAGTGTCACGAACATAATTTAGGAACGAACACCGCAACCGGAGACACGTCGATGTTCCCTTCAGCATTTACGCATAACATCACGCAGTTTGCCCGTACTCTCAGCCTGCCGGAGCGTTTCCAGCATTCACCGATCCGCAATCTCTCGCTGGAACATTTGCGCCGCCGCAACGCAACGCTCGACACCCTGTTCTACGACGTCAAATGCGTGACGGCAGAAGAAGCCTTCTATATCAGCAGTTGTCTCGCAGCCGAAGGCGCGATCCTGATCGTGCCGCCCACAGGCGCAGATCCCCTGCGGCTTTGCGATACCGTGGACGATTTCTTCCAGGCGGGTGGAGCAACGATCGAGACACTTGCGATCGCCGGTGTCGGCAGCTCCGCTCTCGGCTCTGCGGCGCTAGGTCGCAATATCGCAGATGCGACAGGCAAGCCGGTGGCCGTGGTCATTTCGGGTTACGGCCTCGCAGATGCGGTGACCGAAGCCATGGGCGGCTATTTCCTGTTTGGCTACATGAACTCCGTACGCCATGCCTTCGAACAGCTGGATGAATTCTTCGGCCGCCCGCAATTCGGTGTTGCCACCCGTCTGAGCACGGACAAGCTTTGCCAGGGCAGTCTCGACACCCAGACGGTACGGGCGCTGCTGGTCGACCCTCGTCTGTCGCTGAAGTTGCTCGTCGGTCACTCGAAGGGCAATCTGGTCTTGTCGGAAGCGCTTTATGATCTGGCCGAGAATGAGAAGGAACGCGCGCGCCAACTGGCGGGAGCACTCAAGATCGTGACGATCAGCGCCCGTATCGCCATGCCACCGCTGTTCCGGGATGTCATCGACATCATGGGCGAATGGGATTGGTTCGGCGAACTCAATTCGCGAAAGTCCATTCCCTCTGACCGGATCGTCCCGCAGGCACTGCATCATACGAATACGGAACTGCCGAACCACATTCCGGTAACGGCACTCCTGAGCGAACTGCTGTCTACACCGGCAATCATCCCGGTAGCGGAGCAGGTTCAAAGCCTTGCTGTTGAGAAGCCTGAAGCTCACATCCCGGCAGATGCCGCAGAGCAGCCCCTCGCAATCGACGTTGCTGCGCCGGAGATGGCAGAAGCAAGAATGGACAGTGTCCCGGAAGCGAGCAATGAGCCGCCCGAGGAAGCCGGTCAGCAACCGGATGTCATGATCGAGGCCGTCCCCTTGCCATCGCAGCCGGAAGACACGCGGGAAACCCTGCTTATAACAACAACGCCTGCTCCGGCAGAAGAGACCAAGGTTGTGGCGGCACCCCTTCCCTTCAAGCCAAAGCGCGGCTTCCGCAGAGGGAAGTAAGCGTTAGGCGGGTCACAGAGCGACAGCAGAAGAACAAATTGAAGGGGCCGGTAGAACACTCTACCGGCCCCTTCTCTCGAACCACCTCCCTCGGCATTACTAGGGACAAGGGGCATGCCGAAGGCAGGTTCAAACAAAAACATCTATTGCAGGGCGCGAAGCGTAGCCGCCATTGTTGTATTGGTAATATTGAGGCCAGTTTCCCGAAGTTTCGATTGAACTGAAAGGGCAGCAAGCCTTGCGGCATCTTGCTCCATGCCGGTGTCGATCAAACCTCGGACATCACCGCCGACAGTTTCCATGATCCGCGCAACTGTCGCCGATGCGCCGCCGACACGAGCGCCCGCGGCATTGACGCCAACGGAAGCGTCCGTCAGGCCGCGCATCATGCTGCCAACGGCGGAAAGCATACCCTCGATCTCGTCATTGCCGACGGAACGCGACACCGATATCTCCCGGGACGATGGAGGAACTGCTATCTGGGCGCCTGCTTCTAGCAGGTGATAATCATAAGGCGCACCTGATCTTGTGATGCCGGAATAGGATCGCGTCAGCAGTCCGTCGCTTGCATCCTCCTTGGCAACGAGGGTCGATTTCGCCGTATCGAAATCGATGATGTTTATCGCCACGTCACCATTCCGATCAGAGCTGACGGAGCCCACGATCGACTGGACCTTCGGCACTTTTCCTGTTTCGCTCTGAAGCCAGTTCTGGCCTTGGAACGATCCCGCCTGGGCGATGTCCAACAGTCGGCCCTTCAAGTCGGAAAGCGCCGAGTTTACACCGTCCTTATCAACGCCAGGGGTCTTGGCGAGATAGAGCTTCGACTGGATGTCGGACATGACCTCGGTCGCGGCGTCAAGCGCGACGGACGCCTTGTCGGTCAACGCCGCCGAAAGAGCCTGCGCGTCCTCGGCGCTGGAAAGAGAAATGCTGCTGGACTTCACCGTCGTTGCGATGGACCAGTAAGCTTCGCTACCTGCCGTTTCCGCGACCCCGCCAGCTGGCGCGGCCCGCTCTGACCTCACAGGCTGTGCGCGCGTCGACTCGGTCCGCCCGGAAATCGGTAAACGGGTCAAATCAGTGAGGATACTCGACATCAAAACTCCGCTGAGCAGAGCCGGCTACACGTGACCGGTTCAGTGCACCTTTTAGCGAAGAATGTTTTTGGGTTCCGTTTCGGAAACAGCTAAAGCTTTACGGAATACCGCATGATTGCAGCCTCAATCGGCACTCGGTAGTCGCCGCATCGTAAATTCGATCTCATCGCCGTCGAGCTGACGCCAGCTTTCAACCTCGGTCCAGTAAGCGGCCTTGGGGAAGGTATCGAACCATTCGCGTGCTTTCTGGCGTGCTTCCGGTCTGGAAAGACGGAAAGTTTCCCGCACGAAATGGCTCCGACCGGCTTCACCCTGTGACTGCCGGTGCCGGTCGATCCGTCGTTTCAAGCCGTCGAGCGGCGGTGATGTGAATTTCGCCATGCGCTCTTACCTCTGACAGTCAGATAGTAGCAGAAAGAGATAAAGCGAGTCGAATCGTCTGCGACACCGGTTGCGATTGCGTCCGAGCGATTGCCTGTTTAGAACCCCTCCAATTCATCACGCGCGCATCAGCGGATTCGAGGACAAAATGGAACGACCGCAGATTCCGATCGGCCTGCCCGACGACATCGAGGACAAGAAGCTGCGGGCACGTCACTGGTTCGAGCATCTGCGGGATGAAATCTGTGCATCGTTCGAAGCCCTCGAAGATGAACTGTCCGGCCCCTTGTCGGATCGCGCTCCCGGTCGCTTTCGACCGAAGGACTGGCTACGCGAAGGCGGCGCCGGTGGCGGTGGTCGCATGTCGATGATGGAAGGCCGCGTTTTCGAAAAGGTTGGTGTCCATACGTCCACGGTGCACGGCGAGTTCTCCGAGGAGTTCCGCAAGCAGATGCCGGGCGCGTCCGAGGATCCGCGTTTCTGGGCATCCGGCATCTCGCTCATCGCGCACCCGGTGAACCCGAATGTTCCTGCCGTGCATATGAACACACGCATGGTCGTCACCTCTGGCCTCTGGTTCGGCGGCGGCGCGGATCTGACCCCCGTGCTCGACCGGCGCCGGACGCAGGACGATGCTGATTCGCAGGCTTTCCATCGCGCAATGGAAGAACCTTGCCGCAGACATGCCCACGTCGCGGATTACGAAAAGTTCAAATCCTGGTGCGACGACTATTTCTTCCTCAAGCATCGCAACGAGGCCCGCGGGATTGGCGGCATCTTCTATGATTGGCTCTATCCCCGCGAAGAAGCTGGCGGTTGGGAGGCAAACTTCGCCTTCACTCAGGATGTCGGAAAGGCATTTCGCGATATTTATCCGCAGCTTGTCCGCAAGAACTTCAACATGGAATGGACCGAGCAGGACCGCGACGAGCAACTGGTTCGCCGCGGACGGTATGTGGAGTTCAATCTCCTCTACGACCGCGGAACGATCTTTGGCTTGAAGACCGGCGGCAACGTCGAGTCCATCCTGTCGTCCCTGCCCCCTTTGGTGAAATGGCCCTGACGCGCCCGTGAAGGGGTGTGACTGCAAAGTCCATTGACAAACTAGAGATCCGTATCATCCTCATCCGCATTACTACACTGGAGGAGGATCATCATGGTCGCGTCAGGCAGCGTAGCAGTCCCCCCGAACACCCCTCAGCAGACAGAGACCTCTCGTTTGCTGGCAACTCCCGAATTGATTGACCGATTGGCTGCGGAACTCAGAGCCCGCAGTGATGCAGACCTGCCCCATGCGTTCTATGTCGCGCAGGTTCGCCGGCAACTCGCATCCCAGGCGAATGAAAACATCCCCGGATCGTCGGAACCACAGCGTCGGGCGGGCTCGGCTCACCCCTCCGTTTTCCACGCCTGGGCGCTTTCGGACTAAGCATCGGGCGAAAAAGTGGAATCCGGTTTTTCGCTCAACGGATGCGTCAACAAAGAATTTAGAGCGGCGGGCCGTTGCCGATTAGTCGCCCGACGCTCTAGGCATCGCTTTCGGGAACCGGCAGGTTTCCCGCCCGTTTAGACCTCGGAGACACGTTGAGGAGCGCGTCTCCGAGCGTTGAAAACGGGAGATGTATCATGAGACAGTTTGAATGCGGGACACTGGTGCCCGGTTGTGATTGGCATACACGCGCGGATCAGGACGCGGAGATCGTCCGCCGGGCTGTTGACCACATGCGCACGGCCCATGGCGAAACCGTTATTCGCGAAACCATGGTCGAGCACATCAAGGAGCGTATCCGCGACGAACGTGCCGAGCCTGCACAACCCGCTGGCTGACAGCCGTCAGTCAGCCTGCTCAATGATTGTAGCCAGCCGGGTGGTCAATGCTGCCCGGTCGTCGACAAAATTTCGCTCGACCCACTCGGCCTCGAGTTGTCCCAGGACCTTTCCGAACTTTGGGCCCGGCGTCAGCCCCAGTTCAACGAGATCGGCACCGCTGACTGGAAATTGAGGCTTCACGAAAGCGATTGCCCGCTTCAACAGGGTGTCAAGCTTGGCCGCCTTCAGCATCTCGTCATTGTCATCAACGGCCTTGGCCCTGGCATTGACCAAGGCGAGCCGCAACCGCATGATGATCCCGGTCACGCCCTGCCGATAAAGCGCGCGATCGAGGGCGGCACCCGCCATATCGGGTGTGATTGAGGGCGCTGCGGCAAATGATTGAAGAGCCTCCGCCTCCGCGCGTGACAGGCGCAGCCTGTCCGCCATCACGCGAATACGCTCGCCGTCCGGCGGGATGATCGCCGCCAGCCGTAGCATGGGATCCGGTTGCCATTTCAGAGCCGTCTCGGTCGCAACCAGACCATGGATCGCGTCGATGCCCCATTTTTCCGTTTCAGGCAGCACCGCCGTCAGCACGCCAGAGGTGCGCATCCACAACAGGGCGCGCGAAGGATCAGGCGCTGCCAGCAGCTTTCGCAGTTCCGACCACACACGCTCGGCAGACAGACTATCCAGCTTGTCCTTGGCCCGCGCACTGGCGCGCAGGCCATCGGCATCCGGCCTCCCCGATCCGTAATAGGCGAAGAACCGGAAGAACCGCAGCACACGCAGGTAATCCTCGGCAATACGTTGATGTGCGTCTCCAATGAAGCGCAGGGTCTTCGTCTCGATATCCGGCAAGCCGTTGACGAGATCGACGACATCGCCATCGGCCGTTGCATAGAGCGCATTGATGGTAAAGTCTCGCCGCTCTGCATCCGCCTGCCAGTCGGTGCCGAAGCTCACCTTTGCGCGCCGCCCGTCGGTTTCCACATCCTGCCGAAGCGTGGTGACCTCGAAGCCCCGACCATCGATCACCAGCGTCACGGTCCCGTGGTCGATGCCGGTCGGCACAGCCTTGATGCCAGCCGCAGCAGCCCTTTCCATCACGACCTGCGGAAGATTGGTCGTGGCAAAATCCACGTCGCTGATCGGCGCGCCCATCAGGGCATTGCGGACAGCACCGCCAACCACACGACCTTCACCGCCATCAGCGTTCAACAAGGCAAACACCCGCTGGACAGCCGCATCCTGCAGCCACGCCTCATGAGCAAGGTTCACCGTCATGCATAAAGCCTTTCGTAAAGCGTGCGCAGAATGCCTGCGGTAATGCCCCAGATGTTCCATTCGCCATAGGGCATTCGGTAGAAATAATGGGTTGTACCGTTGAAATCGCGGCTGTCGCGCTGATGGTTGGCAGGGTCCATCAGGAAGGACAATGGCACCTCGAACACCTGCTCCACTTCCGTCGGGTTCAACCGAAGCTCGAAACCGCGTTCAACCACTGACAGCACAGGCGTGATGCGGAAGCCCGTCGCGGCAAAATAATCCGGCAATCGCCCCACCGGCTGAACAAAGCGTGGATCGAGACCGATTTCTTCCTCGGCCTCCCGCACTGCTGCCCTTTCAACGGAGCCATCCTCGGGATCAACGGCTCCGCCCGGAAATGCAATCTGACCCGAATGCTTGCGCAATGTCGCGGTACGTTTCGTGAAAATGATCTTCGCGCCGTCGGCGTCATCGACAACGGGTATCAGTACGGCCGCATCTTTCAGCTTGCGGGCAGAAACCTCCGCAATGATCGCAGGGTTGAGTATGTGGTCCCCATGCTCGGCGGATGCGAGATCGAGCGGGCTGCCCGACTGGTTGAGGGCACGGCGCCGGAACTCGGCAGCGGAGTAGAAGGCTGGGTTCAGCAGCAGCTCGCTCATTGGCTCAACGCATCCAGTTCATCCGCGGGCATCACCGGAAAAAGACACGCGCCGGATCGCAGCGCGAACATCTCTCTGCCATCGATCTCGACGGTCTCGCCGCGTTCGACCAGATCATACATCACGGCGCGGGAAACAAGCGCCTCCAGCCGCCCGCGCACGAGGACGTAGGGTTTGAGCTGTCGCTTTTCACCAGCAATCTCGAAACGGAGGGGATGCTCGGCATCGACAGAGACGAGGTCACCCACATTTGTGCGAAACGTGATGACCGGCAATCCTGCCTTGTCGGCCACATTCATTTCAACGGCCAGAAACGGCGCATCCTCCACGCGGATGCCGACTTTTTCCACAGGTGTGACGAGATAGGTCTTGCCGTCTTCATCCTTGCGCAAAACCGTGGAAAACAGGCGCACCAGGGCCGGTCTGCCGATCGGGGTACCGAGATAGAACCAGGTACCATCGGCACGAATTTCCATATCCAGATCACCGCAAAAAGGCGGGTTCCAACGCTCGACGGGCGGTAATCCTCGTTCACGATTGCCGGTCTGATCGGCAGCGCGTGCGATCATGGCTGCCAGTCCCGCAGCGTCGCCTGCCGCTCTTATTGTCTCGTCTGCCATAATTTCATTCACGCTTGCTGTTAATGCAGTGCTCTGTCACGAGATAGTCATTCACAACGTCCTTGTCAGCCGCTATCGCGGGAATAAGTTGAAAAGGGCGAATTCTACACTTGATCGAGACGATTCGTTCGCCCGGCATAATGCCGGGTCAGAAGAGCCAGATGGAGACCGAAAATGGGCGTCATGACTTCCACCGAAACTCCGCTGGACGAAAAGGCGATCGTCGCTGCCGCCGAGCAGGCGCTCGCCGACATCTCGACGGTTCGATCGGAAGTCTCCAAGGTCATCTTCGGCCAGGAGCACGTTGTCGAAAACACCCTTGTTGCAGTCCTCTCCGGTGGCCATGCCCTTCTGGTGGGCGTGCCAGGCCTTGCCAAGACGAAGCTGGTTACGACGCTTGGTACGGTGCTGGGGCTTGATGCCAACCGCATCCAGTTCACACCGGACCTGATGCCCTCCGATATCCTCGGCACCGAAGTAATGGATCAGGACGAGAACGGCCGCCGCTCTTTCCGTTTCGTCAAGGGTCCGGTCTTCGCGCAGCTTCTGATGGCGGACGAAATCAACCGTGCCAGCCCGCGCACCCAGTCGGCACTGCTGCAGTCCATGCAGGAATATCACATCACGGTGGCTGGCCAGCGCTATGATTTGCCCTCGCCGTTCCACGTTCTGGCAACACAGAATCCGCTGGAACAGGAAGGCACCTACCCGCTGCCGGAAGCGCAGCTCGACCGTTTCCTCCTTCAGGTGGATGTTCTCTACCCGGATCTCGCCGCCGAACGTCAGATCCTGCTCGATACCACCGGCATTGCCGAGGCACGGGCAACAAAGGTCATCGAGGCATCGCGCCTCCAGGAAATCCAGAAGCTCATCCGCCAGATGCCGGTAAGCGACAAGGTGGTGGATGCGATCCTGTCCCTCGTGCGCTCCGCCCGTCCTGGTCAGGGCAATACAATGACAGACCGTCATGTGGCCTGGGGTCCGGGTCCGCGAGCCGGTCAGGCACTGATGCTGTGCGCGCGCGCCCGTGCGCTCTATGAAGGCAGGCTAGCCCCCTCCATTGATGATGTGCACGCTCTTGCCGAACCTGTTCTCCAGCACCGCATGGCCCTGACATTTGCCGCGCGTGCCGAGGGCATGTCGGTGCGCGATGTCATCAGCGGCCTCGTCAAGCAATCGAACGCCTGATTGGCGATCCTGTAACATGCGTCATCGTTCAAAGGAGCAGGCGTGGCATCCATAGGCCAGATCGTTTCCCAGACACCCGGCAGTGAAGTTCTTGCGCGCGCCCGCCAGCGGGCAGCACTCGTGCCGGATTGCATGGTGGAGGCGAAGCGGATTGCCAATACGGTGATCTCCGGCTGGCATGGTCGCCGCAAGCGCGGCGTTGGCGAAAATTTCTGGCAGTTCCGCCCCTATACCGATGGCGAAAACCTCTCCCGCATTGACTGGCGACGGTCTGCTCGAGATGACCACGCCTATGTCCGTGACCGCGAATGGGAGGCTGCCCACACGGTCTGGCTCTGGGCCGACATGTCCCCGTCGATGATGTACAAGTCTACCTACGGCATGGTGTCCAAGGAAAGCCGCGCCCTGGTTCTGATGCTGGCGCTGGCTGAAATCCTGGCGCGGTCGGGCGAGCGCATCGGCTGCCCGGGCGTGATGGAACCTGTCTCCGCCCGCAACGCCGCAGAAAGGCTGGCAACCGCCATCATGCATGCGCCGCCGACCGAAGGCCTTCCTCGAACGGACATGATCCGCGGCGCCAGCGACATCGTTCTCATCGGTGACTTTCTGGACGATGCGGACAAGATCATGGAACGCCTCTCGCCTCTCGCAAAACGTAGCCTGCGCGGACATGTGATCGAGGTCGCCGATCCGGCGGAAGAGATTTTCCCCTATGCTGGCCGCACGGAATTCACCGATCCGGAAACGGGTGAAAAGCTGACATCCGGCCGAGCCGAAACGCTGCGGGACGACTATCAGCGCGCCTATCTCGCGCGCCGTGAAAATCTTGGCCAGTCGTTGCGCCGGATGGGCTGGAGTTTCATCTTCCATCGCACGGACCACCTGGCGTCAGAGGCGCTGGTGGCCGTTCACGGTCATCTGTCCGGCAATCCGCCACGCCTGGCAGGAGGACGCTGATGGGAGCCCTCGCCTTCGCAAGCCCATTCATCCTCATCGCACTTGTGGTGCTGCCTGCCATCTGGTGGCTGCTGCGCCTGACACCACCGAAGCCGCGTTCAGAAATATTTCCGCCGCTGGCCATTCTCGCCAAGGTTCTGAAGCGGGAGGAAACCCCCGCCCAGAGTCCCTGGTGGTTGACGCTTCTGCGGATGCTGATGGCAGCCGCACTGATCTTCGCCATTGCAAACCCCGTTCTGAACCCCCGGACCGGCTCCTTGAACAATGGGGGGCCACTTGCTCTGATCGTCGATAACAGCTGGTCCACGACCGCCGACTGGCAGCGTCGCGTGGAAACGGCTGCGATGTTGATTGACGATGCGGAGCAGGCCAACCTGCCGGTTTCCATCGTGTTCACGACGGATGCAACGCATGACGCGGTCCCTGCAAGTGCCGCCGCTGCCCGTGAGAAGCTGGCCGCAGCGCAACCCAAACCACTTCCGCCCATGAGAGAACGCGCGGCAGATGCCCTTGTCGAAGCCTTCAACGGCTCGCGTCCCGGCACTATCGCATATCTGAGCGACGGCATTGCAACGGCTGAAGACGCGGACATGGTGGCAGACCTCTCCAGTCTGTCGGCGGCAGATGTGCGCCTGATCACCGGTGAAGGCTCAAACGCGGTTGCGCTGACGCAGGCTGCGAACGATTCGGGGGCCATGAAAGTGACCGTCGAGCGCCTGTCGCGCGATAGTGCCCGCAGCCTCACCGTCAACGCACTCGATCAGCAGGGTCGTTCACTCGCAACCGCGCCCTTGAACTTCGCGGCAGGCGCTTCAACGGCCACGGCTGAAATTGCAGCGCCATTCGAATTGCGCAACGACTTCGCACGGCTTGCAATCGATGGCCTTGCTACCGCAGGATCGACCCATCTTCTGGATGATGGCTTCAAGCGTCGCCGTGTTGCCCTTCTCTCCGGCGATAGCAGCAATGAAGTGCAGCCGCTTCTTCAGCCGCTCTATTACATCAGTCGCGCCTTGCAGCCCTATGCGGACATCATTGAGCCCAAGAGCTCGGATCTGACGGCATCGCTGCCGGAGGTTCTGAACACCAATCCATCCGCCATCATCATGGCAGATATTGGCCGCTTGCCTGCAGAAACCTACGAGCCGCTGCAACGCTGGCTGTCGCGCGGTGGCGTGTTGATTCGTTTCGCCGGTCCGCGTCTCGCAGCGGCACCGGCAGACGATCCGCTGGTGCCTGTCAATCTGCGCCGCGGCGAGCGTGCGCTGGGTGGCGCTCTTTCCTGGGCGGAACCGCAGCCGCTTGCTGATTTTCCAACGATCGGGCCCTTTGCCGGGATGCCACGCGCGGGAGACGTCACCGTCAACCGTCAAGTGCTTGCCGAACCCTCGCCGGATCTGGCGGAGCGCACCTGGGCAAGCCTTGCCGATGGAACACCGCTGGTGACCACCCGTGAGGTAAACGCCGGCCGCATCGTGCTTTTCCACGTCAGTGCGGAGGCAACATGGTCAGACCTGCCTCTGTCCGGATCCTTCGTTGAAATGCTGCGCCGCCTGATGCAGGTTGCCCGTGCCGGTGGAGCGCAAACCGCTTCGCAGGGCGGAGAGGCTGCCGTGGCCCTGCCGCCCTATCGGCTGCTGAATGCTGAAGGCGTTCTGACAACTCAGATCGGCTCGGCAAAACCGCTGACGACAGCCCCGGGGAAGGTTACATCCGCATCCTTCGATCATCCGCCAGGGCTTTATGGCAATGAGGACGGCTTCAGCGCGGTCAACCTGCTGCCCCCAACAGCCAAACTCGAACCCGTCAACATGTCTGCCGAGGGCATGACCGTTGCCCGTGAGGGTCTCATTGGCCGCGAAGCCGTGTCGCTGAGGCCTGCGCTGTTCACGCTTGCGCTGATACTCCTGCTTCTCGATACGCTGATTGTCCTTGTCATGAATGGTGCCTTTTCCAAAGCGGCTCGTCGTGGCCGGATTGCGGCTGTCCTCGCAACTTTGATTGCTCTGCCCTTTGCCCTACCCGCTCCGCCCGCCCATGCAGCGGATGCGCGACCCGGTGACGAACAGGCGCTGGAGCGGCTGGATACGACCCACCTTGCCTATGTCATCACCGGCGAGCCGGAAGTAGACCGTATCTCGGAAGCGGGCCTCGAAGGTCTCACCCAGTTCCTGACATTCCGCACAGCTCTCGAACCCGGCGCGCCGGTTGGCCTCGACATCTCAAAGGATGAACTGGCCTTCTACCCGATGATCTATTGGCCGATCTCCGCAACAGCGCCTATGCCCAGCGCGGCAACAATTTCGCGGATCGATGCCTATATGCGAAACGGCGGCACGGTTCTGTTCGATACCCGCGACCAGATCTCGTCGTTCGATGGCAGCTCGACCTCAGCCAATGGCCAGCGGCTGCAGGACATTCTGGCCAACGTCGATATTCCGGCATTGGAACCAGCGCCCGCCGACCACATCCTGACGCGCGCCTTTTATCTCCTGTCCAATTTTCCGGGTCGCTACAGCGGAAGCCCCATGTGGGTGCAGGCTCGCCAGGAAGCGCGCAATCCGGATCGTCCGCTCGCCGCGTCCGGGGATGGCGTCAGCCCGATCCTGATTACGGCCAACGATCTGGCGGGTGCCTGGGCGATCGATGCAAACGGCATCCCGCTGCTGCCGACCGTGCCCTCGGACGAAATGCAGCGCGAATATGCCTATCGAACCGGCGTGAACATCATGATGTACATGCTGACCGGCAACTACAAGGCGGATCAGGTTCATGTGCCGGATCTGCTGCAGCGGCTTGGCCAGTAGGATATCGGGATGAATATTGAATTCTCACCCTTTCTGCCGTGGTCCGTTCTTGTCGTTCTTGGCGTTTTCGCACTTGTGCTGGTCGTGCTTTCGCTTTGGCGCGGCATGCGGGGCGCAACGCTTCGCGCCGTTGCGCTTGCTGTTCTTCTCCTGTCGCTGACCAATCCAACCCTGACGCAGGAAGACAGGGAGCCCCTGTCGACCATCGTTCCGGTGATTGTGGACCGCTCACAGAGCCAGCAAACGGCCGAGCGTACCCGCCAGACTGATCAGGCATTACAGGCACTGACCGACCGTCTTTCACGTTTTCCCCGCATCGAGCCGCGCATCGTTGAGGTGAAGGATGAGGATACCGACACACCCTCGACCCGTCTCTGGTCCTCGCTCAACGCAGCGATCGCGGATGTTCCGCCTGCGCGGGTGGGCGGCGCGATCTTCCTGACGGACGGACAGGTGCATGATCTGCCCGGAACAAATCAGGATCTCGGCTTTACCGCACCGATCCACGGACTGATCACCGGTCGTGCCGGAGAATATGACCGGCGCGTCCAGGTCGTAAAGGCGCCGCGCTTCGGCATTGTCGGAGAAGAGCAGGAGATGACCCTTCGCGTGGTGGACGAAGGTCCGGCACCGGGCGGGGCTGCGTCCGTCACCATCCGCATGAACGGCGAAGTGATTGGCAACCTGCAGGCAAATCCGGGCGTTCCGATCCCCTTCCGCTTCAATGTGCCGCGTGGTGGCAACAACATCATGGAGTTCTCCGTGCCGGAAGTGGCCGGAGAGGTGAGCGCCGCCAACAATCGCGCCGTCCATGTCATTGATGGCATTCGCCAGAACCTGCGCGTTCTGCTGGTATCAGGCGAACCGCATGCCGGTGAGCGCGCATGGCGCAACCTGTTGAAATCAGATGCCTCCGTCGACCTGGTGCATTTCACCATTCTTCGGCCAAGCTTCAAGCAGGATGGCACGCCGATCAACGAACTGTCCCTAATCGCCTTTCCGACGCGCGAATTGTTCATCGAGAAGATCAATGATTTCGACCTGATCATCCTCGACCGCTACCAGAACATCGGCACGACCCCCATCCTGCCGATGCTCTATTACGATTATATCGCGCAATATGTGGAAAAGGGTGGCGCCCTGCTGGTGGCAGCAGGCCCGGAATATGCCGGCGATTCGTCAATTGCGCTCACACCACTCTCTACGGTTCTACCTGCCCTGCCGAGCGGCAGCGTCCACAATGCTCCGTTCTTCCCGCGACTTTCGGATGAAGGCAAGAAGCACCCTGTGACGCGTGGACTGGATGGCGCAGCCGCAGAGCCGCCGGCCTGGGGACGCTGGTTCCGCACGGTGGATGTGGATCCGCCGCAGGGCCAGACAGTGATGCTGGGCGACGGCACCCGCCCTCTCCTCGTCCTGGATCGAAAGGGCGAAGGGCGTATTGCTACTCTCTTGTCCGATCAGGGCTGGTTATGGGCCCGAGGTTTCGAAGGCGGCGGCCCGCATGTGGCGCTCTACCGGCGCATTGCGCACTGGCTGATGAAAGAGCCGGAGCTCGAAGAGGAAGCGCTGACTGCGCGCGCCGTCGGCCGAACCCTGGAGGCGACGCGCCAGACCATCGGCGACGATCCGGGTCCAGCGACCATTCGCTATCCGTCGGGCAAGACAGAAACCGTCGCCTTCACGGCGGCAGGTCCGGGTCTCTACCGGATCGAGAAGCGGATGGATGAAACCGGCCTGTTCGAAATACGCAATGGCGACCTCTCGACGCTGGTTCATATCGGCAATGTCGATGCGCCCGAATTCCAGGCCATGATTTCCACCGGCGATGTACTTGCACCCTATTCCCAGAAAACGCGGGGTTTGATCAGCCGCGTGGCCAATGGCGACGGCGTGACGATCCCCGATCTCCTGCCTGTGCGTGGCGAGGTCAGGATCAATGATCCAAACCGGATGGTCATCCGCATGACAGATGAAACCGTGCTGAAGGGTATCGATTCGACACCGCTTTTCGCCGGTTTTGCAGGACTGGCAGCGCTTCTTCTGGCAATTTCCGCCATGTGGTGGCGCGAAGGACGATAAATGGCATTTGATCTGGTTGTTTCCGACGTCGTGACGCCGGATATGGAAGAGGCTATCCGAGGGCCTCTGGTCGCGTACAACAATGCGCGGTTCGGCGAGAGCAGCAAACGCGACCTCGGCATCTACCTCCGTTCAGAGACTGGAGAGATCACGGGCGGATTGATCGGCTGGACGGCCCGCGACTGGCTCTATGTTCAGCTGCTCTTCATACCGGATGAAAATCGCGGTCATGGCCTTGCTGGCCGACTCTTGAGCATGGCGGAGAACGAAGCGCGTGCACGAGGCTGTGTCGGGGCCTATCTCGACACCATGAACCCAGATGCGCTGCAGACCTATCTGAAATACGGCTACAGGATCATCGGCAAGAACGGCCCGATGTCCGGCGGCCAATTCATCACTTGGCTGAACAAGGTTTTCTGAGAAGCTTATTCCGCGGCGAGAGCCAGAGCCACCGGTTGCCAATCCTGCCAGGCAATTTCGCCTTTCAGACGGGCATGAACATTTTCGCCAAGTGGCACGACCAGAATGCGCGCCGGATCGGTTGGTCCCGGGAAAGTCAGCGCGTTGTAGGCAACACGCTCGAACCCGAGGGGCATGTAATAAGGAGCATCGCCGACAAGAATGACGGCCTCAGAGCCCTTACGCCGTGCGGCCTCGATTGCGATGCGAACCAGTTCACGTCCGATACCCCGGTTCTTGTGCGATGGCCGCACGGCAAGCGGCCCCAGCAGATGCCCGTCAACCCCGCCTGCTCTCACTGCGGTCATCCGCACAGAGGCAATCGTCTCGCCGTCATCGGCGCAGATGAAGGAGAGCGAGCGGTCATGCGGACCCTGTTCGCGAATACGCTGCGATGACTTGGTGAACCGACCGGGACCAAAGGCCTCGGCATTGATCAACTCGATGATTTCATCGTGGGAAGCATCTTCAGTGAGGTAGACGAGATCGTGCTTGTTCATGAGCAGCCAGACCATATAAGACAAAACAACGGCATTGTGAACGACGCCAAGGGGGCGTCCGGCAGTTCAATCAACGTCGTCGAAGTGTCAGGGTCTGGGCCATTGTCGATTTCCTCACTTGGAAAATCGCAATAACAGTAAAATTTATAGTCGTCTATCGAAAACACACTGTCTTCATTGCGGAACTCGCTTTTCATTCGAGGACTTGTATCGTTGCAACGACGACAGCGAGGAGAATGAACGCATGGGAATGCTTGTCGAAGGCCAGTGGCAGAACGTCTGGTATGATACGAAGTCGACGGGCGGGCATTTCAAGCGCGATGCCTCCCGCTTTCGCAACTGGATCACGCCGGATGGCTCTGCGGGTCCGTCCGGTCAAGGCGGCTTTAAGGCAGAAGCGGGCCGCTACCACCTTTATGTATCACTCGCCTGTCCCTGGGCGCACCGCACGCTGATTTTCCGAACCCTGAAAAACTTGGAGGACATGATCAGCGTATCCATCGTCAGCCCTCTGATGCTCGATAACGGCTGGGAATTCAAAACGGAGGATGATCCGGATGCAACGCCGGATCATCTGTTCGGCAGTCGCGCACTCTGGCAGGTCTATGTGCGCGCGCATTCGACCTATTCAGGCCGCGTAACGGTGCCGGTTCTCTGGGACAAGAAGAACGAGACGATCGTCTCTAACGAATCGGCGGAAATCATCCGCATGTTCAATTCGGCCTTTGATGCACTGACGGGCTCGACGCTCGACTTCTATCCATCATCGTTGAGAACAGAGATTGATGCGCTGAACGCCCGCATCTACGATGCGGTCAACAACGGCGTCTACAAGGCTGGATTTGCGACGACGCAGGCTGCCTATGAGGAGAATGTGACCGCGCTATTCGCCATGCTGGATGAGCTCGACCGCCGCCTAACACAACAGCGCTATCTCTTCGGCAGCCAGTTGACGGAAGCGGACTGGCGTCTTTTCACGACCCTTGTGCGGTTCGATCCGGTCTATGTCGGCCACTTCAAATGCAATATTCGCCGCATCGCTGATTATCCAGCACTCTCGGGATATCTGCGGGATTTGTATCAGCACCCCGGCATCAGGCAGACGGTCAATCTCCGCCACATCAAGCATCATTATTATCGAAGCCACAAGACGATCAATCCGACAGGTGTGGTGCCGGTTGGACCACAACTCGATCTCGACACACCCCACGGTCGGGATCATTTATGAGCCTACCAGATCTCCTGCTTTGGCCTCTCGCCTGAAAGCTCTTCCAGCCGCCGCAACGTCGCGGCGGTGACATCTACGGGCAGATGGTCGAGAGAAAAGAATCCGCTCTCGGCAATTTCCCGGTCAGGCGCTCGTGGCGCCGTCTGCCGCACATTCACCCGGTAGAGGATCACGTGGTCTCGCTTGCTGGCGCGACTGTTCTGATAGACCTGAAACAGCAGCGGCTCGCCATCGATCTCCAGATTGCCTTCCTCTCGCAACTCTTTCGCCAAGGCAGCCGCGGCGGTTTCTCCGTGTTCGACGCCCCCGCCCGGAAGATACCAACCCGGAACATAGGTATGGCGGACCAGAAAGATGCGGCCTTGCGCGTCAAAGCAAGCTGCGCGAACCCCGAGCGTCATGCCCCGCGTGAAGGCAAACAGCCGATGCAGGACGGAAACGATAACCCTCGTCCTCAATCCGCTGATTTCCTGTATTCCTTCATTGCTCATGCGGGTTGCCCCCTTGGCCTGCAAGCTCTATGTCTCGAGCAATGTACACCTTCGCGCACATTTCAGATGTTCACCTCGGCCCGCTTCCTCGCCTGACAGTGCGCGAACTGGCCTCGAAACGCATCACCGGCTTTATCAACTGGCACCGCAACAGGCGCAAGCATCTGCTTGTGAATACATTGGATCTCCTGTTGAGCGATATCCGCACGAAACAGCCGGACCATCTGATGATCACCGGCGATCTTGTCAATCTCGCAACCTCCATCGAGATCCGGCTGGCGGGCGAATGGCTGCGCAGCATCGGCGATCCACTTGATACGACGGTAGTGCCCGGTAATCACGATGCCTATGTGCCCGGCGCTCACGATCGCTCCGTGCGAGAATGGTATCCGTTCATCGCGGCGGACAATGATCCGAATGACTGGTCCGACGAGGACCACATTTTCCCGACCTATCGCCGCCGCGGACCAATCGCCATCATCGGCTGCTCTACCTCAAATGCGACCCTGCCCTTTTCCGCCAGCGGACTATTCAGCAGCCGGCAGGCCCGCGAAACCGTCAATCTCCTGCGCAAGGCGGGAGAAGAAGGTCTGTTTCGCGTCGTGATGATCCACCATCCACCCATTCGCGGCGCGGCCGCTTCCCACAAGCGCATGCTGGGCATTCGCCGTTTCAATGCAGCAATCTCCACCGGCGGCGCAGAGCTTGTCCTCCACGGCCACACGCATCTCAATACACTCTACCATTTGAAGACACATGCAGGCAGCGTGCCGGTTGTCGGCATCGCTTCAGCCTCGCAGGGGCCGGGTGGACATAAACCTCCGGCCGCCTATAATTTCTTCACATTGTCGGGCCAACCTGGTTCCTGGAACCTTGCATGTGATCGGTTCGGACTGACACAGGAAGCGGATGCCATTGCTCACGAGCAACGACGTGTTCTTTACGGAACACCGGCACCACTTCCGGAGCCACCACCTCTCGAACTAGAACTGTAGCCAGTTTGGCGAAAGCCTTGGCCTGTAGTGATAATTCGGAAACTTTGACGATTGACAGATTCGGTACCAAGGAATTCATGGACGTAAAGCCAAACAACACGGACATTCGACGGGACCTCGTTTCCCTGCTGCCCCGTTTGCGGCGTTTTGCCCTTGTTCTTGCGCAGAACGGGGCGAAGGCGGATGAGCTTGTGTCCAAGGTGTGCGGTCAGGCTCTGCTGAAGGCACCGTTCCAGGATGCGGAAGACCGGCTGGATCTGCGCCTGTTCGGCGCAATCTGCTCCCTGTGGCGAACGGAAATCCGCAAGAAGAAGGCATCCAACGAGACAGTCGTCTGCCTCCATTCCGCGGCTACCAGTTCACCACAATTGCCGATGATCCTCTCCGCGGAACTGGCTGCGGCCTTTCTGCTCTGTGCGGTCGAAGAACTGTCCTATCGCGAAGCGGCAGCGGTCATGGCAACGACGGAGGACAGCATTGCGGAGACGGTTCTGGCCGCCAGACGCGAACTTGCCATTGTCACCGAAAGCGAAGCGGAGCGCCGAGCCTGATGTCCGACAATCTGCGCCAGCCCTCGCTCGATGCCCGTTTGTCCGCCATGCTGGATGGAGAAGTGACTGAGGCGGAGAAGTCTGAACTGGATGACATTCTCGCGAATGATCCAAATGCAAAACTGACCTCGGACAAACTCAGGCAAGCCACAGAACACGGTCGAACGCTGTTCAATGAAATGCTGAAAGAGCCGGTTTCGCTCAGCCTCGTCAGAAGCATCAAGACAGCACCGGAAGGCCGTCGCGCCTTGCGTTTTCCGAAGCAGGAAACCGTTCGGCAAAAGCTCAAGCCTACCTACCGTCTCGCGATCACCTCGTCCGTCATTATGTTCGCGCTCGGCGCAGCGGCCGGCTACATGGTCGGCGCCCCGTCCCACATGATGACCTATGCGGATATCGCGGGCGATCCAAGCAAAGCCTGGCTGGATGATGTTGCGTCTCACTACCGGCTCTTTTCCCGCCAGTCGCGACATCTAGTAGAAATTCCGGCGAACGAATCCGCGCATATCGTCGAATGGTTGATGGCGACCACGGGCATTTCATTTCGCATTCCCGATCTCACTTCGGAAAAGCTCGTCTTCATGGGTGCTCGCCTGTTTTCGGCAGGCGGAAGGCCGGTGGGGGAACTGATCTACCAGAACCGGGATGGCGAGGTTATCGCCATATGCTTCACCAAATTCATTTCGCCCATGCCGGAAAAAGACATGCGCGAGAGCATTCGAGACGATATCGGAATGGTGACCTGGCAGGGCTTGCAGGCAAGCTACGTGCTGACTGGCCCCTCTTCCGATGCCGATCTGGAGGGCTTGGCGACAAAGATCGCCGGCATTATCTAACAACAGTATTCATTCGAAAAGCGCCCGGGTTAGAAGCCCGGGCGCTTTCCATATCAGCTATTCGCCAGAACGCGGTTCGCAGCGGAGACGATCGCCTCGAGCGAAGCCGTCACGATATTGGTGTTGATGCCCGCACCGAACAGTTTACCCCCATCGTACTCCATCTCGACATAGGCGATGGCGGACGCATTCGAGCCATGCTGGAGGGAGTGCTCGGAATAATCCGCCACCGACAGTTCCTTGCCGAGATAGATCGATAGAGCATTGATGAAGCCGTCGATCGGTCCAGTACCCTTGCCTTCGATCCGCTTGGTCTCGCCATTATCGGTGATTTCAGCCGCAACGATCCGGATCCCTCTCTGGTCGGTTCCGGCCGGATAGGTGTGGTGATCCACGAACTTGATGCGGCCTTCCGGCTGATCGACATACCGCTCGATAAAGCGCTCGTAGATACGCTTGGAGGGCAGCTCCTTGCCTTCTTCGTCTGTGATCCGCTGGATATCCTCGCGAAATTCGACCTGCAGATTGCGTGGCAGATTGATGCCGTAATCCTGGGAAAGGATATAAGCGATGCCACCCTTGCCTGATTGCGAGTTGATGCGAATGATCGCTTCGTAGGTACGGCCCACGTCCTGCGGATCGATCGGCAGGTAAGGCACTTCCCACACCGGCGAATTGGCCTGCTTGATCGCCTTCATCCCCTTGTTGATCGCATCCTGGTGAGAGCCTGAGAAGGCGGTATAGACCAGCTCGCCAACATAAGGATGACGCTCAGGGATCGTCATCTCGTTTGAATATTCGTAGACCGCTTTGATGCGCTCGATATCGGTGCAATCCAGCTCGGGATCGACGCCTTGCGTATACATGTTCAGCGCCAGGGCCACGACATCCACGTTGCCGGTGCGCTCGCCATTGCCGAACAGCGTGCCTTCCACGCGGTCGGCACCGGCCATCAGGCCCAGCTCCGTTGCGGCGATGCCCGTGCCGCGGTCATTGTGCGGGTGCAGGGAGATGATGACATTCTCGCGGTTGTCGATATTGCGGCACATCCACTCGATCTGGTCCGCATAGATGTTGGGCGTTGCCATCTCAACCGTGGAAGGCAGGTTGAGGATCAGCTTGTTCTCAGCCGTCGGCTTCACTTCGGCAATCACGGCATTGCAGATTTCCAGCGCCACTTCCAGCTCCGTTCCGGTGAAGCTTTCCGGCGAATATTCGAAGCGATAACCACCATTCTCGCTGCTGGAGGCCTTTGAAGACATGTCCATGATCATCTTGGCAGCATCGACGGCGATCTGCTTGATGCCATGCACATCCTTTGCGAACACGACGCGCCGCTGCAATTCGGACGTGGAATTGTAGAAATGGATGATCGGCTTGTAGGCACCTTCTAAGGATTCGAAGGTGCGGGTAATCAGTTCCGGGCGGCACTGGACCAGCACCTGCAGGGACACATCCCGAGGCACACCGCCTTCTTCCACGCACCAGCGGGCGAAATCGAAATCCGTCTGCGAGGCGGAGGGGAAACCAATCTCGATTTCCTTGAAGCCCATGTCCAACAGGAGCTTGAACATGCGCGCCTTGCGATCATGACCCATCGGGTTGACGAGCGACTGATTGCCGTCGCGCAAATCGACGGAGCACCAGATCGGCGCCTTGTCGATGACCTTGGACGGCCATGTGCGATCCGGAATATTGATCGTGGGGTACGGGCGGTACTTGCGGGATGCATCCGGCATTCCCCGGCTCTGACCCGTGGCCTGGCTCGATGTCGCGGCTTGCGTTGCGGGAGTATTGGCAGTCATTCGTCTTCTCCTTCGCGTCCAGCGTCACGCTTATGGCATCAGCCTGTTACAGCGTTGAAACACTGGATCAAGGCCTCTATCGAGGCTTTCGGTCTTCAAATCATGGATTTTGTGAAAAGGAGCTCTAGCCGGCAGGCTCTTTCGGCCGCCGGGCGCTCCTTAACGGACCCGGCAACCGCCGATAAGGCCGAGAAGAAGAAGCGAGTTTAGGGCAGCAGAAGACGCGCGGTGTGCCATCTGGCCCGCGACGCAAGAAGTCGGAAATGTGCTGCCCGTGATCTTCATGGAGAATTTGATACCGTGGGATGCGATGTTGCGCAAGATGGGTTGCGCCCTCAGTGACCATTTTGCTGAACGAAGCGTCGCAGACCCAACATAAACGCACCTGCGACGAGGCCCCAGAAGGCTCCGGAAACACCCATGAAAGCGGTACCGGACGCCGTAACCAGAAAGGTAATCGCCGCAGCCTCACGGTGATCCGCATCGCGGAAAGCAGCCTGCGCCGAGCTGGAAAAGGCGCCGACCAGCGCAAGCCCCGCCACGGCCTGCAAAAGGATCGGTGGAGCAAAAGCGACAAAGGCGATGATGGCGGAAGCCAGAAGTCCGAACAGTATATAGCCAATCCCGCCGATGATCGCCGACCAGTAGCGCCGTTTTGGATCCGGATGCGCCTCATCGCTGGCGCACATGGCCGCAGTGATAGCCGCCAGATTGACCGGAACCGCACCGAACAGCGCCGCCACCAACGAAAACACGCCTGTCGAGGCAAACAGCGGACCGGGCGCAGGCTCGTATCCATAGACTTTGAGAATGGCGATGCCGGGAATGTTTTGCGAGGCCATGGTCACGACAAACAATGGAATGGCGACGGAGACGAAGCCATGCCAGGTGAAGGTCGGCATCACCGGAACGAGCGTCGGATGAATGGAACTGCCCAGTTTTGAGAGCATGTCCGGCGGCAGGTCCACGCCGAACACAAGCACCAGCGCAAAGGCGCCGAGGGCCGCAGGCACCGCCCAGAGCCGCTTCCACATGAGAAACACCATCCAGGTTCCGACGATCGGCAGCCCAAGCCAGGGGTTGAATGCGATAGCCTTGACCGGTGCAAGGCAGAGGCTGAGCAGGATGCCGGCCAGCATGGCATTGGCAAGCGAAGCGGGTATCATGCGCATGGCCTTGCCGAGCGGCTGAAACAGGCCCGACAGGATGATGAGAACCGCACACATGACGAAGGCACCAGCCGCAGCGGAGAAGCCACCCTCGATCATGCCGACGCTGGTGAGAAGAGCCGCGCCGGGAGTGGACCAGGCGCAACTGATCGGCATACGCTTCCAGAGCGGGAAGATGATGCCGAGCAATCCCATCAAAGCTGCCAGCACGAAAAGCGCGGACGCCACCTGATCCGGCGCCGCCCCCATGGCTGTCAGCCCCTGCATGATGACGGCGAAGGAACTGATGAAGCCGACAAAGGCAACCAGCGTCCCCATGATGGTGGCCTGGATGGAAAAGTCTTTCAGCATGGCATGCAATCCGCGGCAGTGAATCCGTATCGGAAGTCACACCAGATTGCAGCGATGCGAGCAAGCTTATTGCGGGGTAATTCAGTTCTCTGAGCAGATTCTCTGAAAGCCGCCCAAAATCCAAGAATCCTTGAGGTTTGCCTGCTTTGCCTCTTGCCTTCTGCCCCCCTTTTGCATAAGCCCCCAGCCGACGCATTCGGGGCGTCCCGTTCACTTCCGCCGGAAACGGCTGGGTTCACGAAGGATGAAGCCTTGATCCAGACTCCCTATTACCTCATCGACAAGTCAAAGCTCCTGCGCAACATGGAGAAGATCGCGACCTTGCGCGAACTGTCCGGCGCCAAGGCTTTGCTGGCGCTGAAATGCTTTGCCACATGGTCCGTCTTCGACTTCATGCGCAACTACATGGACGGCACCACCTCATCCTCCTTGAATGAGGTGCGCCTTGGCCATGAGCGGTTCGGCAAGGAAACACACGCCTATTCGGTTGCCTATGCCGATTACGAGATCGACGAAGTCGTCTCTCATGCCGACAAGATCATCTTCAACACGATTGGTCAGCTGCAACGCTTCGAGAAGCAGTCTGCCGGCATCATTCGTGGCCTGCGGCTGAACCCCGGCGTGTCTTCGTCGAGCTTCGATCTGGCAGATCCCGCCCGCCCCTTCTCGCGGCTCGGCGAATGGGACCTGAGACAGGTCGAACCAGTGATGGACCTCATCACCGGCTTCATGATTCATAACAATTGCGAAAACGGCGACTTCGATCTGTTCGACAAGATGCTCGGCCAGATCGAAGAAAAGTTCGGCCCCCTGCTGAAGAAGGCCGAGTGGGTGAGCCTCGGTGGTGGCATTCATTTCACCGGCGAGAACTATCCGCTGGAAAAGTTCGCCGAGCGCCTGAAGCGCTTCTCCGGTGAGTACGGAGTACAGGTCTATCTGGAGCCCGGCGAGGCCTCCATTACAAAATCGACGACGCTGGAAGTCACCGTTCTCGACAAGCTCTACAACGGCAAGAACCTTGTCGTGGTGGATTCGTCCATCGAGGCACACTTGCTGGATCTTCTGATCTATCGCGAGAATGCCAAGGTTCATCCCAACCAGGGGCCACATCGTTACATGGTCTGCGGCAAGTCCTGCCTGGCCGGCGATATTTTCGGCGAGTTCGATTTCCCGAACGAGTTGAATGTCGGCGACCGCATTTCGATCCAGGACACCGCCGGTTACACGATGGTCAAGAAAAACTGGTTTAACGGCGTGAAAATGCCGGCAATCGCCATCCGTGAACTGGATGGCAGCCTCAGGACGGTCCGTGAATTTTCTTACACGGACTACGAAGAAAGCCTTTCCTGAAATACCTCAGGTTGGTCTCTGACGATTGGACATAGGAGTTGGTCCCTATCATGAGAAAGAACGTGCTCATCATCGGCGCGGGCGGCGTCGCGCAGGTCGTAGCGCATAAATGTGCGCAGAATAACGACGTGCTGGGCGATCTCCATATCGCATCCCGCACCAAGTCGAAGTGCGACGCGATCATCGCGAGCGTACACGAAAAGAAGGCGATGAAGCAGGCGGGCATTCTGGAAGCCCACGCGCTCAACGCCCTCGATATCGAAGCCACCAAGGCGCTGATTACCAAGCTTGGCATTCAGATCGTCATCAATGTCGGCACAGCCTTCCTGAACATGTCCGTCCTGCGGGCCTGCATGGATACGGGCGCTGCCTACATCGATACGGCCATTCACGAAGAGCCGAACAAGATCTGCGAAACGCCGCCGTGGTACGGTAACTACGAATGGAAGCGCGCCGCCGAATGCGAGGAAAAAGGCATTACCGCCATCCTCGGCGCCGGCTTCGACCCGGGCGTCGTCAATGCCTATGCCAAGCTGGCCAAGGACGAGTATCTCGACAAGGTCACCGACGTGGATATCGTCGACATCAATGCTGGCAGCCACGGCAAGTATTTCGCTACGAACTTCGATCCGGAAATCAACTTCCGTGAGTTCACCGGCGTCGTTTACTCCTGGCAGAAGGGTGAGTGGCAGGTAAACAAGATGTTCGAGATCGGCAAGGAATATGACCTGCCGGTCGTGGGCAAGCGCAAGGCCTATCTCTGCGGCCATGACGAAGTCCATTCGCTGGCCAAGAACATGGATGGCGCAGACGTGCGCTTCTGGATGGGCTTCGGCGATCACTACATCAACGTGTTCACGGTCCTGAAGTCGATCGGTCTTCTCTCCGAACAGCCGGTGAAGCTGGCCGATGGCTCCGAAGTCGTTCCCCTCAAGGTCGTCAAGGCCTGCCTGCCGGATCCGGCATCGCTCGCACCAGAGTATGAAGGCAAGACCTGCATCGGTGACTATGTGAAAGGCTTGAAGGACGGCAAGGAAAAGACCGTCTTCATCTACAACGTAGCAGACCACAAGGAAGCCTATAACGAAGTAGGCAGCCAGGGCATTTCCTACACCGCTGGCGTTCCGCCGGTCGCAGCAGCCATGCTGGTTGCCACAGGTGAGTGGGACGTCAAGAAGATGGCGAACGTGGAAGAGCTTGCTCCGAAGCCCTTCATCAACCTTCTGAACAAGATCGGCTTGCCGACTCGCATTCAGGATGAGAACGGCGATCGCGCTGTCGAATTCTGAAACGTCACGCCGTGAGCGTATTCATCGATCCGCCGGAGCAATTCGGCGGATTTTTTTCTACCCGGTTCTATGCAATACGACGGGAGAGATAGGCGGGAAAATCGCGCATATCCTGAAGCAGGATGATCCTTTCAGGCGCCACGAACGGCTGCGATACCGGACCGCCGATGACAATATCCGCATGGGCCGGAACTGTCGCATGCAGGCCGGCAAGGATTTTCTCGAACGCCCGGTACGCCAGGGAGATACTGCTGAGACAAACGCATCGGGCGCCATGGCGCTCTGCCGCATGCGCGATCTCCATGACGGAGAGATTTGGGCCAAGGTACAGCACGTTCCAGCCGGCTTGCCTGGCGAGGACTGCGGCGCAAAGCGCGCCGATTTCATGCGCTTCACCCTCCGGCGTCGTGGCGATGATGAGAGGCGCAGACGAACAGGGGGCCTCACAAAGATCGAGGCTGTCGAGCAACAGCTTCTTGATCTGCATGCTGGCAAAGTGTTCATCGGCAACCGACAACCGGCCTTCAGCCCACAACGCACCCACCAGGTTCATGAGGGGTGAAACCGTTGTGAAAATAAAGTCTTCCGTCTCCTGAACACGTCGGCGATCGGCCAGCCAGAGCGCGAAATCCGCGAACCTGCCGACACGAAGAAGTTCAACCCCGGGACGCAGCGCGTTTCGGAGCACGACATCCTGTGTCATGGATTGCAGATCCTTCGCGTCCAGTCCGACAAGCGTACTGATGCGGTAGCCAGCATCAATGCAGAGTTTGAGGGATCGAAGCCGCTCGGCATGGCGCAGGGTATAAGTATGGGGCTTCAGTTTTGCGCTGATAAAGTCGGTCAAACCATAGCGCTCTTCCCATACGCGTATCTGACGACTGGATAGGCCGGCATGCCGTGCCGTATCAGCAAGATTTAAAAGAGTTTGGTCAACATCTTCGGTCAACACGTCGAATCATCCGCCGTAATACTTTCGGCGAGTATGGAATGTTTCCCGCGATACACAACAATTAAGGTTGAAAAGATAAAACGAATAAAACCTGAGCAAGTAATAGATGTGCGCCACAAGTATTTCTGACTATGGCACACATCTTGATATCGAGCCGAGACCCGAAGTGGTTTAGCGCGGGCGCACAGCCTTCTTCGGCATGGGCAGCAGACCTTCGCGCTGCATCTGCTTCTTCACAAGCTTGCGATGGCGGCGAACGGCTTCTGCTTCTTCGCGAACACGACGCTCTGAAGGCTTCTCGTAGGAAGTCCGGGCGCGCATCTCGCGGAAGATGCCTTCACGCTGCATGCGCTTCTTGAGCACACGAAGCGCCTGTTCGACGTTGTTGTCTCTGACGATGACCTGCAAGATGGCTCCTTGGTGCAGACGTACTGCTACTTCTTGATTTTCATTGAATTGAGGTTGATCCAGCCGGACGCAGGCTTGCGCTCTTCACCGGCTTTCGGTGGTTGCTTCCCGGAAATGGACAGGGACGCGTCAATGTCATCTTCGCCGACGGTGCGGTCGAAGTTTTCCTCATTGAACCGAACACGGTAGCGCGTTGGCCCACCACTTTGAGATTCGGGCTGGACCGATATGATGCGCCCCTCGCCCTGCGCTTGGCCGGAAGGACCTGCCTTCAGAACGATGCGATCACCAGCTATGTAGCGGTTTCTCGCCACGGCACTCTCCTTCTGCATTCCATGGGCTGAACAAAAACAAAAGGCCGGGATGAACCCGACCTCATAATGCTTCCTGCTCCCAACGCCAGTACATCCGTGGTCGAAAAGAGCAGCAATCAGCCAGCAAACCCGTGCACATGATGCGCGACGAGCAGATCAGGTCTAAGATAACAGATGCCCGATCCTCAAACGGGATGGGCAATCGGAAATCAAGCAGCCTGAAGGTTGTCTGCAGAGCTCTTGCCAGAACGACGGTCCTGGACGATTTCGAAGCTTACCTTCTGGCCTTCGACCAGAGTGCGCATGCCAGCGCGCTCAACAGCCGAGATGTGGACGAAAACGTCCGCATTGCCGTTCTCAGGCTGAATGAAGCCGAAACCCTTGGTGGTGTTGAAAAACTTGACTGTGCCGATGTTCATAACGATTTCCTTTCATCAAATCGTTGTAGGACCCGCGATACCTTGCGGGCAAAGATCGAAGATTTGAGAGGAAATCTGACGAGAGCATAAAGCTCCGGGACGACGTCACAAGCAATTGTCGATAGCCTGAGGGTACGCTGTTATTGGATATATTCAACCTCAGGGGCTGTATTTATTTGCAGGCCCACACAAAAATGAAGGTAACTAGCTGAAATCAAATCTTTAAAATTTCGATTCAGTTGAACTCGACGGCGTCGCGTGACGGCTTTCTCATCAAATTCTAACCCGGCTGTCAGGCAGCCGGGCCTTCTTCTCAGCTTCATCGATCACGGAAGCACTCAGGAAGCACGGCGCAGCGAGAAGGACCCTGCGCTGGCGACGACCGGCTTTGACTGCCGCGCTATTGCGCCCTTGTCATCACGGCCTTGGTTGAGCTGGAACCTGCCAACCATGCTGCTGAGCAGGTTGGAGTCAGCGGCCAGAGAATTGCTGATCAACGTGGTTTCCTCCACCATCGATGCGTTCTTCTGGGTCATTTGATCGATGGAATTGACCGCATCGCTGATCTCCGAAAGACCGACCGCCTGCTCTCGCGACGCCGTGGTAATGGCCTCTACCTTGGCATCGATTTCCCCGACAAATGTTTCAATCTGCTGCAAGGCTCCGCCCGTCTCGACAACCAGTTGCACGCCAGCGGCAACCTCTGTTTTCGACTTCGCGATAAGGGCATTGATTTCCTTCGCCGCCGTTGCCGAGCGTTGGGCAAGGTCGCGAACCTCTTGGGCCACGACAGCAAAGCCCTTGCCGGCCTCGCCGGCACGCGCAGCTTCGACACCTGCATTCAGCGCAAGGAGATTGGTCTGGAAGGCAATCTGGTCGATCACATCAACAATCTTGCCGATCTCGCCAGATGCACCTTCGATACGTTTCATCGCGTCGATTGCATCGGCAACAACACCGCTGGACTTCGATGTGCATGTCCGCGCATCCCGCACCAGATTGCGCGTTTCAGCCGTACGCTCCACGGACGCCTTCACCGTCGAGGTTACCTCTTCAAGCGAGGCAGCCGTCTGTTCCAGCGCGGCAGCCTGTTGCTCCGTGCGCTTTGAGAGGTTGTTTGCGGCCTCGTTCATCGCCATGGCATTGTCGTTGATCTGACCGGTCTTCAGAAGAACCTGCTCAATCGTTTCCTGGAAGGTCGCGATGGAATTGTTGAAATCAGTCCTCAATGCTTCGAATTGGACGGCAAATTCCTCATCAAGCGGCTTTGAGATGTTGCACTCTGCCAGACAGCGCAGCCCGGCACCCAGGCTGTCGACGACCTGTTTCAGTTGGGCCGCCTCGGCGACACGCTGGCGCTCCTGAAGCGCCCTCGCCTCGTCGGACAGGATACGACCAGCCTCCATTTCTTCGCGAAGCCGCTTGCGCTCCAGCGCGGCCGTTCGAAACGTCTGGACCGAGCGCGCCATGTCGCCGATCTCGTCGCCTCGCTGCGCATAGGGAACGTCCTGACTGTAGTCACCAGCAGCAAGACGGCTCATATACCCGCCGATGGCGGTCAGCGGCCCGATGGCACGCATCTTCATGAACCACAGCCCCGCCAGAAAAATGACCAGCGAGAGAATACTGCCGCCGATTGCCAGGTTGCTGAACTTGGTGTCTGCATCCGCTGCGGCTGCTTCCGTGGCCTTCATCCATGTATTGGACATGTCAACGAGGCGAATGACAGCGGCCTGATGGTCACGGAAGGTCTTTTGCAAGGCATCGAAGCTTTTGTGTGCGGCCTCGACATCCGCGCCAGAGGCAAGCACGGCAAAGCTGCTGTCGAGCTGTTTCCAGAAAAGATCGCCTTTGACCAGGACTTCATTGAGAAGATATCCTTTAAGATCAGCCGGGAGGCTCGAATCCTTCCAGATTTTCCGCCGGTCCTCGTAGTCTTGCCTGAGCTTGTTGACCTTCTTGACGTTCTCGGAAAGGTCATCGCGATGGATAACGACCTCCGTTGCCAGTCCATAGGCCTCAACCAGGTAGAGAGGTGGCGGCAAGATATCCGCGACGAGATCCTTTCCATCGACGATCTGATTGAAGACTGGTCCTCCAACCTTCAACTCGCCAAGCGCAAGACGCTGCACGCCAAATGAACTAACAATACCTGTCGTTACAATAATGCCAAACAAAACGGTCATGCGAGAGATGGTCAAGGTGAACATGAAAATCCTCATCGGCGCGATGGACCTGTTATGATGCCTCCATCCCGGCATTTCTTCTGAATCCAAAAATATGCATACACTTATTAACGCAATCTATATTGCTCTAATTGACTTAAGAATAGACTACACCTCAGCGAGTACAGAAATGCACCTGCAATCAAATTTTTTGTAATCCGCGAAGTTGTTAGCGCTACCAGGATTTTTACTCAGATTTCCTGCATAGATTGTCTTTGACCGCTACAGGTAGCATGATCGGCCATCTGTCCGTGCATGATCATCGACGGGACATCCAGCAGTATGAGTGATTGCTAACTTATTGAAAGACGTATCGTACCCTAAAAGACCCGCGAATTTTTCTGAGCATTTGCCCAAAAAAATTTACTTTGCGGCAAAGAAAAAGCCGCGCCGGATGAGTTCCGGCACGGCTTATGGCAAAATGAGGTCTTGGCGTGAAGGTCAGTCGATCTCGGACTGGCTCTCGACGATGCGGTTGACGAGGCCGTAGGACACGGCATCTTCCGCGCCCAGCCAGTAATCGCGATCGATGTCCTTGGCGATCTTTTCCTCGCTCTGGCCGGTAGCCTTGGCGAAGATCTTGATCAGGCGCTGGTTCATCTTGATGATCTCGCGGGCCTGGATCTCGATATCGGAGACCATGCCGCGCGTACCGCCGGAGGGTTGATGAAGCAGGAAGCGGGTGTTTGGCAGGCAGATACGACGCTCTTTCGGCGCCGCGACATAGATCAAAGCACCGGCAGAGGCTACCCAACCCGTGCCAATCATCCAGACCTTCGGCTTGATGAACTTGATCATGTCATGAATCGAATCGCCCGATTCGACGTGACCGCCGGGGGAGTTCACATAGATGCGAATGTCTTCATCGCTCGCGGCAGCCAGCGCAACAAGCTGGGTGCAGACCTTCTGGGCCAGTTCCTGGGTAATCGGGCCATAAATGAAGATCGAACGCGACTTGAAAAGATTCGCCTCCGTTTCCTTGCCGAGTGGCAATTCCTTCGTCTTGTCGTCTTCATTCTCGTCGTTCATCGAACAGTCTCCAGAGTGAATTTGCTCTCCCCGGACATAATGTGTTCGCGCGCACAAAACAATCAGCCAGCGACGTTATGATGAATATGGCCTTCGTCATTTTACGCATAGACAACTTTTTAGGCAGTGCCTAATCTTGCGCCGAACGCAATGAAAACCGTTGCGCCGCGCATTTTGAAGGGGAACATTCATGTTCAAACGTCTTTCACTGGCCGTCGCCATGTCGACTGTGGCCGCCGTCCCGGCATTCGCACATCTGGATCCACTGGAACATGGATCGATTGCGGCGGGGCTGTCTCACCCCCTCTTTGGAGCAGACCATGTTCTGGCCATGGTGGCGGTTGGCCTCTGGGCGGCCCAGATCGCAACGGATCCGAACCGTCGACAGGCTCTGTGGCTTGTTCCCGCTGCCTTCGTGGCCATGATGGTTCTGGGCTTCGGCCTGGCGGTAGCAGGTGCGCCCCTTCCCTTCGTCGAGCCGGCAATCCTTGCCTCTGTCATGGGCCTCGGCCTTTTGGTGGCCCTGGCTGTGCGCGTGCCCGTCGCCGCATCTGCCGCTGTCGTCGGCATATTCGCGCTCTTCCATGGTTACGCGCATGGTGGTGAATTGGGGTCCGCAGCGGCACTTCAGTTCGGCCTGGGCTTTGCGGTCGCAACGGCCTTCCTGCACCTCATCGGCGTCGGGCTGGGCATGAGGACCGCACGCTTGGCTCCCGCCATCGGTCGCTTCGCAGGCGCGGCAACAGCACTTGCCGGTCTTTCGCTTGCCTTTGGCGGCTGAAGTACGGCTCTCTTACCAAGATTTAAGCTTCGGGCCTGCTGACAAGGCCCGAATTTCTCCCTACTTCCTCCTCATGGCTTTCGTGAAACGAGCCTTGAGGAGCCGACCATGTCACCTGAAGAACGCCAACTTCTGACTGAACTGTTTCAACGAGTCCGAGGCGCCACTGCTACGCCGCGTGACCCGGAAGCGGAAACGCTGATCGCGGATGCCGTTCGTCAGGAACCGGCGTCACCCTACTATCTGGCACAGGCCGTCATCGTGCAGGAGAAGGGGCTCGAAGCCGCATCCAAACGGATCTCAGAACTTGAGGCCCAAGTCCGTCAGTTGCAGGAGCAGCAGGCAGCGGCACCGCGCGAAACGGAGCAGCGTGGCGGCTTTCTCAGCTCCATCTTCGGCTCCAGCCAGCCGCCACAACCGCCCGCACAATCACGACAACAGCCATCGCCCCGTCCCTACAATGGGGCACCAAGCGGCCCGTGGGGTCAGTCGCTCGAAGTGCAGCAGCAACCGGCCTATGGACAACCGGGAGCGATGGCACCATCCGGCCCTTGGTCAACGGGCGCATCTGCACCAGCTATGCGGCCGCCATCGGCAGGCAGCAGCTTCCTGACAGGCGCGCTTGGCACGGCCGCTGGAGTTGCAGGCGGCATGCTTCTGGCCAACTCACTCAGCGGGATCTTCAGTCATCACATGAGCGGTCTTGGCCTCGCCTCTCCCGCAGCCGAAGGTTTCGGCAGCAACCCGATCGAAGAAACCACGGTCATCAACAACTACTATGGCGACGCTGCTCCGACCCAGCCCGATCCAATTCCGGCGCAGGCTGATCCGACACCGGACAATGACTTTCAGCAGGCATCCTACGACGATAGCAATGATGACTGGAGTGCCGATGATGGTGATTCCGGCGGCGACGACAGCAGCTTTGCATGACAGACAAGCCGGGCTCAGCGCCCGGCTTTATTGTTTCACCTCCGTCAACCGTCTTCACCCACGGCCGCGATAGGTCGGTACGCCCTGATCCGGCAACCAGACGCCTTCCGGTGCTGCACCGGTCTGCCAGAAAACATCGATCGGTATTCCGCCGCGTGGATACCAGTATGCGCCGATGCGCAGCCATTTCGGCTCCAGCAGATCAACGATCCGCTTGGCGATGTAGACGGAGCAATCCTCGTGGAAGGCGCCGTGATTGCGGAAAGACGTGAGGAACAGCTTCAGCGATTTCGATTCCATCAGAAAACCGTTCGGGATGTAATCAATCACGATGTGGGCGAAATCCGGCTGCCCGGTCATCGGGCACAGCGATGTGAATTCTGGCGCGGTGAAACGCACGACGAAATCCGTTCCAGCATTGTTATTGGGCACCTTCTCCAGCACCGCCTCTTCCGGGCTGGTTGGCGCGTCCACCTGACGGCCGAGCTGCGACAGCCCGCTGACATCGGTCTTGCTCATCTGACTAACCTTCTATCTGAACCTTGACACCATGTTCACGCTCGCCCTCGGGCTCCACGTGGATGGCCAATGATGCGCCGGGAATAGCCTGCTTGATCGCATCTTCCAAGCGGTCACAAATATCGTGTGCCTGACCGACTGTCATCATGGCCGGTACCACAAGATGAAAATCGATGAAGGCAGCAGCCCCGGCGCGCCGGGTCCTGAGATCATGAACGCCCAGCGCTCCGGCGGAATGGGCGGCAATCGCTTCCTTGATCGCAACCTCTTCTTCCGGCTCAACCGCCTTGTCCATCAGCGCGCCAAGAGAGGAGGTAATCAGTCTGTATCCCTGCCAGAGAATGTTGACCCCCACGATCAGCGCCAGCAGCGGATCAAGGATGGCGTAACCCGTCAGAACTGCCAGTACCAGACCGACGAAGACGCCGCCGGACGTCACCACATCCGACATGACATGATGACCGTCTGCCTTCAGGGCCGGAGAACGGTTCACTGTGCCCACGCGGATGAGAACAGTCGCCCAGACCGCATTGATGACGCCTGCGAAGCCATTGATGCCAAGACCGAGCCATGGCGCTTCCGGCAGCGCGGGCTGCATGATGCCGGCATAGGCTTCCTTCACGATCAGAAGTGCGGCAACCACGATCAGCACGCCCTCCAGAACAGCGGAGATATATTCCGCCTTGTGATGCCCGAACTGGTGGTCGTCATCAGCGGGGCGCTGCGCATACCGAATGACGAAATAGGCGACCACCGCCGCAGTCACATTGACCGATGACTCCAGCCCGTCTGAAAGAAGCGCCACTGACCCCGTAACCCACCAGGCCAGAAGCTTCAGGCCCATGACAGCTAAGGAGAGTGGAATACCCCAGAAGGCAAGGCGCTGAACGAGTGTGTGGTTTGGTTGTGACATCATCTTCTCTGCGTATGCGAATGATTTGCAATAGCCCTGAAACGGCGAAACCGCCGAGGCGTCAGCGCCCGGCGGTTTCTGTTGGAGGTCTCTATCGCTCACTTTTGCGCGGCTGTCAAAGCATCGCGGTGCAGGTCCAGTGGCAGCCTTGAGCGGAAATGTTGGTGGGCATTGCAACAGACATAAATTCGCCACAGGCCGGGTTCTCAGGTCGTAGTCGCTCCAGACAAGTCGAAATCAAGACAGGACGCATATCCCAATGGTAATCATCAGCATTGCAAAAAAAGTTACACTGGTGGTTGGCGCTGCTGTGCTTGGCCTTGGTGTCTATCTTGGCTATCTGCAACTTGTCGGAAATTTCCATGAAGTGCTTCCCGGAAAATTTTATCGCTCCGCGCAGCTTTCTCCCGAAGATCTTGGCAAATACATCGATGAATACAAGATCAAGTCAGTTATAAACCTACGCGGCGGCAACCCCAATGCAGCCTGGTATCGGGCAGAGGAAGCCATGGCAACCGAGCATGGCGCGAAGGAACTTAACTTCGAGATGTCCGCGCGCAAACCGCTGGGGCTGGATCGCACATTTCAATTGCTGGAACTGATGCGCAGTGCGGAAGGTCCGGTGCTGGTTCACTGTCGCAGCGGCGCCGATCGCACGGGCTTTGCCACCGTCCTTTACCTTCAGCAGATCGCCGGTGTGGATGAGGAGACAGCAGAATGGCAACTTTCGCCACTCTTTGGTCACCTGAACCTGCCCTTCCTCAAGGAGTATGCGATGGACGATACCTGGGAAGCCTTCGAGAAAGTCATCGGACTCCACAGCTGATCGAAACAGAAAAGGGGCGAGAAACCGCCCCTTTCCTAAGACAGTGAAGTTGAGGCAGCGATTACGCCGCCTGCTCCTTGGCCTTCCGCGCCAGATGCGCCACCACATTCTCGATCATCCGCATACCGGCGTCACCGCCCAGCGTCATGATCGATTCCGGATGGAACTGCACAGCTGCGATCGGCTCCTTGGCATGCTCGATGCCCATGATGGTGCCGTCTTCGCTTTCGGCCGTGATGATGAAATCCGGGTGCAGCGTCTTCGGGTCGGCAAAGATGGAGTGATAACGCCCGACCGTAACCTCCTTGCCGAGGCCTGAGAACACAAGTCCCGGCTCCAGCACCCGAATGCGCGATGGCTTGCCATGCATCGGCACCGCCAGATGGCGCAGTTCGCCGCCATAGGCTTCGGCCAGTGCCTGAAGCCCCAGGCACACCCCAAAGATCGGCAGACCCTTGGCACGCGCCGCCTTGATGGTGTTCTTGCAGTCGAAATCCTGCGGATTGCCCGGTCCGGGCGACAGGACGACGAGATCCGGCTTGATGCGGTCATAGATTTCGGCAGGCACCGGCGTACGCACTGTGGAGACTTCGGCGCCTGTCTGGCGGAAGTAGTTCGCCAAGGTGTGAACGAAGCTGTCTTCGTGGTCGACCAGCAGGATCTTCACACCCTTGCCAACAGCCGCGACATCGCGGCCCGCCTTGGCCGTATTGCCTGCGCGCGCATCACGGATTGCAGAAATCATGGCAGATGCCTTCAATTCGGTTTCAGCCTCTTCCTCATGCGGATCGCTGTCGTTCAGCAGCGTCGCTCCGGCGCGCACCTCCGCGATGCCATCCTTGATGCGGATGGTGCGCAGCGTAAGCCCCGTATTCATGTCGCCGTTGAAGCCCACCATGCCGATGGCGCCGCCATACCAGGCGCGCGGGCTCTTCTCATGCTTTTCGATGAACCGCATGGCCCACAGCTTCGGGGCACCCGTCACGGTCACTGCCCAGGCATGGCTGAGGAAACCGTCGAAGGCATCCATGTCCGGGCGCAGACGACCCTCGATATGGTCCACCGTATGAATGAGGCGCGAATACATTTCGATCTGGCGGCGACCAATGACCTTGACGGAACCCGGCTCACAAACGCGGCTCTTGTCGTTGCGGTCGACATCCGAGCACATGGTCAGCTCGGACTCATCCTTCTTCGAGTTGAGCAGCTTCAGGATCTGCTCACTGTCGGAAATCGCATCCTCGCCGCGGCGGATGGTTCCCGAAATCGGGCACGTCTCGATACGTCGGCCAGAGACGCGAACAAACATTTCCGGCGAAGCGCCGACCAGATATTCCTGATGGCCGAGGTTGATGAAGAAGGAATAGGGTGACGGATTGATCGCCTTCAGCCGATTGGAGATCTGCGAGGGCTTGCTGTCGCACCGCTCCATGAACTTCTGCCCCGGCACCACCTCGAACAGGTCGCCGCGGCGGAAGCTTTCCTTCGCCTTGACCACGAGTTCGGAATATTCGCCGGGACGATGATCGCCCTTGGGCGGGATGACATCCGTGGTGCGGAACGGGTCAGGCGCGATTTCCTCGCTCTTGCCTGCGGTCGTCAGGTCGCCGCGGCTGAAGTCATAGCGGTCGATCCAAGCCTTGGCGGAATAGTGGTCCACGACGAGAATCTCGTCCGGCAGGAACAGAACCATGTCGCGCTGATCGTCCGGCCGCTGTAGCGACAGCTTGATGGAATCGAACTGGAACGCAAGATCGTAGCCGAAGGCACCGAACAGGCCGATTGCGCTATCGGCATCGGAGTAGAAAAGATCAACGACTGCACGCAGTACCGTAAAGACGGTCGGCATTTTCGAGCGCTCTTCTTCCGTGAAGGCGCGCGCTGGCAGATTAACGGAGAGATCGAGACGACGCGCAGTGCGCTCACCCAGTGTCAACTCGGTCTCGCTTGCCAGACGCTGGGCGATCAGTTCCAGCAGCACTTCGCCGCGCCCGTTATAGGCCTCGATCCAGACCTGACGTCCGAAGGAGGAGATACCGAGCGGCGGATCGACGATGGCCGTGTCCCAGCGCGTGTAGCGACCCGGATACTCATAGTTCGATGAGAAGACGGCGCCGCGACGCTCATCCAGCTTGTCGACATAGCTGGAAATTGCATCGGCATAGGGTGCGGCGCGACGTTTGCGGCTGACCTTTATCCCGCCGCGGGTCTCGTAAACCTCGGACCCATCATCTTCAATAATCGTGACCATAATCCACCTTTTGAATATCCCGCGTTCTTATCCTGTCCTCGACAACTGCGAAAGCTGTTTTGCGGCGCAAGCGTTTGGCATTTGCCCGGTTTGCGAGGGGAGCCTTGGGAAACAAGAAAGCCGCCTCGGTGGTCGGGCGGCTTTGTCTTGTCTTTGAACATGACTGGTCAAGGCCGCTTAGCTGCGAACCCACCACCAGATAGCCATGATCAAAGACGTCTTCATGGCGTGATTGATAGCGACTCCAAACCTGCTTCGCAAGAGCCTCCATGAGGGGCATGCGACCAATTTGATCCTGATGCGTTGTCAGCCGTCACGTGGAGGACAATGTTCATGATGATGCGCATAGCTGCAGCCCTGTTGGCCACCATTTCGCTCACGGCGGCGAGCCTGCCGACCGAAGGCCCGCTTCCTGAAGCAAAGCCAGCTGAGGCTGAGCGTTCGTCAGACAAATCCCTGCCGGACAATACAAAATTTCCGGAGACCAAAGACATTCCGACACCTGCAGCAAAGCCACAGCCGCCGGCAGAGGCCGAAACGCCCGGCAAGCAACCATCCAGCGAACCTCAATCGCCGACAAAGCCAGGAACAGAGGCCGAGAGCAAGACCGAGACCAAGAGCAAGACACCGGAAGAGCCTGCCGTGCCAAACATCATCAAGGAAGATCCACAGGCCTATGCGGCTTGCCTGTCGGATTTGAAAGCGATGGGTGCCGAGTTCACCGAGGCCGAGTCGATCTCCGAGGAAGACGGCACCTGTGGAATTGAAAAGCCGATCAGGCTCACAAGTCCCCTTCCCGGCATCAAGCTCTCCGACCCTTCCCCCTTGCGATGCGAGGCCGCGCTGGCCCTGTCGCACTGGCTGAAGGACACGGTACAGCCGGCCCTGAAGGTTGCGTTTCCGGACAAACAAATCGTCGGTGTTCGCAATGCTGCATCCTATGCCTGCCGCAAGCGCAATCACGCCGAAACGGGCAAGATCTCGGAGCATGCGAAAGGCAACGCCATCGACGTGATCGCACTGGAATTCGACAAGGGTGACGCGATTGAAATGAAGCCGAAGACAGAAGACCCGACACTGGAGGGCGCCTTTCAGAGGACCGCGACCGCCGGGGCGTGTCTGCATTTCCGCACCGTTCTGTCACCGGGCAGCGATGCGACCCATGAGGATCACCTCCATCTCGATGTTCTCGAGAGGAAGGGCGACTACCGATATTGCCGTTGACCCTTCGGCCCTGAACGGCTTCAGGCCATAGCTTTGGATGCGCCCGACATGGCAGGATCATGCAGGAGCGCGCAGCCCCGTCCCGCACGCTTGGCGCGGTAAAGCGCTTCGTCTGCCTCCACCATGGCGCGCTCCAGATCGACTTCCATCGGATCGAACAGGGAGATGCCGATACTCACGCCAACCGACGCCTGACCTGCTGACGTGACGGTTGGAAGCGATATTGTCTGAATGATACGTGCACCAATGACGGCGGCTTCCTGCCGACTGTGACAGTCGGCAAGTACGATGAACTCGTCTCCGCCCATACGACAGATGGAAGCATTCGGCAGACAAATGGAAAGTCGTCGTGCCGCCTGCCTGAGAATTTCATCGCCCACGCCGTGCCCGAACCGGTCGTTGACCTGTTTGAAACCATCGAGATCAAGGTACAAGAGAGCCTTGGTACTTGAAGTCTGCCGCATCGACTGCGCTTTTTCCGCAAAGCCACGCCGGTTCAGTAGTCCCGTCAGCGGATCTTGCAAAGATTGGGTTCGACTCTCGATCTGACCGGCAATCGCCCGCACCGTGGTTTCGCGCTGCTGCCGCATGATCCAGATGGCAACACCGATGAAGCCTGCACCTTGCAAGAGGATAAGCGGAATGAATTCGGGGTGATGAATGCAAAACGGAATCTTGAACGAAGCATCGATCACAATGACCTGCGCCAGTGCCAGCCGCGGCGCGGCATAATTGCGTGCAATGATGCCCGCACAGGATCCCAATCCCGAAGCAACCACGATGATGAGCATGGGCGTGTCGTCACTGAAGCCGACGACAACCATGGTGGCGGCCATCATCGTCGCCCAGCCAATACCGGAGACCACAACAAGATCTGCAGCAACCGTACGCAGCCAACTGACGTTTGTTGCGCACACCCGCATAACGCCGAAGATGAGGTCGCACAATGCAATGTACAGCAGGATCGTATTCTGGAGACGGGCGTAGGCCAGCAGCGTAATGCAGAAGGAGTTCAGAGAGCCCAAGAGGGCCGGCAAGGTGGAGGATGCCAGGGTCGCACACAGTCTGTAACGAATCTCATCCGAAATGTCGGAACCCATATCGGCGATCCAGTTCAGAATCGGCACCCGGGGCTGCAACAGATTGGGGTTATGCGATAGTGGCATGCCTTCACTCCATCTATAGCACAAAGCATAGAGCTGAATTACTGAAGACACGTTAGCAAAATCGGACAAATGTCCTTCTCATACAGAACAGACAACTATCGTGAATCAAGAATTAATCCCGATAATTTGAGTAAAAACCACCGGAATTTACGTTAAGTCTATGATTGCCAATCATGTTCGAGCTTTGACATAAGGCTCCAACTTAGGTTGATTGATCCCTCACCCTAGAAAAGCCCTTCGATTTGCCCGAGTTCATTCAAGGCAATGCGCTCTGCCGAAGGCGACCGGGGCAAGCCAGGCATGGTCCGGATCTCGCCCGTGATTGCGACCACGAAGCCCGCTCCCGCCGAAAGCCTGACCTCCCTGATTGGTAGACTATGTCCCGTCGGCGCCCCAAGCAGAGACGGATCGCTGGAAAAGGAGTATTGGGTCTTGGCAATGCAGACCGGAAGTCCTCCATAGCCTTGCGCTTCAAACGCCCGCAACTGCTCAAGAACCGATGCTTCGGCAGTAACTCCATCGGCGCGGTAGATCTCCCGCGCCACGGTCTCGATCTTTGCCATCAGCGACAGATCATCGCCGTACAGGGGACGAAAGTCTGCTTCGCAGGAATTCGCCAGCGCGGTCACTTTTTCAGCAAGTTCGACAATGCCCGCAGACCCCTGCGCCCAATGACGGCAAAGCACCGCATCGACACCCTGATCATTCGCGTAATCAACAATCGCCCGAACTTCAGCATCGGTATCAGACGAAAAATGATTGATGGCCACGATAACGGGAACACCGAACTTGCGGATGTTCTCGATATGACGACCAAGATTGACGCATCCCGCCCGAAGGGCATCGACATTCTCGCGGCCAAGATCCGCCTTCGCGACCCCGCCGTTCATCTTCAAGGCACGAATGGTTGCAACCACCACGGCGGCGGCAGGCCGCAGACCTGCTTTTCTGCACTTGATGTCGAAAAATTTTTCGGCGCCGAGGTCAGCGCCGAAGCCCGCTTCGGTCACAACAAAATCTGCGAGCCTCAAGGCAGCCTTTGTCGCCACAATGGAGTTGCAGCCATGCGCAATGTTGGCAAATGGCCCGCCGTGCACGAAAGCCGGATTGTTCTCCAGCGTCTGCACGAGGTTCGGCTGCATGGCATCTTTCAACAGCACGGCCATGGCACCGTCTGCTTTCAGATCCCGCGCGAAAATGGGCGTCTTGTCGCGGCGGTAGCCAACGATTATGGCGCCCAGACGCGCTTCCAGATCCGCAAGGTCTTCGGCAAGGCAAAGGATGGCCATGACTTCCGAGGCAACAGTGATGTCAAAACCGGTTTCGCGCGGAAATCCGTTTGAGACACCGCCGAGCGAACCAACGATCTCCCGCAGTGCCCGGTCGTTCATGTCGACCACACGCCGCCAGGCGATACGCCGAAGATCAAAATCGAGAGCGTTACCCCAGTAGATATGATTGTCGATCAGCGCGGCCAGCAGATTGTGAGCCGCGGTAATGGCATGGAAATCACCCGTAAAGTGCAGGTTGATATCCTCCATCGGAACGACCTGCGCATACCCGCCCCCCGCAGCGCCGCCTTTGACTCCGAAGCAAGGACCCAGTGATGGCTCGCGCAGGCAGATCATGGCACGCTTGCCTATCCGGTTCAGTCCGTCGCCGAGACCGACAGTCGTCGTTGTTTTGCCTTCGCCGGCGGGTGTCGGATTGATGGCCGTGACCAGGATCAGCTTACCCTCGGGTCTGGCACCCAGAGAGCGCAGAAAAGACGCTGATACCTTTGCCTTGTCGTGACCGTATGGAACCAGAGATTGCGCCGGAATTCCGATCTGAGATCCAATCTCCATGATCGGCTTCATGGCAGCAGTACGCGCAATTTCGATGTCAGACGGCACGATCACACCCAGTCTCCGTTTACGATGCGTTTCAATCTGCATAGCGCATTGCATCGCTGACGCCTACCAGTGCCGGATACTTACATCCAACGCGTTTTATTCGCTTGGTGCATGGTCTGATGCAAAAGATAGAAGTTGACGCATTCCTCAGAGACGATTACTTGCGCGATCAATATTTTTCGCTCGCCTGATCAAAAATTATTGAATTTCCCGCCGCAAATCTTCTTGTGTTTACAGAATCTCGACTGGATTGTATCAGCAAGGACCATGCAATCTCAAGAAATGAGAGCAAGATTTGGACAACGGCCATCATGTCGGGCAAATACTCATTCACTTGAGGCAAATTGCACCGAATTGATACAGGTCGATTCGAAGTTAACCCGTATCGACTCAGTCGAATTGCAGTATAGATGTGAAAATACGAAAATAACGTTGGCAAGCATTTACGGTTCGGCTATCGTCGTTCCATTGCAGTTTAGCGCAGGCAAACGATCGGGAATTCATGATTACGCTTGAACGGCATTCGCTTTTGAGTCGGGAAATTTCTACGGCGGATTCACGCGCGGCGGTCGTGGCTGTTCTGGCGAAACTTGCAAAACAATTTGGCTTCAAATATTTCGCGCTGATGAGCGCGCCGGCGGCATCGGACTCTCTGCTGGAACCACTTATGGTGGAGTCGAATGTCCCTCGGTCCTATCTTCGCGACTTTGACCGTTTGAGGCTGCTCACGGCTTGCCCGCTGGTTCCGCTGTTGAAGAACATGGCTCTTCCGCTGTGCTGGAGCTATGAAGAGCAGTATGATGACGGTTGGCCTCTGGATTTTCCGGAACCGTTTCGCCGCCTTGCGAAGACCTATGGCATGACCACCGGCGTCGCCATGCCTTTCAGTTCGTCGGATGGATCCATGTTCGTCATGCGCCTCGACGGAGACCGTCCGGTTCTGACCTTGCCTCAACTCAATGAGGTTGGAATGCTGATGCTGCAGTGTTTCAGGGTCTTCGATCGCGTGCGCCGCACCGAGCCACCACCGAAAAGCATCCTGACGGCCCGCGAACTGGAGGTGCTGAAATGGACCTCACAGGGGAAGACATCGTCCGAGATCGGCGACATTCTTTCACTGTCCGACCATACCGTGAATGCTTATCTGAATAAGGCAATAAAGAAACTGGATTGTGTAAATCGAACCCAACTGGTAGCAAAAGCTATCCGCCTACGTTTAATCACCTAACAAACGGGCGTATTAGACAAGTGTCAATAAGGGTTCGACCATTGCTGTCAAAATCCGGATCCATTACTGGAAAGATCGACACGCTGCAGGACTTCGGTTTGTCGACAGACGAATTCTTTGAAATTTTTTCTACCTTCAATCTTGTCGGTTTATGGCGCCTGGACCTGGATAGTGGTCACACATTTTGCAGCGCCACCTACAGCAAACTTTACGGCATCAAGCACACCGACGGCCCCATCAACATGATGGAGATCATTGCCCGTATTCATCCGGATGATTTGAGCAGTGTCATGGAGAGCCATGAAGTTGCCTCTGCCCATCCCATGGCTTATCAGAAGATCCATCGCCTTTCATCGGACAGGATCACCTACCGATACGTCTGCTCGATCGGTCGCTTTCGCACGAAGCCCGGCACCAGCGGCGAAATCGTAGGCATTGCCTTTGAGGTGCCGCCCCATCGTTGCGACTTCCGGTATGAAACGGACAGTACCGCCGACCTGAAGCTCTGAACCGGGGTTTATGCAGCCGCATCCCTGATTCAGATGCGGCTTTCAATCCCGATCGCCCGACGGCACCCTCTATCGATCAAGAATAGCTCTGATCTCGACGAGATTGGAACGCGTGCGCAAGGTGTAGAAACCGATCGTCGCCAGATGTGATGGCATGATCAACCCATCTTCCGCGCCATTGGAAATGATCAGGGGACGAATCTTCAGGGCACCGCGGAACTGTTCCAGTGTATCGTTCCAGATCGAGCCCAGATTGCGCTCGCGAATGACCTGATTGAAGTCGGCACCGGCCGCACTCATGATGGCGTAGTAGCCATAGAGCTGGCCATAGGCGAACCAGAACCGGTCGTCAGCCCGCGTGTCGAACCATCCGCCATTGTAGTTTTCGGAACGCTCCCGCAGGATCGCGGAGGTCGCCCCCAGGTCGTTGGCGATCCGGTCTACGAACTGGACCAGATTGTCGGCACGGCCATCGAAAACGGCATTGCAGGCGGCCAGATCGCCGTTGAACTTGCGAAGACTGTCAATGGCTGCGCGATAATAGCTGGGTGTCGGCGTTTTGAATCCAAACGGCTGAAGACCGAAGTACCAGGAATATTCGTCGAACTGAAGGTTGCCGCGCGCATCCTGCAGGTTTCCGTTGATCCCGGATGTGCCGCGCACGCGACCGAGGGAATCAACCAGTTCGACTGCAGTACGGCGAACGGTCTGGTTCACGCCGCGCTGGAATGCAGCCTTGTTGTCGAGAAACGGTGTGCGATCCCAATCGAGCCCGAAGAACCCAAGCCGGTACATCAGCATGGACGAGATCCATGCGTTCTGGTTCACGTTCGTGTCGGTCAGATCGGCGGCAACTTCAACAATACCGGATTGCTGGCATTGCCGTGGCTGAACAGGTGCAGAAGACGGAGCAGCGGTCGCCGGCTGGCTGCCTGGCTGCACGGACGGAGATAGTTCCTGGCCGGCGCCGACATTGCGTGTCTGGAACGCGTAGCGATCGACGAAATTGGGATCGAAGCCGCTCCAGATCTGTGTCTGCCATACGAAATAGCCATACAGACCCACGAAGAGAACAAGAAAAGCAGCGAGCGGCAGCTTGATCAGCAGATTGCGTTGCCGATACCAGCCGTGCGCGGCCATGATGGGCCACAACAGCCATGCGCCGAAGAGCTTCACGCCTCGCATGATGGTTTCCCCTGCGCGTCGCAAAAAGGCTGAAAATGCACTCATGCCCGATGGCTCTCCTGTCGTTTTCGTTCAGGTAAGCATCAATGGCCCGCTTGTCGAGTGGTCGACAGCTTGCGTTGAAATGCTTCGTCGAGAACTGCCCTGCGGTGAGCAATGCCCCGAACCGACAAAAGCCCCCTCTCTGCTCGCTGGCGCAAGGTGTCGAAATGCGGTAGCGCGAGGCCGGACTGCACATATCGATTGGTGTCCAGCGATGTCAGGGCAAGGATATTTGCTTCCGCATCCACCAGGATCTTGTTGTAGAAAAGGTTCGCGCTTGCCGTCATGTCGATTACGCCGTCGACCAGATCCTGCAGAACGTCGATCCGGTCAACGATTGCATCAACCGGCTCACCGGCACCGACGGGAACCAGCTGAAGTTGCGTGAATCGCTTTTCCAGCTCCGCTTCCAGCAGGGTCAGTTGCCGTTGCAGGAATTCACGATGATCAATGATCAAGAGAAGAAGCCGGTGACTTTCGGCAAGCCCATCCAGCAGAATGTTCGCTGTCTCCTGATCGCTGTGCTGACGCTGCTCGAGTGGCGAGCGAAGCAACCTTTTCAGGAGACTTCTCTTGGATGGAAGCTTGTGCCCTCCGGCGTCGTGTATGGCAGCTGCCGCTCTGGCGTCGATCTGCAGTGCAAGGCGCGCAGACTGGCTTTCGATCCAGCGCCATTCCAAGAGACATATATCAACCTGTTCCAGTGCTGCAGGGTCCAGCGACTCCGCCAAGAGTTGCTTCACCACCGTCTCCAACTGCTCACGAAGAGCAGCCATCCGCCGCCCCAGGACGTCCGGCACGGCGGGCTCAGCTTTCTGCATTGGCGTTTCCATGCTTTCTCCGGCGAGCCGATATCACACCGGAGTTTTTGCAGAGAGCTTGGCCAGACACAAGACGACGATACGCGTTCAGATCAGAAACCGAGCGCCTTCAGTTCGGCATCCAGTCTGTCACGCGTCTTCTTCGCCATCTTGGCGGCCTTTACAGCCTCGAGGTTGGCAGGTTTGTCCCCGGCGACAATGAGCGCGACCATGCCCATTCCCCAGTGTGGGGTGCACTTGATGACATAGGCACCTTCCTTGTCGACCTTGAGAATCAGCTCCTGGTTCATCTTGCCCTTGGTCTCCTCGACACCTTCGGGAAGCAATTCCTTTACGGTCGCCGCATCATGCCCTTTGTCGACGGGTACGAACTTCACGGTGTCGCCCACGGCAACCTTCACCGCAGCGGGCTCGAAAACCATGGCCTCGCCATCGGTTCCCTTGTTCAGCATCTTGATTTCGTGCTCCGCGGCCTGTGCCGTTCCGGCCAACAGGGCTGCGAAAACAAGGGCTGCGGCGGCGAGACTTTTGTTGAGACTGGTCATGATCGTTTCCTGTTTCTCCGGCAGAGCAGTTCCGCCTCTGAATTTCAGGAGAACCAAATACGCTGGCGTCAAAAACTCACCTTGATCAAGATCAATCGCGCTCCACCGCGATTGTCGCAAATCCACCGCCTGTTCCGGCGCGTTTGGGCAAGCTTGCTTGCTTAGGTCAGATATTGATAATGCTGGGGAACCAAAAAACGGAGCAGTTCAATGCACGCAAAAACCTCGCTGAAACTCTCGCTGTCTGTCAGTCTCTTGATAGCGGTATCCGGTCAGGCGCTCGCCGCCGAGCCTGCAAGCTGCAGCTCCGTTCGATTTTCGGACGTCGGCTGGACGGATATAACCGCCACGACCGCAACCGCATCGGTGATCCTGGAAGCGCTCGGCTACAAGCCGCAGGTTCAGGTTCTGTCGGTTCCGGTCACCTACCAGTCGCTCAAGAACAAGGATATCGACGTTTTCCTCGGCAATTGGATGCCGACACAGGAAAACGATGTTCGCCCCTTCCTGAATGACAAATCTGTCGAGTCCTTTGGTCCCAACCTTGAAGGCGCGAAATATACCCTCGCCACCAATTCCAAGGGTGCCGAACTCGGCATCAAGGATTTCAAGGACATCGCGAAGTTCAGCAAGGAACTGGGCGGCAAGATTTACGGCATCGAGCCCGGCAATGATGGCAACCGCCTGATCCTCGACATGATCGCCAAGGATACGTTTGGCCTCAAATCCTTCGAGGTCGTGGAATCCTCCGAGCAGGGCATGCTGGCGCAGGTCGCCCGTGCCGACCGTTCAAAGGAACCCGTTGTCTTCCTCGGATGGGAGCCGCATCCGATGAACGCAAATTTCAAGCTGACTTATCTGACGGGCGGCGATGACGTGTTCGGTCCGAACCTCGGCGGCGCGACGATTTTCACCAATACGCGCGCAGGCTACACCAAGGAATGCCCCAATGCGGGCAAGTTCATCACCAATCTGAAGTTCAGCCTGTCCATGGAAAACGAAATCATGGGCGGCATCCTCAACGATGCGCTCGAGCCGCAGGCGGCGGCCAAGAAATGGCTCAAAGCGAACGGCAAGGCCGTTGAGCCTTGGCTGGCGGGTGTGACGACAGTGGATGGCAAGGACGGTCTTCCCGCAGTCAAGGCCAAGCTGGGCCTCTGATCACCCTCTAGAGATCATCCCTCTAGAGATCAGGCGGCCAGATTGGCCGCCTCACATGCTTCTGGCATTTCCGCGCTGGGTTTTCTGCCCGGCCGGCTTCATCGCCGGGTTTAGCGCCTCCCATGCGTCTTGCCCTTTCGTCGTGACGACTGCAACACGGGAAGAAGCCTTTGGAATTCCTGACTGAACACCGTATTCCCATTGGAATCTGGGCGAAGAAATGTGTCGATTGGCTGACGCAGAACGGCGCCTGGTTCTTCGACCAGCTTTCCGCCCTCCTCTCCAAAGTCATCAACGCACTTCTGTTTCTTCTGCAATGGCCGCATGCGCTGGTGATTGTGGCGCTGATGACGGGCCTCTCCTTCTATCTGCGCAGGTCAATCGGCCTTGCACTGTTTACCTGTCTTGGGCTCCTGCTGATCATCAATCAGGGCTACTGGAAGGAAACGACGGAAACGCTCGCGCTGGTTCTGGCTGCCACTGCCGTCAGTATGGCGATCGGCATTCCGCTTGGCATCGCCGCTGCACGCAGGCCATGGCTCTATGAATTCATGCGTCCGATTCTGGACCTGATGCAGACCATACCCACCTTCGTATACCTGATCCCCGCCCTCATCCTCTTCGGTCTCGGAATGGTGCCCGGGCTGATCGCCACGGTCATCTTTGCGGTCCCCGCTCCCATCCGCCTGACCCGGCTCGGGATAGTCTCCACACCAGGAGCACTGACGGAAGCAGCAATCGCCTTCGGTGCCACGCCTTCTCAGGTCTTGCGCAAGGTGGAACTTCCCTTTGCCATGCCGCAGATCATGGCTGGCCTGACCCAGACCATCATGCTGTCGCTATCCATGGTGGTGATTGCGGCTCTGGTCGGCGCCAATGGTCTCGGCGTTCCGGTCGTCAGGGCGCTCAACACTGTCAACATCGCCCGTGGCTTTGAGGCCGGACTCTGTATCGTCATTCTCGCCATCATTCTGGACCGCATGTTTCGCACCGATACCGATGGAGAAGGCGCATGAGCGACGCAATCATCTTCGGCGCTGTCGACATCATCTTCGGCGATCGCTGGCAGCAGGCGCTGTCCCTCGTCGACGCGGGAAAGACACGCGATCAGATCAGCGCGGAAACCGGTCAGGTTCTGGGGGTGGCCAACGCGTCGCTCACCATTCGTGAGGGCGAAATTCTGGTGCTGATGGGTCTGTCGGGTTCCGGGAAATCGACGCTCCTCCGGGCAGTAAACGGTCTGGCCCCGGTGGTTCGTGGCAGCGTGACCGTGATGACCGACAAGGGAAGCGTGGACCCCTACCGCTGTTCCGCCAAGGCGCTGCGGGATCTGCGCATGAACACGGTCTCCATGGTGTTCCAGCAGTTTGGCCTGCTTCCATGGCGAAGCGTTGCAGACAATGTCGGCTTTGGTCTGGAACTCGCGGGCGTCGAGGAGGCAGAACGCAAGCGCCGGGTAGCCGAACAGCTGGAGCTGGTCAATCTTGCCAAATGGGCGGGCCGTAAGGTGGGAGAGCTGTCCGGCGGCATGCAGCAACGCGTCGGTCTGGCGCGCGCCTTTGCCACAGGCGCACCGATCCTGCTGATGGACGAGCCCTTCTCGGCACTCGATCCTCTCATCCGCACCCGGCTGCAGGATGAGCTTCTGGAGTTTCAGGCGCGACTGAAAAAGACAATCCTTTTCGTCAGCCACGACCTCGATGAAGCCTTTCGCATCGGCAATCGCATTGCGATCATGGAAGGCGGCCGCATCATCCAGTGCGGCACGCCGCAGGAGATCGTCCGAGCACCCGCGGACCAGTATGTGGCCGATTTCGTTCAGAACATGAACCCGATCTCCATGCTGACGGCGGCCGACATCATGCGGCCAGGCACGCAGGGACCATCTCAGGCGCTGCCGGTCACCGGAACGACGCGGCCAGCGACACCGCTCGTCGATATTCTGGACGCGCTGGCAAGACAGCCCGGCGTGATCGGCGTCATAGACAATGGAGAAATCATCGGCTCCATCTCCGCAGACGAGGTGATCACCGGGCTTACGCGTCACCGCCGCAGGGAGGCATCTTCATGAACGACAAACCCTCCGTTCTGCGACCCACGGATGACGAGGCGCGCCAACTGGCGCGCCAGCTGATGGCTGAAGCGCCATGGGTAGCGCTTGCAGTTCTGGAGCCCGCAACGGGCTGGCCCAGCATCAGTCGGACGATCATCGCTCTGGATGAAGACGGCGTGCCCTTCATTCTCGTCTCTGCGCTCGCAGCCCATACTGGTGCGCTGAAGACAGATGGACGCTGCTCGTTTCTGGCAGGAGAACCCGGCAAGGGGGATCCGCTTGCCTATCCGCGCCTCAGCGTCCAGGCACAGGCGTTTCAGGTTACGCGTGAACATCCGGATTTTCCGAACTTGCGAGATCGCTTTCTCAACCGCCATCCCAAAGCACAACTCTACATCGATCTTCCCGATTTCTGCTTTTTTCGCCTGATGCCGCAATCAGGCTCTCTAAATGGCGGATTTGGGAAAGCTTTCCGCCTCGAAGGTCAGGATTTAGTAGGCAGAGCATAGACCGCCCGTTTGGAGGGAATCACTCAAGAAATCATGGATGATTTCTTCGGTCTAAAAAAATATTCACAAGACAAACATCTTTCTAAATTAGTTTCTCCTTCAGGTTGCAGTCTTATCACTTTTTTGGCATAATCGATAATGATTAACTATTCAGATTTAACGTTTTACCTTGTCAGTTAAGCGATTAAATAGTCGAACTACCTAAAATGTCATACTTATCAGGGCCTACCGTGAGGTGTACACCTGATACGTAGAATTTAGGGATATACAATGGGTGCCTGAAGTTGGTAATTTATAGTTACATTGTTATCTCGCATTAGGAGGTAACAACGTAACTGGGGAAGACTTGAGGGAAGAAGAATGATGTCACTGTCAGAGAATTCCGCCGCGGCTGCAAACCTGCTGTCTGCCATGGCAAATCCCAAGCGACTGATGATCCTGTGCTGCCTCGTGAAGGGGGAAGTTGCGGTCGGCGCCTTGGCAACCAAGGTTGGCTTGAGCCAGTCGGCGCTGTCTCAGCATCTCTCCAAGCTTCGCGCGCAGAAGCTGGTCAACACCCGTCGCGATGCGCAGACGATCTACTATTCGAGTTCTGCCGAGTCGGTGATGAAGGTGCTGGAGACCCTCGAGTCGCTGTACACCGAAGCTGAACCGGCAAAATCGGCTGCCTGATTTTTTTTGAGCTTCAATGACAGCGCTGACATCGGGGGATGTCGGCCTGGCGGGACGCGCACAGCGTCCCGCTTCTGTATCCAACATGAGCGCATTATTCCGAGCGCTCATTCCATAGGCGCATTCCGTCTGGTCTTGCTTGACCATTCAACAGCGATTGTTAACCTCCTCCTCCAGCCGCGACCTGTCATAGGTCAGGTCGGGAATGGCCTCCCCTGAATTGCTGGGGCCATGGAGATCCTCATGTCAAACCGCCTCACCACCGTGCCGAACGACCTGCGGGCGTTCTGGATGCCGTTTACCGCAAACCGCCAGTTCAAGAAGGCGCCTCGCCTTTTCGTCAGTGCCAAGGACATGCACTATACGACGCATGATGGCAGGCAGGTACTCGATGCGACGGCAGGTCTCTGGTGTGTGAATGCGGGCCACTGCCGTCCCAAGATCACCGAAGCGATTCGCGAGCAGGCTGGCGAACTCGACTACGCGCCGGCGTTCCAGTTGGGGCACCCGAAGGCGTTCGAGCTTGCGAATCGCCTCGTCGATATCGCACCCGAAGGTCTGGATCATGTGCTCTATACCAATTCCGGTTCCGAATCGGTTGATACGGCCCTGAAAGTTGCGATTGCCTATCATCGTGCAAAGGGGAACGGTGCCCGTTTCCGACTGATTGGCCGCGAGCGCGGCTATCATGGCGTCAACTTCGGCGGCATTTCCGTCGGTGGCATCGTCGCCAACCGCAAGATGTTCGGCACGCTGCTCACCGGTGTCGACCATATGCCGCACACGCATCTGCCGGGCAAGAATGCCTTCACCCGTGGCGAACCGGAGCATGGCGGCGATCTTGCGGCAGAACTGGAACGCATCGTGACATTGCATGACGCGTCAACTGTTGCGGCGGTGATCGTTGAACCCGTAGCCGGTTCTACCGGCGTGCTGATCCCGCCGAAGGGCTACTTGCAGAAACTGCGCGAGATCTGCACCAAGCACGGCATTCTCTTGATATTCGATGAGGTCATCACCGGCTATGGCCGCCTCGGCGCTCCCTTCGCGTCGCAATATTTCGACGTGAAGCCGGATATCATGGTGACTGCCAAGGGCCTCACCAACGGCGTCATCCCCATGGGTGCCGTCTTTGTGACGGCGGAAATCCACGACGCCTTCATGAACGGCCCGGAACATCTGATCGAATTCTTCCACGGCTATACTTATTCCGGCAATCCGATTGCCTCTGCTGCAGCACTCGCCACGCTTGATACCTACAAGGAGGAAGGCCTGCTGACCCGTGCGCAGGAGATGGCCTCCTACTGGGAGGACGGCCTGCATTCGTTGAAGGACTGCAAGAACGTCATCGATATTCGCAATATCGGACTGATTGGTGCCATTGAACTCGACCCCATTGCAGGAGAGCCGACAAAGCGCGCCTTCAACGCATTCCTCGCGGCCTATGAGGATGGCCTGTTGATCCGCACGACCGGCGATATCATCGCGATGTCGCCGCCGCTGATCATCGAGAAGCATCACATGGACGAAATCTTCGGCAAGCTGCGGACGATCCTGAACAACAATATCTGACAAGGCATGCGGGCGGAGGCAAAACCTCCGCCCGTAAAAATGTCACAACCAGCCGCGCCGCTTGAAATACAGAAATGGCAGCGCCGCAGACAGGATCATCAGCACAACCGCCCAGGGATATCCCAACTGCCACTGCAGTTCCGGCATGGCCTGGAAGTTCATGCCATAGACGGACGCAACCAGCGTTGGCGGCAGGAACACGACGGACGCGACCGTGAAGATCTTGATGATCTGGTTCTGCTCCAGATTGATCAGCCCCAACGTCGCATCCAGCAGAAAGTTGATCTTGCCGGACAGGAAGGTTGCATGATCGCCGAGCGATGTCGCATCCCGCTGCAGGAGCTTGGCCAGTTGCCGCGTTTCTTTCGTCGGCTTGCGGCTCTGCGTTTCGAGTGCTGAATGGTAGGCGACGAGCCGGGAAATGCTGACCAGGCTTTCTCGGATACTGCTGAGAAAATCACCCTTCTGGCCCAGCTGATCGATCAGCGATTGCAGGTCGCGTTCTTTCTCGCTGGATTTGGCGCTCTTTCCCCGGAACACCTCACGCGAAATGCCGTCGATCTCATTGCCCATCCGTTCCAGAACATCAGCCAGACGGTCGATGATCGCTTCGATCAGGCCCAGCATGGTTTCCTCGCCGGACGCATAGTTCTGCCCGTTACTGCGCATGGCACGACCAGCAAACATCAGAAATGGCTTTGCTTCCGCATAACGGACCGTCACCAGCTGGTTGCCTTTGAGAATGAATGTCACCGGCGTCTTCGAAGGCGCATCGCCGTCCAGATTGGTCAGCGCGGTCATGGTCATGAACTCGGCGCCGTCTTCCTGGTACAGCCGTGCGGAAAGCTCGATCTCCTCCATCTCGTCTCGTGTCGGCAGGGAAAGACCGAGCGCGGTTTCGATGAAGGATACCTCCGATGCAGAAGGCTTTAGCAGGTCGTACCATTGCGCCGGGGCTGGCTGGTCGGCAGTGCTGGCAGAAAGGTGGTCACGCAGAACAAGGCGATCTGTGTCACGCTCGTAGATACGCAGCATGGGCATGCTCCTTCACAGGCTTCATCTTGCCTGCGGGGAGCAGAAACGCTATCCGACAGGCAGGAAAAATGATGTCGATAGTCGACTGTCGGGGTCCATTTTCGGGTTCCTTGAATGAGATGAAGAACTCATCACGACCGCTCACATGCGCCCGAACTGGTCGCAGGTCAAGACGCTTTCGACCCTGACAACGGAAGGGAGTGCCGTGAAACACAGTACGCGCCTAACCTTTTTCGCCCTGCCCTTCCTTTTGCTGGGAACAGGAAGCGCAGGAGCGATCGACTGGGGCAATGCAGGCCGGAACAGTGAGACAAAGCCGGTGCCCGGCCAGGCGCTGCCGCTGCCACCAACCAATGGACCTCAATTGCCCGATGGCAGTTTCAATTGCGACACCGTGACCCGGATGTCCTGGGAGCAGAGCCGCACGGTTGAAAGCGCCGGCACCGGCCCCCGGCAGGTCAGGCGCTGTAGCCGCGACGGATTGAGCATAGAGGTAACACCGCCCTCCAATTGATCAACGCAATCAAATTCGAATTTTCTAAATCAACCAGAAAACCAGCGTCATCAGTGAAGTGTGACCAGATCCGAGCCTACGCAGCAGGCAAATGCGCATTTTCTGCGCAGAATTTGATATTTTCTTGCTTTCGTTCCCCCGAATTTCTACAGAAGGTTGCCGCCTGAAAGCCAAAAATGGCTCGGGTGAAAGACTGCACTTCCACTCGTATTGGCGCCGGAGGACCGCCCCTTCGGGACACGAGCGCCGGAAGAGCGCGGTCGTCAGATGGGCCAGACATTGGCTCGACCCAAGGAGAAGATCGCATGAACCTCAAGACCCTGCTCACAGCAACAACTGCGGCCTGCCTATTGCTGGCACCGGCCGCCCGCGCCGACATCGTGATCGGCCTCATTGCACCGGTCACAGGCCCCGTCGCAGCCTATGGCAACCAGGTAAAGAACGGCGCAGAAACCGCTGTCGCGGAGATCAACAAGAAGGGCGGCATTCTGGGAGAGAAGGTCGTCCTCAAGATCGCCGACGATGCAGGCGAGCCAAAGCAGGGCGTGTCCGCAGCCAACCAGTTGATTGGCGAAGGCATTCGCTTCGTCGTCGGCCCGGTCACATCCGGTGTTGCCATGCCTGCATCCGATGCGCTGGCAGAGAACGGCATTCTCATGGTCACGCCAACGGCTACGACACCCGCCTTGACGAACCGCGGCCTCACCACGGTTCTGCGCACGTGCGGACGCGATGACCAGCAGGCGGAAGTGGCGGCCAATTATGTGCTGAAGAGCCTGAAGGACAAGCGTATTGCCATCATCAACGACAAGGCGGCCTATGGCAAAGGTCTGGCGGACGCCTTCAAGGCAACGCTCAACAAGGGCGGCGTCAAAGAGGTTCTCAACGATGCCATTACTCCCGGCGACAAGGATTTCAGCGCGTTGACGACACGCCTGAAGGCTGAAAATGTCGACGTCATCTATTTTGGCGGCTACCACCCGGAAGGTGGTCTACTGGCCCGCCAGTTGGCCGACCTCGGCATCAAGCCGCTGATCATCGGCGGTGACGGCCTTTCCAACACGGAATACTGGAGCATTGGCAACAAGGCTGCGGCTGGCACCATGTTCACCAATGCTTCCGATGCGTCCAAGAGCCCGAACTCCAAGGCTGCTACCGAAGCGCTTGCCGCACGCCAGATCCCGGCAGAAGCCTTTACCCTGAATGCCTATGCAGCTGTGGAAGTCCTGAAGGCAGGCATCGAAAAGGCCAAGACCAAGGACGATGCGCAGGCTGTGGCAACGGCACTGAAGTCGGGTGAAAAGATCACGACAGCGATCGGCGACCTGACCTATGGCGAGACAGGAGACCTGACCTCCCAGACATTCGATCTCTTCAAGTGGGAAGACGGCAAGATTGTCGCTGCACAGTAAACCTGGCAATGGGGCGGTCTCCGCCGCCCCATTATCACCATCTATTCCCATCGTATTTGTCGTGAATCGGCTATAGTCTCCCCGCACTGCAAGATGACCAGGAGACAGCGAAATGCGCCTTGAGACCTATATCGATCAGGGAACAGGGCGGGAGCCCGCCGATATCGTTCTGAAGGGCGGCCATTTCTACGATCTCGTCACCGGCGAACTCGTGCAGTCGGATATCGCGATTTGCGGTGATCGTATCGTCGGCACCGGTGAGGCCTATCGAGGACAGACGGAAATCGATATCTCCGGCCAGATCGTGGTGCCGGGTTTCATCGATACCCATCTCCATATCGAAAGCTCGCTGGTCACGCCGCATGAATTCGATCGCTGCGTTCTGCCCTATGGCGTAACCACCGCCATTTGCGATCCGCATGAGATTGCCAATGTCATCGGCACCGAGGGCATCCAGTACTTCCTCGATTCGTCGCTTGAGACGATCATGGATATCCGTGTTCAGCTTTCCTCCTGCGTACCAGCAACACATCTGGAAACCGCAGGCGCCGATCTTCCCATCGAGCGCCTCCTGCCCTTTCGACATCATCCGAAGGTCATCGGGCTCGCGGAATTCATGAACTTTCCCGGCGTGATCCATAAGGATCCGGTCTGCATGGCAAAGCTCGAGGCGTTTCAGGGCGGCCATATCGATGGTCACGCCCCGCTCCTGTCCGGCCTTGGCCTGAACGGCTACCTGTCGGCGGGCATTCGCACCGAACACGAATGCACGACGGCCGAAGAAGCCATGGAAAAGATCCGCAAGGGCATGCACATTCTGGTGCGGGAAGGCTCGGTGTCCAAGGACCTCCACGCGCTGATGCCCATCATCACGGAACGCCTGTCGCCTCATCTGGCGCTCTGCACGGATGATCGCAACCCGCTGGATATCGCCGAGGAAGGCCATCTGGACTTCATCATCCGCACGGCCATTGCCCACGGCGTCGAACCGCTCGCCATTTACCGCGCAGCCTCCATCTCCGCCGCACGCGCCTTTGGCCTTAAGGATCGCGGGCTGATCGCACCCGGCTGGCGTGCAGACCTTGTGGTGGTCGATAACTTGGCCAACTGCAAGGCGCAGATGGTGTTCTCAGCAGGTCGACTGGTGAACGACGAATTGTTCGCGACCCGCAAGCCGGTGGAACCTGTGGGCCTGGATAGCGTGAAGGCGCGCATCGTCAAGGCAGCGGATTTCTCCGTTCCCGCACGGCAGGAGGAGCAGCCGGTCATCGGCGTCCTGCCGGGCAAGATCATCACCGAGCATCGGCGTTTCCGCCTGCCCTCGTCGGGCAATCAGAGCACGGTGGATCTCGCCAATGATATCATTCGCGTGGCTGTCATCGAGCGGCATGGCAAGAACGGCAATCACGCCAACGGTTTCGTGCAGGGCTTTGGCCTGAAGAAGGGCGCCATCGCCTCCACCGTCGGGCATGACAGCCACAACATCTGCGTTGTCGGTGTGTCCGAGGAAGACATGGCGCTTGCCGCCAACCGGCTCGGCGAGATCCGCGGCGGCTTCGTCGTGGTGGAGGATGGCAAGGTGACGGGCGAAATCGCGCTTCCGGTCGCGGGCCTCATGAGCCTTGAACCCTACGAGACGGTTCGCGACATTCTTCATGAACTGAGAAAGGCTGCCTACGCACTCGGAACAACCCTGACGGAGCCCTTCCTTCAGGTCGCCTTCCTGCCACTGCCCGTCATTCCACACCTGAAGATATCGGATAAAGGCATGGTGGACGTCGACAAGTTTGCCCTGATCGGTTGAGGCTATTGCTTGTCGCTACCCGGGGTCAGGGCGGAGACAGCCGAGTGAGCCGCAGACGTGGCGGTTGCCCGAATGGTGCTGGCAATGGTCTCCACGCGGCCAATCTGCTGGCGGAACTCTTCCAGCGCCCTGCCCCGCAAGGTCGTGCCCGCAGGCATTTCAGCCTTGGTCGGATCCTTGTAGGTATCGCCGACGCGCAGTTCGTAATAGAGATGCGGTCCGGTGGACAGCCCGGTCGAGCCCACATAGGCAATGACTTGCCCCTGTGCCACATGGTCGCCAACCCTCAGCCCCTTCGGCGTGCCTTCGATGTGGGCATAGGTCGTGGTATATCCGCCATCGTGCTGGATGCGGATATATTTCCCGTATCCGGTTTCGGAATCAATCTTCACCACAACACCGTCGCCCGCCGCAACGATCGGCGATCCCATGGGCGCGCGATAATCGACCCCGTTGTGGAATTTGCGGGTTCTGAGGATTGGGTGCACGCGCCAGCCGAAACCGTCACCCAGCTGACCGGCGGAAACGGGCTTGTGCATCAGCGTCTTTGAGACCGATCGTCCTGCATCGTCGAAAAACTCAGGCTTTCCGCTATCGGATACGTAGCGGTAGAAACGGCGGTCCCTGCCCTTGCCCTTCAGCGTCACGGAAACAAGCTCCTGCTCGCCCTGTTCTGCTGTGCGGAATACAAAATCCAGTTGCGGCACATCGGCTGTTTTCGACCAGTGAATGCCATTGGCACGCAAAAGCTGGACGATCTGCAGGCTCACCTTTACCGGCACGTTTCTGCGCGCCAGATGCTCGATCAGCTTCGGATAATCGGCTGCAGCATCCTGCAACGCGGCAACATCCTTCGGCACGGCCTGCGCAGACCCGGACCGCGCCTCTGCCGCCTGATGCGCCAGCGCTTCTGCCACCATTCGGTCATAGGGCCGGTGATCGGTTACCAGCTGGAAGTGGCCATCATCGCAGCGCGCCAGCAGACGTTCCCGACCATCCGCCGCCAGATGACGCGCAAACAGAATTTCCGAAAGATTGGGCTGTGCAGGACGCTGGCCGATGATCAGGTCGAGCTGCTCGCCCTTGCGGACAACGTCACCACCCAAACCAGAGGCCAGCTGGGCAAAATCCTGCTCGGAAACTCCGATGACGCCCTTGATATCGCGAAGCCGTTCCGGCTGGACAGGCAGGGAGACAATCCGCCTGACAAGCATCGCCTCCTGCGCAGGGGTCACGGTCACATTGGATTGGTCGGCGGGACGCACCGCCTTCGGTGCGTCCGCAGCATAACCGAGCCCGGAATGGCGCATCAATTGCCGGGCATCCAGCGCATCTTGGAGAACCAGATCGAAAGGATTGGCGCCCGTATCTGCAACCTGCGCGACAGCCGAAGCGCTGGAGGCAGCCGACCCGGATGCATTTTCATTCAAATCGAGAGAAATATCAAAGTAGGAGGTCTGCGACATCGAACCATCGCCCATCCGCTCCACGAGATCGAGCGTTTCCGGGCGACCGGTTCGGGGCATCCACAGCCGAGCCTTCTTCGGGCTGGTGACAGACTGCCTTCGTGTGCGGGCAAGCACAACGGGCTTTTTCTGCTCCGGCCCTGTGGGAGGAGCAACATCAGAAAGCGGCTCGAGAAGCGCGGTTGAGCTTAGAGTGACCAGAAGAGCGGCGGCGATGACACATCCGCTGTTGCGAATCCAGAACCGCCGCGCTTTCAGCCCAGGGATGTCCGGGGCAAACTCATCGCCAACGCAACTCTCATCGCGCACAGCAATTGCGCTTGCCCTTGCATCCATGTGGACTGATCCCGCCGCCGTTAAAAAGTTAAGCAGACGTTATAGTTCCGCGTGGCGAAAATGTGTCGGACCCCGGTCTCTGAACAGGAGATCGCGCTTATCCGTTCAGAAAGCGTCGGCGAAGCTCCTCATCCCGCCGCCGCTCGACGGATTTGCGATACCGCACCATGAACTGCTCGATACGCTCTTGAAGCCAGACAAGGGGGCTTTCGAGTAACCGCTGGAAATTTTGCATCTCCGTCTCCTTTCCTTGGAATATTTGCTGTGTGGCTGCACTCTGCTTATGCCAGACGCAGACAGGAAACCGGTAGACCGTTCCTCCGGCATGATTGCACAAAAATCCGAAAGGCCAGATTTGCAAAAATGCAGGACCGCGCATATATGGAAGAAAAGCGAGAGAGATCCGCGATTAAGTAGACGGAAATCCGGCCATATCAGAGACAAGTCATATGCATCAACTTCAAACGCTTGCCGATATCATTGCACGACACACCGAGAGTGACGGAGTTTTTGCAACCGAAATTCCTCGCCTGAGCCTTGTGCGCATGTCCAAGCGCACTGAGCCTATGCAAGGTGTCCAACACCCTTCGCTATGCCTCATAGCGCAGGGCACCAAGCAGGTGCTGCTGGCGGACGAAGTGTTCGAATATGGACCGGCACGTCACCTCATCGCCTCGGCAGACCTGCCAATCACCGGACAGGTGATCGAGGCGAGCCCGGAAGAGCCCTATCTCAGCATCAAGCTCGATCTGGATCTGTCGGTGCTGGGCGCGATGATGATTGAAATGCCGCCCGCGCCTGAAACCTTCACCACCGCGAAAACCTGTGGCAAGGCAATCTGCCTCAGTCGAACCGATCCACAACTGCTGGAGGCTGCCGTGCGCCTTCTGCGTTTGCTCGATACGCCGGATGACATTCCGTTTCTGGCTCCGCTTGCCGAGAAGGAATTATTGTACCGCCTGATGCGCGGGGACCAGGCGAAGAAGCTCCATCGCATGCTGATGCCGGAAAGCCGTTTGCAACAGGTCAATCGCGCCATTGCCTGGATCCGCCAGAATTATGCAAAGCCCTTCAGCGTAGACCGCGTGGCGCAGGAAGCGCGCATGAGCACATCTTCCCTGCATGAGCATTTCAAGGAAGTAACCGCCATGAGCCCGCTGCAATATCAGAAGCAGCTTCGGCTACAGGAAGCGCGCCGCTTGATCCTTTCGGAAGCCCTGGACGCGGCAAGTGCTGCCCACCGCGTGGGCTATGACAGCCCATCGCAGTTCAGCCGCGAATATCGTCGCCTGTTCGGAGCGCCGCCGATACAGGACGTATCCCGCCTGAAGACGGAGCCGGCCAGCTTTGCGCCGGCATCCGCCTAGAGCATCGGGCGAAAAAGTGGAATCCGGTTTTCCGCTAAACCGATGCGTCAACGAAAATTTAGAGCGGCGGGCCGTTTCCGATTAGTCGCCCGACGCTCTAATCTTATCCGTCAAAGCTTGGCACAAAACGCATCGAGTGCCTCAAGCTTTACGACCTTCTCTTCCAATGTCGGGGCAAAACCCGGCATCGCAAGCGGCGTCGCTGACGCAAACTGCGCAGGCAACAGGAAGTCCTGCACTGAGCGCGTCAGGTTGAACACGAAGAGCAACCGCTCATCGCCCTTCTCCCGCACGAAAGCGAGAAGATCGGCCTGCGTCTCGAGGAAGGTCAGGTCACCATCATAAAGGCTTGCATGCGCCTTGCGGAAGGCCAGCGTCTGCCGATAGTGGTGGAGAACGGAACTGGCATCCGCTTCCTGCGCATCCACCGCCAGTTTCGCATGTGCGGGCGGCACGGGAAGCCAGGTCTTGGCCCCCGGAGAGAAGCCGCCGTGCGGTGCCTTTGCCTCCCACACCATGGGCGTGCGGCATCCGTCACGACCCTTGAAGGCAGGCCAGAAGCGAATGCCGTAAGGGTCTCGCAGATCCTCGAAGGCCAGTTCCGCCTCTTCGAGACCAAGCTCCTCGCCCTGATACAGGCAAATCGACCCGCGAAGGCTGGAAAGAACGCTGATGGCGAGTTTCGCGATGCGCTCGCGCTCATCCGGCGTCTCCATGAAACGCGTCACGTGGCGGATCACATCATGGTTGGAGAAGGCCCAGCAGACCCATCCATCGGTCACGATTTCCTGGCACTTGGACACGACACCGCGAATATGATCCGCCGTGAAACGCGGGCTCAGCAGGTCGAATGTGTAGCACATGTGCAGCTTGTCATTGCCGCTGGTGTAGATCGAGAGCGTCGATAGCGAGCGATCGCCATCGCCGACTTCGCCCACGGTGGTGCGGCAATCATACTCATCGAGTAGCGAGCGCAGCTTTTTCAGGAACTCGATGTTTTCCGGCTGGCTCTTGTCGTAGAGATGGTTCTGCATCGAATAGGGGTTGGTATCGGTCTCCAGACCCGTCGAATCGGGATCGTAGACCATGGGCGGGTTGTTCCGCAGCTGCTTGTCGTGGAAGTAATAGTTCACGGTATCCAGCCGGAAACCATGCACGCCCCGGTCCAGCCAGAACTTGACCGTCGCCAGAACCGCCTTCTGCACATCGGGATTGTGGAAGTTGAGATCCGGCTGCGAAATCAGGAAGTTGTGCATGTAATACTGCTTGCGCACACCGTCCCATTCCCAGCCGGGGCCGCCGAAAATCGACAGCCAGTTGTTGGGCGCCGTGCCATCCGGCTTCGGGTCGGCCCAGATATACCAGTCCGCGCGCGGATTGGTTCGGCTCGCCCGGCTCTCGATGAACCATGGGTGTTGGTCCGAGGTATGCGAGATGACCTGGTCGATGACCACCTTCAGCCCCAGCTTTTCGCATTCGGCCATCATCTCGTCGAAATCGGCCAGCGTGCCGAACATCGGGTCGACATTGCAGTAATCGGAAACGTCATAGCCCATATCGGCCATGGGCGAGGTGAAGAAGGGCGACAGCCAGATCGCATCCACGCCAAGCGAGGCGATGTAAGGCAGGCGTTGCGTTATCCCTTTGATATCGCCGATGCCATCACCGGTCGTATCCTGGAAGGACCGTGGATAGACCTGATAGATAACTGCGCCGCGCCACCAGTCGGGATCGCCCTTGCGTGCCGTCACTGTCGTCATGCCTGCTCGACTCCTTCAATCGTTTCATACATCCGGTAAACTAATCAGAGTACGCGAAAAGACAAAGGCAAAGCGGTGGATGTTTGGCATCAATTTCAAAATCCGCATAAAAGCAGCCCCAGCCGACTTGTCATACAGCTTCGCCCGTCCTATTCCCGGATGAACGGGTGGAGACGGCAAGATGACGAAGCGGGTTCTTTCGATCGGCGAGTGCATGGTGGAACTCTCGCAGGCGGGCCAGGGCCTGCTGCGCAAGGGCTTTGCAGGGGATACGTTCAATACTGCCTGGTATCTGCGTGCCGTGCTTTCGCAAAACTGGCAGGTAGATTACCTGACGGCGCTCGGCGACGACCCGCTGTCCGAGGAACTGCTGGCCTTCATGCAAAAGGCCGGGATAGGTACAGGTCTCATTCGTCGCATTCCGGGCAAGACACCCGGTCTCTACCTCATTTCACTGAAGGATGGCGAACGCACCTTCAGCTACTGGCGTGATACATCCGCTGCAAGACAGCTTGCCGATGATGCTGACCATCTGCGCAAGGCGATCGAAAGCGCCGACGTGCTCTATTTCTCCGGAATCACACTCGCAATCCTCACGCCGCATGCGGCAGACACGCTTCTGTCTGAACTGCGCCGCGCGAAGGCAGTGGGCAAGCATGTGATCTTCGACCCCAATATCCGGCCTCGTCTGTGGAACGACAGGCAGCGCATGCTGGACACGATCACGGCCGGTGCCGCAGCCTCCACGATCGTGCTGCCCAGCTTCGATGACGAGGAAACGCATTTCGGCGATGCCAACGTGGCCGAAACGATTGAACGCTATCAGGCGGCGGGCGTGCAGCGCGTTGTCGTCAAGAACGGTTCGCAGGGAGCCACGGTCGCAGAAGGCTCTCAGCGCACTTTCGTGCCTGCCGTGCCTCCGGAGAAGCTGGTGGATACCACCAGTGCCGGCGATAGCTTCAACGGCGGTTTCATCGGCAGACTGCTGGATGGAACACCGCCAGCGGAAGCGGCGGCCCATGGCGCGGCGGTCGCCTCCGTGGTCATTGCCCATCACGGCGCCCTCATCGAGCCCGCACTTCTCCCCTCCTGAGACTTATGACATCACCCTGTAACAGAACGCACCGATAGAAGCATCTGTCAGGCCATATCGACACGAGTCGAACGCGGCAATTGGTCTGCTGGATCAGGGGATGCGCCATGACCAAGATCACCATCGTCACCGATGCATGGTACCCGCAGATCAACGGCGTGGTTCGCTCCATCGAAAACACGAACCGCGAACTGGCACGAATGGGCGTCGAGGTCTCCATGATCACGCCGCAGGGATTTTCCAGCATACCCTGCCCCACCTATCCGGAAATCCGGCTGTCCGTCGCGACCTATGCATCTGTTGCCCGGGCGATTGAAGCCTTCGGGCCATGTTCGGTTCACATCGCCACCGAAGGGCCGCTGGGTCTGCTTGCCAGACGCTGGTGCCTGAAGAACAACATGCCCTTTTCCACCAGCTATCACACCCGTTTCCCGGAATATGTCGCAGCCCGTTTCCCTATTCCAATCCGCTGGTTGCGCGCCTTCGTTCGCTGGTTTCACAATGCGGGCAACGGCTGCATGGTTGCAACGGCAAGCCTGGAAGGGGAACTCTCCAAACTGGGCCTTCGCAATCTGCGCCGCTGGAGCCGGGGCATCGATCAATCGCTGTTCCGGCCAATGCCGCAGGAAGCCGAGCCCTTCGGCCTTCCGCGCCCCATTTTCATGACGGTCAGCCGCCTCGCCGTTGAAAAGAACATCTCCGCCTTCCTAAACCTTGATCTGCCGGGTTCGAAAGTGGTGGTGGGGGACGGGCCGGAACGCATCAATCTTGAGCGACAATTTCCCGATGTTCATTTCACCGGCATGAAAACAGGCGAGGATCTGGCGCGGGCCTATGCGCAGGCCGATGTCTTCGTCTTCCCCTCCTTGACCGATACCTTCGGCAATACAATTCTGGAGGCACTGGCCAGCGGCGTGCCAGTGGCAGCCTATCCGGTGACTGGGCCGATCGATATCATCGAGGATGGCAGCGGCGCTGGCGCTCTCCATGAAGACTTGCACGCTGCCTGCCTTGCCGCCTTGTCCTGCTCTCGCGAAGATGCACGCCGTCTTGCGGAACGCTATTCATGGCAGGCAGCCACCCGGCAGTTTCTGGAAAACGTGCTGTCCGCCTGCCGTGCGGACAAGCTGCAGCACCTTTCGCAGGACTCGCTTTAGAAAATCCGGACCGGAGGCGAGCGCCACCAGCCTGCTATCAGCCGCGCTGAAGACCTGACGAGTAATTCTGAAACAGCCCTGTTTTTGCTGGAGGAACGGTTGCCGAACCGGGAGTTTGGCATATCGTCGCCCGTACATCGGAACATGGATCATCAGGAAAGAGCTTGCCAACATGGCGCTGAAACAATCGCTGACCACCCTCAAAGGCGCCGGCCTCATGCTCAACATCGTGATCGGAGCCGGGCTGCTGGCGCTGCCGGGAATGGTTGTGCGCGAGGCGGGTCTCCAGGCGATCTGGGCATGGGGACTGTGTGCGCTTGTGAGTGTGCCCCTGCTGCTTGTCTTCATCATCATGGGCATGCGCTTTCCTGATGCGGGGGGAATCACGCACTTCGCAAAGCTCGCCTTTGGCCGGAAGGCCTATGCGATGGCTTCAGTCATCCTGCTCGGCACCTTCCCGTTCGGCATGCCGGCGATTGCCCTGACGGGAGGTCACTATCTGGCGGAAGCCTTTGGCGGAACGCCCACGCTCTACGCAGCGGGCCTGATTGTCGCCGCAGCAGCATCTCATATTCTGTCCACCGAAATGGCCGCACGGCTATCTGCTGCCATTGCATCCATTGTGCTGGTCAGCCTGCTGGGCCTGATGGTCGTCGGCCTTGCCACGGTCGACTGGTCGGCGGGCACCCGTCATGTCGCCAGCATCGCTGAGCTTGACGGACGAATCGTTCTTGCGCCCTTCATGATGATCTTCTTCGCCTTTACCGGCTGGGAACTGGCGGCGGGCCTTTCGGAAGAGTTCAAAAACCCGGCCCGTGATTTCCCCCGGGCCATGTTCCTATCGTTTGTCGCCGCCTGTATTCTCTATTTCGGCATGGCACTGACAGCGCAGAGCATTGTCATAACCGGCTCCTACGAAGCTGCCTTCTCCTCCATCCTTGCCCATGCGGTTGGCGAAAAAGGGCGCATCGTCGTGGGCTTGCTGGCGGCAACCATCATCTATGCGAACCTGCTGGGGTGCATCTGGGCCGTTTCGCGCATGGTCTATGCGCTCAGTCGCGAAGGGCTGCTGCCGATACGGTTGCAGACGACGGCGAAGGGCGTTCCGCTATCCTCCGTTCTCATCATCTGCCTGTTACTTCTCTGTGTCGTGGGCGCAGATGCCGCTGGTCTCATCCATCTCGGGCTGATGCTCGAACTCGCCGCACAGAATTTCCTGCTGCTCTATGGCTTGAGCGGTCTGGCTTTGCTGAAGTTATCGCGCCGCGTCTTTGATCGCCTCGCGGCGCTGCTGACAGTCGGCCTCGTTCTCGTTTTGATGGTTGTGCAGGGGCAGTCGCTCTTCTACCCGCTCGGGCTGGCGCTGGCCGGAATCGTTCTGGAACGGCTCAACTCCGGTCGCCCGATCTTGCGCCAGACGATGCCTGCGGAGTGAGGGCCGAACGCCCTCACGACAATAGCGCGGTTTAGAGCATTCAACGCTTCTTGCGCTTGTGCTCGTACGGATTTTCCGCCGACTTGAAGTGGATGCGGATCGGTACACCCGGCATCTGGAAGTCGGCGCGCAAACCGTTGATCAGATAGCGGACATAGGATTCCGGCAGGGCATCCGAACGGGTGCAGGAAATCATGAAGGCAGGCGGACGAGCCTTGACCTGCGTCATGTATTTCAGGCGAATGCGGCGGCCCGAAACAGCCGGTGGCGGATGCTGGATCTGGGAGCTTTCCAGCCAGCGGTTCAGCCTGGCGGTGGAAATACGCTTGTTCCAGACCATGTCCGTGTCGATGATGTTCTGCATCAACTTGTCGAGGCCGTAGCCGGTCTGTCCTGAAATCGGCACGGCGCGAATACCGCGCGCCTGTGGAAGCAGACGCTCTGTCTTTTCGCGCAGGTCCGTCAGGAACACCTGCGGATCTTCGACGAGATCCCACTTGTTAAACGCCAGCACCGCGGCACGGCCTTCACGCAGCACCAGATCGACAATCTGCAGATCCTGCTTCTCGAAGGGGATCGTTGCATCGAAGACAATGACGACGGTTTCGGCAAAACGAATGGCGCGCAGCGCATCGGCAACCGAAAGCTTTTCCAGCTTTTCCTGAACACGCGCCTTGCGACGCATGCCCGCCGTGTCGAACATCTTGATCGTGCGGCCACGCCAGTCCCATTCAACGGAAATGGAATCGCGCGTAATGCCCGCTTCCGGTCCCGTCAGAAGACGATCTTCACCCAGGAAGCGATTGATCAGCGTGGATTTTCCGGCATTGGGACGCCCGACGATCGCCACGCGCAGCGGCTTTGTATCGTCATAGGCCGGCTCGAATTCCTCGTCCTCAGCACCCTCGCCTGCAAAGCTTCCGGCGGAGACATCGACATCCGTCTCGGCCTCGTCATCCTCTTCCTCGCCAAACGCCTTCTCCGGTCCGAGCGCTTCGACGATCGCATCGCGCAGATCGATCATGCCCTGCCCGTGCTCTGCCGAAATCGGCACAGGTTCGCCAAGGCCCAGCGTATAGGCATCGTAGAAACCGCTGTCCGAACCGCGTGCTTCCGACTTGTTGGCAACCAGCACGACCGGCTTGCCACGCCGACGCAGCATTTCGCCCAAAGTCTTGTCAAGCGGCGTCAGGCCCGTCTTGGCGTCGACCACGAACAGAGAAAGATCCGCCTCATCGATTGCCGCTTCGGTCTGGGCGCGCATGCGGCCTTCCAGCGTATCGGGTCCAGCCTCTTCGAGACCGGCCGTATCGATGATGCGGAAGCGCAGATCCACAAGCTTTGCGTCACCCGGGCGACGGTCACGGGTCACACCGGGCGTATCGTCCACAAGCGCCAGCTTCTTGCCAACCAGACGATTGAACAAGGTGGATTTTCCAACATTGGGACGCCCGACAATGGCGACGGTAAAGCTCATTTCAGGTTCCCTTTCCGGGCCTTCTCAAGTCTATCAGGATTTCGCGGCCGGTGGCGCGGAGGATACCAGAGTATCCAGGAGAATCTGGGCACGGTTCGCGATGTTGCGCGGCGCCTGGGCGTCGTTCGCAATATCTTCGAACCACTGCTTGGCCTTTGCCGTATCGCCAGCCTTCATGGCAGCAAGACCCAGCACTTCGCGCGCGGAATTGCGCAGCGCGTGGTTGCCCGTTGCCATGGGTTCAACCTCGGCGGCCACCTGCGCATAGGTGCTGGTATCCACCATCAGATAGGCGGCGCGCATCTTGGCGATATCACGCAGCACGGCAGGAATGGCGCTATCGGCTGCCACCTGCTGGAACGCCTTTACCGCACCAGCCGCATCACCCTTCTGGGAAAGAAGCGTGGCGGCGCGCATGCGGGCCAGAACCGGATAGGCGCCGGAGCCGTCTTTCTCGAGCTTTTCGAGAGCGGCAATCGCTTCGTCCGTCTTGTTCTGCTTGGCAAGGTTCAAGGCCGCCAGAAACTGGTCGCCATATTGCGATGCATTGTTCGAATGCCAATATTCATAGCCGCGATAGCCCGCGGTGCCGAGAACGATCAACGCAGCGCCCGCAATGATGAAGGGACGATAAGCGCGCCAGACCCTGCTGATCTGCTCCGAGCGCAGTTCCTCATTCACCTCGCGAATAAAGCTGTCGTTTTCGTGTGCCATACCTTGCTCCGGCCGAAATCGGCCCATTATCTCGAAAGCCTGCCTTCTAACCTATTTTTCACAGGATGTAAGGGGGTGAGTTGCGACGCTTGGCTCCGCAGATCGAACACGAGAACCGTTTGCGAAATTGCCTCGGATTAGTTCCAGACTTGGAAAAGCCAAATAGATAAACCCCGCCTCGGAAGACGGGGTGCCAATTATCTCTGCTTGGTATCGCTTGATAATCCGCCACGCAAGGTGGACTTGAGGCGTTCTCTGATAGACCAGCAACGCAGACATTCAACATATGAACCAATACACCCAAAGCGTCAATATCATAAGTCAAGAGCGTTCCGCATCGCCGCACGAACCTTTTCCATCTCGGCAGGTTCGATCACGATATCGAGATACTTCCGTCTTCCAGTTACAGCATCGCGACCCGTATACGGTAGCGTCAATCGCGAAAGTCCCACAGTTGCCAACATATCCGCCTTCGCCCATTTGGCTTGCCCGTTAAAGGGTGGTGGCGGATCAACCGGCAGTTCCACTTTGCATTGATATCTTATGTTTTTATGAGGCGGGGTCTGGCTCAGTGGCACAACGGTACACAGATCAGCTCTGTTTGGCAGTCTGGGCGACACCACGATCGCCAACCGCTCCTTGACCATTTCCGGTGGCATGAAACCTGTTCTATAGTCACAGATGACAATTGAACCCAGTTTAGGATGGAATTTAAGAGCCAAATTTATTACCTGCAACTCATGGATGAAACGAATATTCAATAAATTCTTTAGGTAGATCTGAATACGAATGTCCGTCAACCGGACAATCCATCCTCAATCATTTCAGTCTATGAAGCACTACGAACTCTCCCCGACTTTGCCGCATTCCGAATGCAGGAAAGCGGGCCGATTCTTGCCACAGGTCCCCACAGTGCGTTTTCTTGCCTCTGCCCTTTTTTCATTCCTTGTCGCATTTCCGGGCAACATTCTTGCACAGGACAAACCAAGACAGCTGGTGATGATCTCGTTTGATGGCGCCGGAAACAATGCGCTGTGGGAGCGCAGCCGCACACTTGGCAAACGGGTCAACGCGCACTTCACCTATTTCCTCTCCTGCACGCTCGTCATTGATCGCGCCCGCGCCAAAACATATCAGGGGCCTGGACAGAGGCCCGGCAAATCCAACATCGGGTTTGCCCAGACGAAGGAAGAAGCGCTTACCAGGCTGGACCATGTCTGGAACGCCCGGCAGGAAGGCCACGAGATTGCAAGCCATACCTGCGGTCACTTCGATGGACGCGAATGGAGCAAGGCCGATTGGCAGCAGGAAATGCGCAGCTTCCGCTCGCTGCTAGGGTCTGCCTGGGTCGATCTGGGTGCGCCGGACAAGGAGCCCGCAGGCTGGCGGGATTTCGTGAAGAACGGCATCAAGGGCTTTCGCGCGCCCTATCTGTCCACAAGTGACGCCTTGACAGAGGCCGAACGCGACGAAGGTTTCACCTATGATGGCAGCGGCATAAGCAAAGGTCCGATGCTGCCGACACGCGAAAACGGCGTGCTGATGTTCGGGTTGCCTCTCATTCCCGAAGGGCCGGAGCGGCGTAACATCATCGCAATGGATTATAACCTCTTCATCCGCCATTCGGCAGGCGTGGAAAATCCTAGTCGCTCGGCGGAGTTCGAGGAACGCAGCTATGCGGCCTTTCGTACCGCTTTCGATCGGCAATATGCAGGCGACCGTATTCCGTTGCAGCTTGGCTTTCACTTCGTGGAAATGAATGGCGGCGCCTATTGGCGGGCGATGGAAAGGCTGGCAACCGAAGTCTGCCAGATGCAGGATGTTGCCTGCGTAACCTATGGCGAGGCCATACGGGCGCTTGGCACGCGAAACGCGCAGAACCCTTCTACCCTCTGAAAGAATGAGGCCACCCGGTTTCCCGCGTGGCCCCTGCTTTCTTCAGGTCGGCTTGTTTGCCGCCATCTCGCCATCGCTATCTTCGCGGGCGAGATAACGCTGGTCGATTTCCGGCAAAGGCTCGCCATCGATGGCCGCCTCGAAGGCCTTCAGGCGCTTGTGGATGGAGAGAAGCTCGATGATCGTGGTCCAGGAATTCACGAGATACTGGAACGAGTTACTGACCTGCCCGAAGGCAGTCGCGATCTGCTGGTAGATACCATAGGTGATCTTGCCCGCCACGATCGTCGGCACCAGCATGATCAGCAGGAAGATGCCGTCTGCCTGCACATAGAAATAGCGGAACACGTTGAAATAGAGATAGTGCCAGTACAGACGGAAATAGTTCTTGCGCACATTGCCGAACAGTTCCTTCACCGTCGGTGGCTGAGCTCGAGAACCGTCATCTTCGCCGTAGACCAGCTCTTTTCGGTAAGCCGCTTCCACGCGCTGGTTCCGGAAGTTCAAGCCGGGCAGCTTAATGCCGACAACAGCCAGGAGCACGGTGCCGAAGGCGGGCCAGAATATGGCAAGCCACAAGAGCGGATGCGCGATTTCGCCAATGACGGGCAGTTCGGTCACGTAGCTTGAAAGCGCATAAAGGATCGGCAGAAACACGATCAGCGTCATCACCGAATTGATCAGGTTGATGCCGAGGCCTTCCAGCGTTGCGGAAAAGCGCATCGTGTCTTCCTGCACACGCTGCGAGGCGCCTTCGATATGACGGAGCTTTTCCCAGTTGGCCATGTAGAAATCGTTCATGGCCGTACGCCAGCGGAAGATGTAGTGGCTGGTGAAGAAGTCAGTCAGAATGGAGACGCCCATGGAAAGGAAGGCGATCTTCGCAAAAATAATCTGCAGATTGTAGAAATCCCAGACCGTGATGCCGGGCTTCTGTGACAGGGCGTTCTGCAGCAGATCGCCGAAAGGCCGACGGAAGTTGTTGATGACAACGGTGACCTGAACGCCAAAATAGGTCACGGCAATGATCAGCAGGCTTCCCCAGATCGACCACCATTTCCACGGATGATCCTTGGCGATCACCGTCCAGGTCGCGCCGAACAGAAAAAGGCACAGCGCAAAATAGGCGTAGAACCAGACGTTTGGTGGAAACGCGAAATAGCTGAGATCATACGGTTCAGGCGTTCCGTCCGGCACGGCAAAGCCAAGCCTTGCGCCCAGGCCATCCACGAAGAAGTACCAGGCAAGGACGCACACGAGCGACCAGATGATTCCGGAAGCGAAGTAGAATTTCGGTTTGGGAAAAAACGAGTGAAACACGGAAGCGAGTTTCCTTGTGCTCAGCCGCAAGCGGCCGCATGGATTGATTTGGGCGCGAAACTAGGACAGTTCATGCAGCGCAGCAATGGCGCAGCGCCTAAGTTACGCATTTGTAAGGCATCTACGAAAGTTCATATCTTCCGCAGAGGCTCGAAGGTTCGCACGACCGGCAAAGCCAGGACGAAGGAAACCAATAGCACAAGGACGGCGATGACCGAGGCGAGCGTGAAACTGCCGCTCCATTGCGTTGCCCATCCGGCCACCAGAGGCCCGAAGATCTGGCCAACTCCGAAGGCCGCCGTCATCAGGGCCAGTACTTTTCGCGCGCTGGCGGGGGCAAGTGCGCGAACCACCTGCAGACCGTGCGACGTGACGGTCATGAAGGTAACGCCCAGCGACAGCCCACCAACAAGTGTGCCGACAATCGGCGGCAGATAGACGGATGCCAATACGCCAAAGGCTTCCAACAAAAGACAGGCGAGATAGCTTCGAACGAGGCCGAACCGATTGACGAAGGGCTGCCAGATGAACAGCGAAACGGCAGCGGTGATGCCCGTCACAAACCATGATCCGGCTTCCACGACTGGCCCGGCATTGGCCATGCGTGCGATGGCGACCAGAAAGGTTGCCGTCACCACATAACCGAAACCGAAGAGACCGTAGGATGCGGTCATCAATACGAGCGGCCGCGTCCAGCGTATCGGCGGCTCCGCCTCTGCGCTGCGGGTCGTGACCGGCTGCGGCAGCAGTCTCGCCACGAAGAACAGAACCAGCATTACGACCGCAGCACCGGCAAGCCAGTTCACACGCCAGCCATCACTTGGACCGGCGGATTGGATGTTGATGATCAGCGCCAGCACAGATGAGGCCGCGATACCAGCGCCCACTCCACCGAAATGCAGCGCCCCGACGCTCGCCCGTCCGGCACCATGCGCCAGAACGATGGACGAGGTGAAAATCATGGCGAATGCGCTGGCCAGTCCTGCGCAAAACCGGATCAGGATGAACGCTGGCAACCAAGTGGTCGTTGCCATGGCAACCAGCAGCAGCGCTGTTGCCAGTAGTCCGCCAAGCGCAAGCTTCCGCTCAAAACCCGTCGCCCAGCCTTGCGAGGCCAGCAGCGCGCCGCAGAGATAGCCGGCAAAATTTCCCGCTGCTATGAGACCGGCATCCGCGGCAGACAGGGGAATGCCGCTCATCATGCCCGGCAGGACCGGCGTGTAGAAAAATCGGCCGAAGCCCATGGCGGCGGCCATGACCAGACCACCGGCAAGACCGATCATCAGCGGGGAAGAGGAACTTTGTATTTTGATCATGCGCCCCTATGGCAGGCGCTGAAGCAGATCACAATCAAAGATCGGAAATGGCTGATATCACGCTTCTTGATAATTGGCACAGCAAGAACCAGGCAGCGGCACAGCCTATTCCGCCAGCGTGAGAATGAGCGGGCCATTCCGCGTCACCACGATCGTATGCTCGAACTGCACAGTCGGAGCGCGCGGATCTCCGTACAGCGTCCACGGGTCGCCATTGCCGCCGTCTTCGGCCCAGGTTGCGCCCAGCGACAGAAACGGCTCGACCGTGAACACAAGCCCCTCCTCCATGGTCCGCGTCTCGTCCGGATCAGGCCATGTCGGAAGCTCTGAGGGTTCCTCATGCAGCGAACGGCCAACGCCATGGCTGGCAAGATTGGTGATCAGCGTATAGCGGTTTTTCTTGGCAAAGGTCCCGATGGCGTTGCCGATGCCTGCCATGGGCTTGCCGGTCTTCACCTGCTGCAAACCTGTCCAGAGCGCCCGACGTCCATCGCGCACCAGCTTTTCGATTTCACGCTTCACCGGCGGCACGGCAAAGGAAGATCCTGTATCGCCGAAAAACCCGTCTTTCACGGCAGAGACATCGATATTCACGAGATCGCCCGCCTGAATGACGCGGTCTCCGGGAATGCCGTGTGCAACCTCTTCATTGACGCTGATGCAGGTGGCGCCTGGAAACTGGTAGCAGAATTCCGGTGCCGATTGCGCTCCGTTCTCTTCCAGCAGCCTGCGGCCAATATCGTCGAGTTCCTTCGTGGTGATACCGGGCTCCAGCGATTTGCCCATCAGGTCGACGGCCCGGGCGCACAACCGCCCGATCGCCTTCAACTTGTCCAATTCGTCTTCGCTGGAAACAATCATCACATCATCCATCAACCGCGTCAGGCGGCGGGTTTCGCCCCTTCCGGTTGCGAGGTCAATTCTTTTCTGACCAGAGGCGCAACCTTCGTGCCGAAGAGTTCGATGCCCCGCATGATCTGGTCATGCGGCATCAGGCCGATTGCCATCTGCAGCAGGAAGCGGTCATTGCCGAACACGCGATGCGCGGCCACAATCTTCTCTGCCACCAGTTCGGGATCGCCAACAAACAGATTGCCCGGCGCAGACCGCGCACGGTCGAACTGGGCGCGGTTGGTAGGCGGCCAGCCGCGCTCCCGGCCGATGCGATCCATGACTGCCGCCTGCGGCCCGTAGAACTGATCGGCTGCAGCTTCCGTCGTATCGGCAATGAAGCCATGAACATTGATGCTGGTCTTCAGCTTTGTCGGATCCTGACCGGCGCGGCGGGCTGCCTCGCGATACAATTCGAAAAAGGGCGCAAAGCGCGCATACTCGCCGCCGATAATCGCAACCGCCAGCGGCAGCCCCATGGCGCCAGCCCGCGCCACGCTTTGCGGCGTACCACCGACAGCGATCCAGATCGGCAGCTTCTCCTGAAGGGGGCGTGGATAGACACCGCGATTATTGATCGGCGCCCGCAACTCGCCGGACCAGTTGACGATCTCCTGATCGCGAAGCGTCAGGAGCATGTCCAGCTTTTCGGAAAACAAATGGTCGTAGTCGTTGAGGTCGTAGCCGAACAGCGGATAGGATTCGATGAAAGATCCACGGCCAGCCATGATTTCGGCGCGTCCGCCAGACAGAAGGTCCACCGTCGCAAACTGCTGGAACACGCGGATCGGATCATCGGAGCTCAGCACGGAAACAGCACTCGTCAGCCGGATGGTCTTTGTCTTGACCGCCGCCGCAGCCAGAACCGTGGACGGTGACGAGACGGCATAATCCGGCCTGTGATGTTCGCCAAGGCCAAAGACATCGAGCCCTACCTGATCGGCAAGCTCGATCTCCTCCAGCAGGTGCTTCAGCCGCAGTGCCGCATCCGGTCCGCGTTTTCCGGTCGCCGCATTGGGATCGACATCCGCAAAGGTATAAAGGCCGAGTTCCATGATCATCATCCGTGTTTCAACATTAGCTTGTAGATAGAAACTGGCACGGCTCCTGCAAAGCAGAAAGTCTCGAAACAATCCGTCAAGAATTTCGATACGCAACAGCCAAAACGATTCCGCAATCAGCCGGTTAGGGAGCCTTCCGGAATCATGATTGCAGGAACCTCGCGCGCTACTTCAACCCGACAACAACTCCAATCTGAGCACATGTCATCAACCCTTTGTGAGCGGAGTGTCTCAAGGGTTGATCCCTCCCTTAACCTTTCGATAACTCTGCCCCGGTTCAATCACACGCTGTCACGCCCACGCAGAGCATGCTCGTCTGGGCTGTTTTTCACATTTCTGATCAGGAGAGTTCGATGTCCATAAAGACATGCGCCCTAGCCATTTCCATCGCCTTGCTATCCACCTCGGCCTTTGCAGCCCAACCGAACCGGATCAAGCAATTCGATGCCTGGGGCGTCTATTCTTATGGCGCTGGCACAGCCAAGAACTGCTACGTGCTCTCCGTGCCGGTGCAGCAGCAACCGGCAAGCGTCAGTCATGGGGACAATTTCTTTCTGGTCGCGCCGCAGACCGGGCAATCCGGACTGATGCCGCAGGCCATCATGGGCTACAGCCTCAAGGAAGGCTCGAAGCTCACCGTTACCATTGGCGGCGATACCTTCACGATGATTCCGAAGGAGAACGCAGCCTGGGTCCGCGATCCGCAGCGAGAGCCGGAGCTTGTTGCGGCCATGCGTGGCGGCAGCGACATGACCGTCAAAGCCATATCCGCACGCGGCACCGATACCAGCTACACCTACTCGCTGAAGGGTGTTTCCGCCGCCCTCAGCGCGGTGAGCAACTGCCGCTAATGCATGTCGCGCTCAACCGGATTCGGTTGAGCGGAACGAGCATGCATCAAGTCAAGGTCTTACAGCGTCGTTCGCGCGTTCAATCGAACGTGCCGCGCTGTAGCAGAAGGCGAAACCAGGCCTGAACTCAGGCCGATTCGGCAAACCGGGCAGCGGCATCGCCGGTGCTCGGAGAATTCTGCCGCTCGACCTGCCGCTGGACGAAAGAACCGATGAAGGCGCCCAGCGTCAACTTTGCCAGATCGAGAAATTGCGCGGCAAAGAGAGCCAGGAACGAAAAGACAAGCGTCAGGAAAATCGTTGCCAGCGGCAGCCCGGTCAGTCCCAGCTGCGTGAATGTTCCGGTAAAGCGCGTGAGGCTGCTCAATCGCACATACTGGTCAATCGCATCCGATTTACCCTCCGCCACCAATGGTGCCAACAACTCGTAATCGTTCTTGGGGATTACTGGCGCTGCCGCTGCGCCGGAAGCGACCGTCAGCTTGTAGCCGACAAAGGCCGCAATGCAGGCAATGAAAAAGAGAATGATGAAAACGAGATTGGGGATGAGCAGCCGGTAGATCGGATCATCACTCTCCGATACCGCCCCCATGACGGGCCCTGGAATAAAGATCTGCGCAGTAAATAGAGCAACAATCGAAAACACACAGAACAGGGAGATGGCATAAGGCACGCGGGACATGTGCAAGAGATGCGCACTGCCGAGGGTCGCGGCTGCCGCGGAGGTCGTTGGCGTGTCGTTTGGCATCATCATGAGTGTCTCTCCTGAAATTGTAACGTGATTGCAATCAGGAAGACCATACTACATATACGCGAGACATTGCCAGCCGTGCCGCTTTAGGCATACCTTCCTCTCATGCACTGCAACAGAGCCGTGAGACAGGGAGAATGAGCATGGCCAGAAGCGTCGTCGTAACCGGATCCACCAGCGGCATCGGGCTTGGAATTGCCCGTGCGTTCGCAGCCGAAGGCGCCAACGTGATCATCAACGGTTTCGGCAAAGCGGAAGAAATCGAGGCCGCTCGCGCGGAGCTTGATTCGCTCTCTACAGGCCGCGTTCTCTATCATGGCGCGGACATGACGAAACCGGATGAAATTGCCGACCTTATTGCCACGGCCGCGCGCGAATTCGGAACGGTGGATGTGCTGGTCAACAATGCCGGCATCCAGCATGTCTCGAAAATCGAGGATTTTCCGGTCGAGAAGTGGGATCAGCTGATTGCGATCCTGCTGTCTTCCGCCTTCCACACCATGCGCCACACAATTCCACTGATGAAAAAGGCGGGCAAGGGGCGCATCATCAACGTGGCTTCCGCGCACGGACTTGTTGCATCCCCGTTCAAATCTGCTTATGTGGCAGCCAAGCACGGCGTTTTGGGTCTCACCAAAACCGCCGCACTGGAATTGGCCGAAACCGGCATTACAGTGAACGCCATCTGCCCCGGCTACGTGCTGACGCCCCTCGTGGAGAAACAGATCCCCGACACGGCGCGCGAACGTGGTATCTCGGAAGAGGCGGTCAAGACGGACGTCATGCTCCGTTTGCAGGCGACGAAGGAATTCGTCTCCATCGAGGAAGTGGCACAAACCGCCCTCTTCCTCGCCAGCGACGCAGCACGGCAGATTACCGGCACACACATCACTATCGACGGCGGCTGGACCGCCCAATAAACCGTTCACAAGGGAACAGGCATGACATCAGCCATCCGTTTTATTCTCAATGGCGACGATGTTTCGTTAGGCGATTTTGCTCCGACGGAAACGCTTCTGGATTATCTGAGGCTGAGACGAAGGCTGACTGGCAGCAAGGAAGGCTGCGCGGAAGGCGATTGCGGAGCCTGCACTGTGCTTGTCGGTCGCTTGATCGGCGGCGCGCTGCGCTATGAAAGCGTCAATGCCTGCATCCGCTTTGTCGGCTCCCTCCACGGCACCCATGTGGTGACGGTGGAGCATCTGGCGGGAAAGAACGGCGAGCTTCACCCGGTGCAGCAGGCCATGGTGGATTGCCACGGTTCGCAATGCGGCTTCTGCACGCCGGGTTTCGTCATGTCGCTCTACGGCCTGTGGATGACGACCGAAAACCCGACGCGGGCGGAAATCGAAACGGCGCTGCAAGGCAATCTCTGTCGCTGCACGGGCTATGAGCCAATTGTCAAGGCCGCCGAGCAAGTGGCGACGCAACGCCCAAGCGCCCTGTTCGACCCGATCGAGCGCGACCGCGCCGAGATCATGGCCAAGCTCTGGACCATACGCTCGTCCAGCGACACCATCCGCATTTCAAAGGGTGAAAATCAGGCCATCATTCCTGGCACACTCTCCGATCTGGCAGAGGTGCTGGCCGAGCATCCGAGCGCGACCATCGTTGCGGGCGCCACCGATGTCGGCCTGTGGGTGACGAAGCAGATGCGGCCCATCAATCCGGTCGTCTTCATCAATCACCTGACCGATCTGCAAACCATTACGGAAGATGAAACCAGCATCGTCATTGGCGCGGGCGTCACCTATACCCAAGCCTTCGAAGTGCTGGAAAGCCATTATCCAGCGCTTGGTCGCCTCATTGATCGCATCGGCGGCCAGCAGGTTCGCAATATGGGCACCATCGGCGGCAACATCGCCAACGGCTCACCCATTGGGGATACGCCTCCGGCACTGATCGCTCTCGGCACCGAACTCACACTGCGCTCCGCCACCGGTTCGCGTTCCATGCCGCTTGAGCAGTATTTCATCGAATACGGCAAGCAGGACCGTCAACCCGGCGAGTGTGTTGAGAAATTCACGGTTCCGCTGCCCGATGAGGAAGCATATTACGCCGTCTACAAAATCTCGAAACGCCGCGATGAGGATATCTCGGCACTCTGCGGCGCCTTCTACCTGAAGCTGGATGGCGAGGGCTGCGTGGAAACCTGTCGCATCGCCTTCGGCGGCATGGCGGGTACACCCAAGCGCGCCAACCATGTCGAAAACGGTCTGGCAGGTCGCCCCTGGACCTGGAACACGGTCGCTTCGGTACGCGATCTTTTCGATGAAGATTACACGCCGCTGACGGACTGGCGCGCTACAGCCGAGTATCGCGCGCTGACTGCCAAGAACCTGCTGACGCGCTTCTTCCTGGAAACCGCTGGCCAGCCGCAGGAACTGTCTCGCTTCGAGCCCGAGGAGGCTTGAGGGATGAGTTCTTTCTCGAGTTCAGTGGTCTTGAATGACCCCCCTCTGTCCTGCCGGACATCTCCCCCTCAAGGGGGGAGATCGGCAAGGCGCAAACTCATCGGAAGCCATTCAGGTCGCAACCACCGCACCCACATCGGGATGCAGACGTGTTGGGAGCGTGCCGCAAGTCAATCTCCCCCCTTGAGGGGGAGATGTCCGGCAGGACAGAGGGGGGTAAAGCTTCCCTCATCGCCAGACAGCACAGAGAGATATCATCAGCCACAGAAAATCTGCCACATCATCGAAGGAGCCCGTTAATGGATACCACCACCTTCGAAGCCAAAAACACCATTAATGGTCCGATGCACACCTCGCTCAGGCATGATTCCGCCCACAAGCATGTGACCGGCACCGCCGAATACATCGATGACATTCCGGAACCCGCTGGCACGCTGCATGCAGCACTTGGCATGTCGGATCGGGCTCATGCCGAAATCCTGTCTCTCGACCTCACCGCCGTCCGCGCCGCACCCGGCGTTGTGGATGTGATTACCGCTGCCGATATTCCCGGCATCAACGATGTCGCCTCAACCGGCCAGCATGACGAGCCGTTGCTCGCGACGGACAAGGTCGAATTCCACGGCCAGCCGATTTTTGTGGTCATCGGCGAAACGCGCGAGCAGGCCCGCCGGGCTGCCCGTCTCGCAAAAATCGAATACCGGGATCTGCCCCACTGGACGGATATCGATAGCGCACTGGCCAATGATGCACCGCTGGTCGTCAAGCCCATGACGCTGAAGCGCGGCGAACCGGAAACGGAAATCGAAAAGGCACCGCTGCGCGTTCAGGGCCATATGTATATTGGCGGTCAGGAGCATTTCTATCTGGAAGGCCAGATCGCCATGGCCATTCCGGGTGAAGACGAGGATATCCTCGTCTGGTCCTCCACCCAGCACCCCAGCGAAGTGCAGCATATGGTTGCCCATGTTCTGGGCTGCGCCAACAATGCGGTGGAAGTGAAGACACGCCGCATGGGCGGTGGCTTCGGCGGCAAGGAAACGCAGGGCAATCTGTTTGCATGCCTGGCAGCGGTGGCAGCCAAGAAGCTGAACCGCGCCGTAAAATTCCGGCCCGACCGCGATGAAGACATGGCCGTAACAGGCAAACGCCACGACTTCCACGTCAATTACGATCTCGCCTTCGATGAGGAAGGCCGCATTCACGCTGTCGATGCCACCTATGCGGCTCGCTGCGGCTTCTCGGCGGATCTCTCCGGCCCCGTGACGGATCGCGCGCTGTTCCATGCGGATTCGAGCTATTTCTATCCGCATGTGCACCTCACTTCTAAGCCGCTGAAAACCCACACCTGCTCCAACACCGCCTTTCGTGGTTTTGGTGGGCCGCAGGGAATGGTGGGCGGCGAACGCTTCATCGAGGAAATCGCCTATGCAGTGGGCAAGGACCCGCTCGATATCCGCAAGCTGAACTTCTACGGCCAGCCGGGATCGGGCCGCACGCTAACGCCCTATCATCAGGAGGTGGAAGACAACATCATCCTGAAGCTGGTGGAAGAACTGGAGGCCTCCAGTGATTACCGCGCTCGCCGTCAGGCCATCATCGAGTTCAACGAAAACAGCCCGGTCATCCGCAAGGGTATCGCGCTGACGCCCGTGAAATTCGGCATCTCTTTCACCATGACCGCCTATAATCAGGCCGGTGCGCTGGTGCATATCTATCAGGATGGCTCCATTCACCTGAACCACGGCGGCACGGAAATGGGCCAGGGCCTTTACACCAAGGTGGCGCAGGTGGTGGCCGACACCTTCAATGTCGATATCGACCGGGTGAAGATCACCGCCACGACCACTGGCAAGGTGCCGAACACGTCTGCCACGGCCGCCTCGTCCGGCTCGGATCTGAACGGCATGGCTGCTTATGATGCAGCCCGCCAGATCAAGGAACGGCTCATCGATTTCGCCTGCCGTCAATGGAAGGTGGAGAAGGATCAGGTAGAGTTCCTTGCCAATCGCGTGCGTGTGGGCGAGGACGAGGTACCGTTCGACACGCTGGTGCGTGCCGCCTATTATGATCGCGTTCAGCTTTCCGCCGCAGGCTTCTACAAGACGCCCAAGATCCACTGGGATCGTGCAGCGGGCAAGGGCCGCCCCTTCTACTACTTCGCCTATGGCGCGGCTTGCTCGGAAGTCTCCATCGATACGTTGACGGGCGAATATCTGGTGGATCGCACCGATATTCTGCACGATGTCGGCAAGTCGCTGAACCCGGCGATCGATATCGGCCAGGTGGAAGGTGCATTCGTGCAGGGCATGGGCTGGCTGACGACGGAAGAACTCTGGTGGGATACGAAGGGTCGGCTTCGCACACACGCGCCGTCCACCTACAAGATCCCGCTGGCATCCGACCGTCCGAAGATCTTCAACGTCAAGCTGGCGGAATGGTCTGAAAACAAGGAGGCCACCATTGGTCGCTCCAAGGCGGTCGGTGAGCCTCCCTTCATGCTGGGCATTTCTGTGCTTGAAGCGCTCTCGATGGCCGTTGCCTCCATTGCCGATTACACCGTCTGCCCGCGCCTCGATGCCCCCGCAACGCCAGAACGCGTGCTGATGGCCGTGGAGCGGCTGAAGGCGATGTGACAGGCTGACAATGCCGCATTTCGAAGTCCCGGTTCGCAATCGTCAAAATGCGCGGCGCATGCGTCGCGCGTTGACGGAACCGGAACTGAAATTCTGGAATGCAGTGCGTGCGCACCGGCTGATGGGCTTAAGCTTTCGGCGGCAGATGCCGATTGGCGGCTACATCGCGGACTTCGCATGCGCCGAACACAGGCTGATTATCGAGATCGATGGAGCCACACATTCATTGGACAAGCAGATTGAGCGGGATTACCACCGGGACGCCGCGCTGATTGCACTCGGCTGGCGGGTCATCCGCTTAACCAATGATGAAGTGCTCAATCGAATGGACGATGTTTGCACGCATATACTTAAGGTTATCGGAATTGAACGCTTTGAAGAAGTATAGCGTCCACGTCGGAGCTTTACCCCCCTCTGTCCTGCCGGACATCTCCCCCTCAAGGGGGGAGATCGGCAGAATGGCTACCCGCTCGCTCCTGAAGCCAGACGAGGCAGAAGTGTTAACATCGCTGAGCACCGAGAGGATCAGATATGATTGGGAGGGCGCCCCGAATCGATCTCCCCCCTTGAGGGGGAGATGTCCGGCAGGACAGAGGGGGGTGCGCACCTTCACGCATTCTTCGCAATGATTATGGGTCGGATCAAATGACCTCTCTCACCACCTTCCTCAGCCGTAACCCGCGCGTCATCCTCGTGACCGTTGCCAGCGCGAAGGGATCGACGCCGCGGGAACAGGGCGCGTTCATGCTGGTGTCTGCTGCGGAATGCTTTGGGACCATCGGTGGCGGGCAGCTGGAATTCATGGCAATCGACAATGCGCGCGCTTGTCTCGACGGCAGCGGCCAGACGCAGATGGACGTGCCTCTCGGACCGGAGATCGGCCAATGCTGCGGCGGGCGAACCCTGCTCACCTTCAATCACGTGACGCCGCAACTGGCAGCAGACCTTGAGTCACGCCTTGCCGCAGAGTCAGCAGCCAACCCCGGAGTCATGCTCTTCGGCGCGGGACATGTGGGAAAAGCACTGGCAGCAGCTCTCACGCCCCTGCCCTTGCAGGTGACGGTGGTGGAAACAAGAGCGGAAGAACTGCTCGGCCTGCCGGACACAGTGACCGCGCGGCATGTGGCCATGCCGGAAGCCCTGATAAAAGATCTACCAGCAGCCAGCGCCGTGATCATCCTCACCCATGATCACGCGCTGGATTTCCTCATCGCGAAGGAAGCCCTTGCCCGCAATGATCTGGCCTATGTTGGCATGATCGGCTCATCCACCAAGAGGGCGACCTTCAAGAGCTGGCTGGCGAAGGAAGCGGAGGGCGCAATCTCCAGCGAGAAGCTGGTTCTTCCCATCGGCGGCACGACGGTCCGCGACAAGCGCCCGGCGGTGATTGCGGCGCTGGTGGCTGCGGAACTGCTGGAGACCTATGCGCGCCGTACCACCAGCCGCGGCCTATAAAGGCGGCAACCTGCGCTCGACGAGCCGCTTCCAGAAATCCTCGCGTGGTGGATCGGAATGACGATCTCCTCCACTGATCGCGAGATCCTGCTGTAGCTCGTCAGGCACCGGTTCCATCTCCTTTGAGCGCAAACGCAACAGCCTGCCCATGAGACGCGTGTACCAAATCCGGAACGCAGTTTTGCGCCGGGCAGAACCGAAGGTCCAGACCGCCATGATGGCCTCCAACACTAGATTTTTTCATGTCTGGCTCGACAAATGAGCCCATATCCGGTGACATACCACCCGTTTCCTGCGCTCTACCAATTCGAAATGCCTGCGAACCCAGAAAGAGAGCTTATGCATGAAAATGTCTCGGAAGCTCCCGCTCAACGGTCTTCGAGCCTTTGAAGCGGTGGCGCGTCTGAAGAGCTTCACAAAGGCGGGCGAAGAACTGGGCATGACCCAGACCGCCGTGAGCTACCAGATCAAACTGCTGGAAGATCATCTGGACCGCGCGGTTTTCCTGCGCGAGGCACGCAGCATCTCGCTGACTGCCACCGGTGAACTTCTGATCCCGAAAGTGACGGAAGCGTTTTCACTCCTGTCCGATGCAATCGCCGACGCAAAGCAAGAGGCAGAAGGCGTTCTGGAAATCCGGTCTACACCAACCTTTGCCTCCCATTGGCTGGCCCGCCATATCGGGTCGTTCCAGCTTTCACATCCCGGTCTTGCGGTTCGCATCCTGCGTGCAGAGAAACCGGTCGATTTTAGAACTGAAAATGCCGACGTCGTCATCTGGAGAGCTGAGCAGCAGCCAGCGGATGTGGAAGCGCACGAGCTGTTCCGACTGAACTATGCGCCCATGCTGAGCCCGAAGCTGGCCGAAACAATCGGTGGCGTGACAACGCCGATGGATCTGCTGAAACTGCCGCTGATTGGTGGGAGCAATAAATGGTGGGGAATCTGGTTTCGATCGAACGGGATAGACATTCCCCTACCCGGCACTATTACGATCGATGCGGACGGCGCACTCGATCTGGAAGGCAGTGCCGCAATCGCCGGTCACGGCGTGGCCTTGTTAAGCCCGTTTCTTCATGGCGAGGAACTGGAAGCCGGACGCCTGATCATGCCCTTTGACGTGTTCAAGAAGGACGACCACAGCTACTGGCTCATCTATCCCAAAAACCGTCGCAGAATGGCAAAGATCCAGGCCTTTCGAGACTGGTTGCCGAAGAAGCTGGCAGACGACCTGAGATTATTGCCGATGGAGCTTTCACCAAACGCGAGCATCCTGCCACCGGATATCGGCAACCCGTAGCCGCCGCGCATGCAAACAAGGCTGAATATCTGCTGCAATGCACCCTTTCTGCTTTTCTTCGTTTAAGAATTTTCGCAAAGTGTCATGTCGGGGAATGAATCGGGAAAACCGAAATGTATGAATATGCCATAGCCTGGGAATGGCTGAGCTTCGCCGTGCGCTGGCTGCACGTGATCACTGCAATCGCATGGATCGGCTCGTCCTTCTATTTCATCGCGCTGGATCTGGGGCTGGTGAAGCGCCCTCACCTGCCGCCGGGTGCCTATGGCGAAGAATGGCAGGTGCATGGCGGCGGCTTCTATCACATCCAGAAATATCTGGTCGCGCCCGCGCAGATGCCGGAGCACCTGACCTGGTTCAAATGGGAAAGCTATGTCACCTGGCTTTCCGGTTTCGCGCTGCTCTGCGTGGTCTATTATGGCGGCGCCGATCTCTTCCTCATCAATCACGATGTGCTGCCGCTGAGCTCCTGGCAGGCCATTCTGCTGTCGCTGGCCTCGCTCTCCATCGGCTGGATCATCTACGATCAGCTTTGCAAGTCCCCCATCGGCGAGAATACCTGGGGCCTGATGGCGATCCTCTACGTGGTGCTGGTCGCCATGGCCTGGGGCTATACGCAGATCTTTACCGGTCGCGCTGCCTTCCTGCATCTTGGTGCCTTCACCGCCACCATCATGTCCGCCAACGTCTTCTTCATCATCATCCCGAACCAGAAGATCGTGGTGGCGGATCTGATCGCAGGCCGCACACCAGACCCGAAATATGGCCGCATTGCCAAGCAGCGTTCCCTGCACAACAATTATCTCACGCTGCCTGTCATCTTCTTCATGCTGTCGAACCACTATCCGCTGGCGTTTGGCACCCAGTTCAGCTGGGTTATCGCAGCACTTGTCTTCCTGATGGGCGTTACCATCCGCCACTGGTTCAACACCACGCACGCCCGCAAGGGAAAGCCCACCTGGACATGGCTCGTGACCGTGCTGTTGTTCATCCTCATCATGTGGCTCTCCACCGTGCCGAAAGTGCTGACGGGAGAAAAGCAGGCGGCCGTACTTTCACCCATGCAGCAGCAATTCGTGGCCGATGCGCATTTCGGTAAGGCGAAGGAAATCGTCCAAGGTCGCTGTTCCATGTGCCATGCGGCAGAACCGGTCTGGGAAGGCATTCGCTTTGCGCCCAAGGATGTGAAGTTCGAAACCGATGCCGAGATCGCCCGTCATGCGCATGAGATCTACATTCAGGCAGGCCGCAGCCATGCCATGCCGCCGGGCAATATCACCGAAATTTCGCCGGATGAGCGCAAGCTTCTGACGGCCTGGTATGAAAGCGCCGTCAAGGGTGCCGGAGCGACACAATAACATGACCTCACTTCTTCTTCGCGGCCGCCTGCTCTCCTTCCATCGCGCACCGGAAAGCCTGACCGACACTGCAAGCTATCTATATGAAGAGGATGGCGGTCTGCTGGTGCAGGACGGGCGCATCGCGAAGATGGGCAGCTATACGCAGGTAAAGGCTGCCGCACCGGAAGGCGTGGAGGAAGTGGACCATCGCCCGCACCTCATTCTGCCGGGCCTGATTGATACCCATGTTCATTTCCCGCAGATGCAGGTCATTGCCTCCTACGCGGCCAACCTGCTGGAATGGCTGAATACTTACACTTTCCCGGAAGAATGCCGCTTCGTCGAAAGCGCCCACGCGGCCCGCATTGCCACGCATTTTTACGACGAATTCCTGCGGCAGGGCACCACGACCGCCGTCGCCTATTGCTCTGTTCACAAGGCATCTGCTGACGCCTTCTTCAGTGAGGCCACGAAGCGCAACATGCTGATGGTGGGCGGCAAGGTGATGATGGATCGCCACGCCCCTCAAGGTTTGCTGGATACGCCGCAGCTCGGCTATGATGAAACGCGTGCCGTGATCGAAGAATGGCACGGCAAGGGTCGAAATCACGTCGCCATCACGCCACGCTTTGCCATTACCTCGACACCAGAGCAGATGAGCGCCGCGCAGGCACTGGCGAAGGAATTTCCGGATCTGCATATCCAGACACATCTTTCGGAAAACCACGACGAAATCCGCTTTACCTGCGAGCTTTATCCGGACGCGACCGATTACACCGACATCTATGCCCGTTACGGCCTGCTGGGCAAGAAGACGCTGCTCGGCCACGCCATCCATCTCTCGGAACGCGAGGCGGATGTGCTGTCGGAAACCGGCTCCGTTGCGGTGCATTGCCCGACCTCGAACCTCTTCCTCGGCTCAGGTCTCTTTCCGCTGAAAGCCATCCGGCGTCGCGAGAAGCCCGTGCGCGTCGGCGTGGCAACCGATATCGGCGGCGGCTCAAGCTATTCGATGTTCAAGACCATGGATGAGGCCTACAAGATCCAGCAATTGCTGGGCGAGCGGCTGAACCCGCTGGAAAGCTTCCACCTGATGACGCGAGGCAACGCGGAAGCGCTTTCGCTTGTAGACCGCATCGGCACGCTGGATGAAGGCACCGATGCCGATTTGGTGGTCCTGAACGCCTCCGCGACACCGGCCATGCGGCTGCGCATGGAAACGGTCAACACTCTGCCGGAAGAGCTTTTCCTGCTGCAAACACTGGGTGACGACCGTTCCGTCGTGGAAACCTACGTGGCCGGAAAGCCGATGAAGCCTCTGGATTAGGTGAGCAGCAAAGGCTTCCCAAATCATACTTTTTGCTTCCTTCGGGCGACACCTATGCTAGTTGTTGAACAACGACCCGGAGGAACTTTAGAGTAATGACTGCCCCGCTGACGATTGCCGACCTGAAGTCGCTTGCCCGCCGCCGCGTTCCGAAAATGTTCTTTGAATACGCGGATAGCGGCTCCTGGACGGAAGGCACCTATCGGGCGAACGAAGACGACTTCGCAGCCATCAAACTGCGCCAGCGCGTCATGGTCGACATGACCAACCGGTCGCTGAAGAGCACCATGATCGGTCATGACGTCGCCATGCCGGTTGCTCTGGCCCCGACCGGCTTCACCGGCATGCAGCACGCGGATGGCGAAATGCTGGCAGCAAAGGCCGCTGAAGAATTCGGCGTTCCCTTCACGCTGTCCACCATGAGCATCTGCTCGATCGAGGATGTCGCGTCAGTCACAACAAAGCCGTTCTGGTTTCAGCTCTACGTGATGCGCGACCGCGATTTCGTCCAGAACCTGATTGATCGCGCAAAGCGTGCCGGCTGCTCGGCACTGGTGGTGACTGCCGACCTGCAGATTCTCGGTCAGCGCCACAAGGATATTCACAACGGCCTCTCAGCGCCGCCGAAGTTCACGCCCAAGCATGTGTGGCAGATGGCGACCCGCCCGCAATGGTGCCTCGGCATGCTGGGCACGAAACGCCGCACCTTCGGCAACATTGTCGGCCACGCGAAGAATGTATCGGACCTTTCGTCGCTCGGCTCCTGGACAGCAGAACAATTCGATCCGCGTCTTTCCTGGAAAGACATTGAATGGATCAAGCAGCAGTGGGGCGGCAAGCTCATCATCAAGGGTGTTCTGGATGAAGAAGACGCTCGCGCGGCAGCCGATACCGGGGCCGACGCGGTGATCGTTTCCAACCACGGCGGACGCCAGCTGGACGGCGCTCCCTCCTCCATCAGCATGCTGCCGAAGATCGTCGACGCCGTAGGAGACCGTATCGAAGTGCATGTCGATGGCGGTATTCGCTCTGGCCAGGATATCCTGAAGGCCGTCGCACTTGGTGCGCGCGGCACCTATATCGGCCGTCCCTTCCTCTATGGCCTCGGCGCCATGGGCAAGGAGGGTGTGGACCTGGCCCTGAGCATCCTACGCAAGGAACTGGATGTCACCATGGCGCTTTGCGGCAAGCGTGACATCCAGACTGTGGATCGCAGCATATTGGCTCACAATCCATATTAAGCGTCTGACATATTGCGCTCCGGACCCAAGGGAATCCGGAACGCGGAGGTCACCTTGCCTGATCCGGTTATTTGCTTGCCGGGTCAGGCACGCGTGCATCCTCGATCACGTACTTGATGAGACCCTTCTCCCGGATCTGGCGGAAGAGGATGTAATGCTCCGGGAAAGCTCCGCCAGTTGCGGCATCCTTTTGACCGACCCATGACGATGCGACATCCGGCCCTGCCACATCGGCGGTGAAGACGTTACCATCATGCGCCCCGACAAGCGTATAGGGCGTCGCGCTCGGCATGCGTGCCACGAAGGTCGCGGCCAGATCGCTCTGCATGTAACCGGACAGTTGCAGCATCGTGTCCGGCGAATGTGGAAACGGCACACCATTGTTGGACGTGCTGTTGTGCCAGTAACAAAGCGGCATCAGGTAGCAACTGCCGCCTGTCGGCACCGAGCCATCGCTGTTCGGTGTCATGTGACCGCCCACACTGAAATTCGGATGCGACGAAGAGCCGGTCGGCAGAGGTAAGGTGGCATAGCAGTGATCATTGGAATTGGTGCCAATTCCGTTGTTGATCAGCAGTTGTTTCCACGTCACGCCATTGATCTTCGGGTCCGGCGTACTTCCCACGACGTTGTAGAGATCACCTGTGTAGATGACCACTGTAGCGGATGTGGATTCGATAATGACGCCCGAGTGACGTTGCGCAAAATCCGCAAGCGCCTGAGCAACTGAAATATCTTCCATGGAAAAATCCCCATATAAAAACCGCAGGATCACGACCTGCGGTTTTAAAAATATCGGGACACACCCAGGCGCACAACGCGGTGACCTTTGCGCTGGTCACCGCTGCGTTTGCGCAAACCACTATTCCCTCACGAAAGCCAACCGGTGGCGAGTGCCGCCGCCCATTCCGGACGACCGTTGGCCTCAGCAATCGCGGCCTGTCGATGATGATCATACGGCACAAGCCGGAACGTAATATTCCATAGACCGTCACGCCGCTCGCAGATTGCGTAGGAGGCAAGTGGTGAACCGGTTTCCACCCGATGCTGCACTGGCTCCGCGTCGGAGTAGGCGGGACAGCCGACGCTGCCTGGATTGACGATCAGCCGTCCGTCAGAAAGCATTACGGCGCGCGGCATGTGCGTATGACCACACAGGATCAGCGACTGGGAAATACCCTCAGCCAAGGCCTCGATATCCGTACGCGCTTTTTGATGAACGTACCCATCTCTACTGACGGTCTGGAGCCAATAGACATCATCCGCCTGCGGTGTGGCATGGCAGAGTAAGACTTCGTTCTTCCACACCAGCGATGCCGGCAGACTGCGCAGCCAATCCAGATGTTCGGCCGTCAATTGCGCAAATGCTGCCGCATCAGAATGCCCCATGTCACTGACTGCCTGCTCGACCAGGTACCGATCATGATTGCCGCGGACCGTCGGTAGATCAAGGGAGAGCAGAAGGTCAGCGGTCTTTCCGGCATCGAGCGGCCCTGAAAGACAATCACCGAGATTGACGATGGCGTTCGTGGGAATGCCTTGCTGACCGATATCGGTCAGCACCGCCTCCAGCGCCGCACAGTTCCCGTGGATGTCGGCGATGGCGGCAAAGCGCATGTCAACTGCCTCGATAGGTTGAATAGCCGTAGGGCGAGATCAGCAGTGGCACATGGTAATGGCCGCTTTCGTCCGCGATTCCGAAGCGTATGGGAATGACATCCAGAAATGCGGGCTCGGCAAGGATGGCTCCGGACCGGCGCAGATAGTCACCGGCATGGAATAGGAGTTCATACGTTCCCTTGCGGAACGTCTCGCCGATCAGGATCGGCCCGCCATCCACCCGCCCATCGGCGTTGGTCACCACAGACTTCAAATGCCGGCGTGTCTCGCCCTCCAGGTGAAAGAGATCGATTGACAGACCTTCAGCGGGTTTACCGAGTGCTGTATCGAGAACATGGGTGGTCAATCCGGTCATAAACTGGGCTCGCTGATGCTGTAGGGCTGAGGATAAAAGAATTCTTCCAGATTGTTGTCCGGTCCGTCCCGGTCCACGACCAGAAAATCGGAAACCGTGCCGATCGTCATCAGCGGATGATGCCAGACATTGCGGCGATAGTTCACGCCCTGGTCGCCCCGCGCCAGAAACACCTGTGGTTCGCCGGGCTGGCCGCCTTCATCTTCCGACACAACCACCAGATAAGGCCTGCCGTTCAGCGGCGAAAAACTCTGGCTGCCGAACGGGTGGCGCTCCATCATCGTCAGCGCATAGGGAAACGGCCGAGGCTGGCCCCGGAAGATGTTGATGATGACACGCGCATCTTCACCTGAAACCTCCGCTTCCGCGAGCGCATGAAACCGCTCGGTATTGCCGCCATTGATAAACTTCATACGGGCGGGATCGGCCTCGATCACCTGACCGAACGGCGCAAATGCGGCTTGAGTGAGCGGCTGGATCGGCAGGATTTTGGACATCTGTAGTTATTCACCTTGGGCATGGATATGGCGCAGAGCCCGAAGCTGGGCAAGGAGTTGCGGCAAGTCTTCGCGTACTGTCTTCCAGACGACCTCGAACTCCAATTCGAAATAGTCGTGCGCGACGAGGTTACGCATGGCCTTTATCTTCATCCACGGAATTTCAGGATGATCATCGCCGATATGCGGATTTAATCTCAGGACCTTGGCAACACTTTCTCCCAGGATCACCAGAGCCATAGAGACTGCCATCTGTGTCTTGATATCGCGAATGACGTCGATCTTTTCAGAATTTGAGACGAACGCAATTGCGTTTTCAGCGGCTTCTTCCATCTGTTCGATGTGATCAAGCAACCTGCCGCGGTCGAAACTCATAAGGCAACAGCCTCGGCCAGAACGCGATCCCTGACCCTCGGGCGAAGCCCCTTGCTGGTTGCAAGATCAACGCGCATTTGCAGCAAGTTCTCCAACTCGTGCTGAAGACCGCCAAGATCGAAAAGCGTGGTGTCCTCCAGTGTATCGACCAGAATATCCAGATCGCTGTCGTCGCGATCCTCACCGCGCGCAACAGAGCCGAATATGCGGGGGTTCGCCAGCCGGTGGCGCGCGACGAGCGCCCGGATCGCCTCCCTGTTTTTCTCCAGCACTTCTGATGGGCGCATGTTCAACTCCTGTCGGGCTATCCTACCCCATCCTCATGCGGAAGGCAGCATGCTTTCAAGGCGCAGGAGTGCGATACGCTCCACCTGCCCGCATGCGGTCAAAAACTCTTCGTCCCTGCTGTTATTCACCCGCGTCTCGAAAGCGGACAGGATATCGTGCCTGTTCAACCCCTTGACCGCAATGATGAAGGGGAAACCGAATTTCTGCGTATATGCATCGTTCAACTCGGTGAATCGGGCATGCTCTTCCGGCGAAAGGCGATCCAGCCCTGCGCCTGCCTGCTCCTTCCGACTGTCTTCGGTGAGTTCCCCCGCAATCGCAAGCCTGCCCGCGAGATCCGGGTGCGCGCGCAGCACGCCTAGCCGCTCTTCCTCGGATGCTACGCGAAAGACCGCCACCAGCGCTGCATGAACCCGCTGGGCATTGAGTGCCTCACCGCGCACCAGATCGTCGTCATAGGCGCGTTCTGCAATAAAGGGCGAATGTTCGAAAACGCCGCCAAAGCGGTCGACAAAGTCTTCCCGTGTCATGATCAGATCGTGTCCGGCTTGTGGTGCTCGTGCCAATGGCGGGCAATCTCGATCCGCTTCGGAATCCAGACCTTCTTGTGTTCGAGCACATATTCCATGAAGCGCCTGAGCGCGGCGATACGGCCCGGACGGCCAACGAGGCGGCAGTGCAGACCGACGGACATCATCTTGGGCGCGCCGTCCTTGCCTTCCTGATAGAGCGCGTCGAACGTGTCCTTCAGGTAAGTATAGAACTGGTCGCCCGAATTGAAACCCTGCGGTGTAGCAAACCGCATGTCATTGGCATCCAGCGTGTAGGGAATGATGAGGAAAGGCTTGGCATCCACGCCCTTCACCCAGAAGGGCAGATCGTCCGCATAACTGTCGGAGGAATAGAGGAAACCGCCCTCCTCCTGCACCAGTCGCAATGTGTTGATGGATGGCTTGCCCTGATACATGCCATAGGGGCGCTCACCAGCGACCTCCGTATGCAGGCGCACCGCATCGAGGATATGCTGCCGCTCAAGCTCCTCCGGGTAATCCTTGTATTCATGCCAGCGATAGCCGTGGCTCGCGATTTCCCAGCCCGCCTCGTTCATGGCTGCCACGGCATCCGGGTTGCGCATCATCGCAAGCGTCACGCCATAGACCGTGCAGGGAATGTTCAGCTCCGTGAACAGGCGGTGCAGACGCCAGAAGCCAGCGCGCGAACCATATTCATAGATGCTTTCCATATTGAGATTGCGCTGCCCGGGCCATGCCGCCGCGCCGACGATTTCCGACAGCAGGTTTTCCGATGCAGGATCACCATCGAGAATGCAACTTTCGCCACCCTCCTCGTAATTGATCACAAACTGGACCGCGATACGCGCACCACCCGGCCATTTCGGGTCCGGAATATTGCGACCGTAACCAATGAGATCACGCGGATAGGGTTCTGCCACCATCGAAAATCACCTTCTCAAACAGGCTTTCGACGGTAGCACTCGTTCATCAAATGTCGAGTGTTTCTAATGCATTGCACAAGACATTTTCACGAAACGCGGCTCAAGCGATCCGCCTCGCGGAGACACTGCCCAGCGGATGAAGCGAGTGTACCAGGAACGGCGCACCCGGCTCTGTCTCGACAAACAGCGCAAGATTGACCAACATCTGCGGCCGCTGGAGAATGGGGTCGAAATAGCGCTTCAGCACCTGCTCGAAGACCGGCATTTCCGTCGACCCCACGGGACCTGTCAGCGTCATGTGAAAACGGAACTCGTCCATCACATGGGGATGGCCAAACCGGTGCAGATTGGAAAACTGCGAGGCCGACAGGCGCTCCGTATCGACCCGCTCCAGTTCCGCTTCCGAAAGCGGAGCCCGGAACGCATCAAAATGCATCACGACGCTCGAGGCCAGATGGTTGAGATCCGGGCATGGGCGCTCCGGCGCAAGCGCAAAACGGTTTCCAAGCCGCACGACTTCGAGACGTGGCAGGGGTATCGGCTGATGCTGACCTGTAAAATGCAGAAGATGCCGAAGCAGCATCGGTTCGGTCATGCCGTCTGCAAGCCGGAAGGGCGGCTTCAGCGTCGCGTGAAAGCCATAGCGGCGCGGCACCGCCGTGTTGAAGGCAATCTCGTGCAGGCCGAGTTCCCGGATGAATGGCAATTCCATGGCCTCACCGGAGAACGCATTTCGCCCAAGCCATTGCGATGCGGCAATGGTCAGTGGATCTGCCGCCGTGGGCGTAAAATTGATGGCATACCGCATCTGCTAACCTCCAAGGTCCCCCGACCTCGCCGAGCAGCAGATAGGTGATTCAGATGACAGCGTGACGACACGGATATGTCGATTTCACTCCGCGGATGCAACTTTCAGATGATGCTCCAGCACGTAACTACCCGGAACCAACATCGGCTGCCCCGCCATGCCGGAAAGGACCGCATCCGCCAGACGATGGGCGATCCCGAACGAGACCTTGAAACCGCCCGTCAGTGCGAAAACATTGGGCGCATCGGGATGCGGGCCAATCATCGGATCGCGATCCACCGCCCGTGGCCGCAAGCCGGCCCACCGCTCTACCAACGGCGCCTCGGCAATCGCAGGACACAGACCCCGCGCCTTTTCGACAAGCGCATCCAGCCGATGATCCGTGTCGAACGGCGCATCGAACTCTTCCTCGCTCGTACTGCCGATTGCAACCGTGCCATTCTCGTGCGGCACCACATAGACCCCGTTGAGATAAATGATCGGAGCGTCTGCCGGAACATCCGCCTTCAGCAAGGCTGCCTGTCCTTTCACGCCACGCCCCAACGGCTTGCGAAGCACCGGCCCCAGCCTATCCAGCAGCCCAAAGGAACCGACGCCTGCCGCAACCACTGCCTGACCGAACCGGATGTCTTCGCCATTCGACAGGATGGCCCGACCAGGGAGAAGCCTGGCAACGGCCTCACCATCCAGCCGGCTTACGGTCGGCAACTGGTCGCAAGCAGCCACGAGTGCGGCGACCAGACTGCGCGGCGATACACGTCCTGCCAGACCGTCATCGATCAACCCGGCACCACACGCGTCTGGAGAAAGCCAAGTGGGATCGGCAGGTGTATCCAGCACCCGCCAGTCGAAACGCCTCTCCCCGCTCTGCCATCGAAGAACTGCATCCTCGCCATTACGTTCTGCAATGGTGCGCAGATGCGGCTTGGGCAGCGGAATCAACCGCCCGCACCGGCTATAGCCGCAGGAAAGGCCTGTTTCAGCCTCCAGCCGCGCTACCTCTTCTTCGAGTTGGACGAGCGCATCGAACTGAAACTGTTTCTTCTCGTTCCAGCGGTCGGGCGTGTGCGCCATCAGGGCGCCAAGCAGGCCGCCGCTCGCACCCGCGGCGGGCGCCTGTGCATCGACGAGCAGGGTCTTTAATCCAGCGTGGCCAGCCTTCAGCACAAGCCATAGACCCATGACACCTGCACCGATGACCAGAAGATCGACGGCGCGCCTTGCCGATACGGATTGACCGCCGGAGGGCAGCACATTATCCGCATGGGTCAGAAAAGGATGAACCATGACGGCTCCCGGACAGACTGAAAACGAGGCGACACCGCTGGAATGGCGCGAGGGCGATATGCCCTATTCCACCCAGTTTGGCGATCACTTTTATTGCCAGACCGATGGCAGGCTCGAATGCAGCCACGTGTTCCTGGCTGGAAACGGTCTGCCGCAGCGCTGGCAGAGGCCGGGTGAATTTCGCATCGGCGAACTCGGCTTCGGAACGGGCCTGAACTTTTGCGAAACATGGCGCCAGTGGGAGCAGACAGCACCCTTCGACGCAAGCCTGCATTTCACCTCATTCGAGCTGCTGCCGATGGCCGCAAACGAAATAGACCGCGCACTTGCCCATTGGCCGGAGGTGGATGCAGAGCGCAAGGCACTCGCTGCCCTCTGGCCGGAGCGGCCCGAAGGCATCGTATCGCTTAACCTGAACGATCGGGTTCGCCTGACTGTCGTTTGCGGCGCAGCGGAGTTATGTGTTCCGCATTGGGATGGCGCGTTCGATGCGTGGTTTCTGGATGGGTTCGCACCCTCGCGCAATCCGGCCATGTGGTCGCTGGAGCTCATGACGGCAGTCTGCAAGAAAACCGTCCTGGACGGTACATTCGCCACTTATGCAGCGGCAGGCTTCGTGCGGAGAAATTTGCAGGCGGCAGGCTTTGTCGTGGAACGACGGCCGGGCTTTGCGGGCAAGCGAGAAATGCTGTGTGGTATCAGGCCTTCAGACGATCCAGCATGATCAGACCTGAAAAGCGCCGTCGGCTTCCGCATCCGGTGAATACCACTCACTGATCTTGGCGATCAGGATTTCCGGGCTGATCGGCTTGGAGAGATAGTCATCCATTCCCGCTGCCAGACAGAGATCACGGTCGCTTTCCAGCGCGTGGGCCGTTACGCCGATGATCGGGGTATGGCCACCTTCCGACCGCTCGATCTCCCGGATACGGCGGGTTGCCTGATGTCCGTTCATGAGCGGCATCGAGACATCCATCAGGATGAGGCGCGGTCTTTCTTGCATCCAGGCGGCAACGGCCTGTTCTCCATTTTCCTCCATGCGGAAGCGCACGCCCATGGATTGCAGGATCTGGGTGAAAACGATCTGGTTCACCTCATTGTCTTCCGCGACCAGAACTTCAAGTCCGCCGGGCGGTGGACGAACGACGCCACCCCGGAGCATCGGAGCCTCTCGCGCAGCACTGGCAACAGGCTTGACGGGCCTCGTCGAAACTTGCTTGGCAGCTTCCGAAGCGTCCCTGTCTCGCCTGCCATTTCGCACCACATCGACGAGCGTGGAGTGCAGCAACTGCCCGCGCGCCGGCTTCATGAGATGCGCCTGAACATTCAGGCCTTCATTGCCCACCTCCGCATGCGCCGTATCCATGGAAGTCAGGAAAATGATCGGCAGATCGGCCAGCCGCGCATCTTTGCGGATGGCTGCCGCAACGGCAAGCCCGTTCATGTCGGGCATCTGGTAGTCGAGGATGAGGGCATCGACCCGTACGCCAAACTGGTCGGCCGCCTTCAGAACGGCAAGCCCTTCCTCACCGCTGGCGGCGGCAACGCCATCGAAGCCCCAGGATGCAAGTTGTTCGGAGAGAATCTGCCGGTTGATGGGATTGTCGTCGATAACGAGAATCTTTGCGTTCTGCACGCTGGCTGGCGTGGTGAGCGAGACCCCGCTTCCCGGGGCCGCATCGAAGGGCAGAACGGCAGAAAAGATCGAGCCCTGCCCGATCTTGCTCTCTACGCGGATCGTACCGCCGAAGATTTCCACCAGACCCGCTGTGATTGATAGCCCCAGACCGGTCCCTTCGTGGCGACGCGTCGAGGAGCCGTCAACCTGGGAAAACTTCTCGAAAATCCGGTCCAGTTCCTCGTTCGGAATGCCGATACCGGTATCTTCTATTTTGAGGTGAAGCGATACCCGGTCGTCTTCACTGCGCTCGGCATGGACATCCACCAGCACATGCCCCTGCTCCGTGAACTTGATCGCATTGCCCAGCAGATTGGTGACGATTTGCCGGAAGCGCCCTGCATCGCCAAGAACCCGTGTACCGCCGCCGCTCGCCTTGACGATGAGCTCGATGTCCTTTTCCGCCGCCGAGGAGGACAGGAGCGTCGCGACATCCTCCACGGCGTCGACGACATCGAACGGCACTTTCCGCAGCGTCATCTGCCCTGCGTCGATCTTGGAGAAATCCAGAATGTCGTTGATGATCGTCATCAGCGCCTTGCCTGATTTGACGATGATTTCGGTGAAGGTTTTCTGCTTGGTGTCGAGATTGGATTTTGAGAGCAGTTCTGCCATGCCAAGGACGCCATTCATCGGCGTGCGGATCTCATGGCTCATATTGGCGAGGAACTCCGATTTCGCCTTGTCAGCGGCTTCCGCCCGCGCCAGCAGACGCTGAAGCTCCCGCTCGCGGTGGCGGATCTCGGTGACATCGGTGTAAACGGCAAGATATTGCTGCTCGCCGCTCTTCTTCATTTCAAGGTCGATGTAGCGATCGCCCCCAATACACATGGAGACTTTCGCGCTTGCCCCGCCAACAGGCCCCTGCGCCCACTCCAGCAGTCTATGGACCACCTTGTCCGCGTCAGGAATATTGCCTCGCTCGATCAGTCGCTGATACAGCGGTCGCCATTGCTTGCCCACCTGGAGATCTTCCTCGGGAAGATCCAGAAGGCGGTGGACCGCATCATTGCAGAAGGCAATGTCCTCGCCATGCATGATGAGAATGCCTTGCGACATCGCACCGGTTGCATCGCGCATCATCTCCGCATGGCTGTCGAGCGCCTCTCTGGCCTCCAGCGCTTCCTGCTCCCGACGACGGATCGCTGTAATATCGACGCAGGTAAAAAGGATCTTGTCGCCACCCACATGCATCCGGTCCACGAGAATGCGGCGGCCACTCGGATTCGAAAGCTCGAATTGCGGGATGGGTCCCGGGCGACACAGCATCTCGATCCGCTGGCGGATCAGGGTATCGAGATCGACATTTTCGTGGTCATACATCCCGCGGGCAAAATTGAACCGCAGGAAATCCTCATACTGCTCCCCGGTCCAGTTTCGATATTCGTCGCCATCCGCTCTCCAGAACTCGTTGAGCGTCTGGTTCACATATTCAAGCCGCATCGTGCTGTCGAGAATGGCCAGGCCAACGGGCAGAGCTTCGAGGATGGCCTTCAACTGCTCATGCATGGCCTCGGCGCGCCGTTGCGCATCTCTGGCAAGAGAAACGTCCGTTATGGAACCGACGATGTAAGGTTCACCCGACGGCGAAGAAATCCGGCCAAGTCTGGTGATGGCCGCCATGACGTGTCCGTCCTGGAAGATGACATCTTCATCCTTTTCGATACTGCCGCCATTTTGCAGCAGCCTTTCATTTTCCTCGCGATATCGATCGGCAGAATCCGGAAACATTTCCTGCTCCGTCTTTCCGATGAACCTTTGACGGTCACCCCCCAGCATTTCCTCATAGATGCGGTTGACATAGAGAATGCGGTGACGGCTATCGCGCAGGAATACGGCAACTGGCAGATCCTCAAATGCCGCACGGAAAATCTGGCCTTCCTCCACCTCGCGAGCAAGGCGCATTTCCTGTACCTTTTGGTCGGTTACGTCCTGCCGCAACATGACCATCCAGCCATTGTTCAACCGCTTGTTCACGCTGCGAAGCCAACGGCCATCCGGCATCGGCTCCACGGCATGCCATTCCGGCCTGCGCAGAACCTCAAGACGGGTCTCGACAGCCTCACCACCCATCAAGCTGGCTTCCGTGCCATAGTCGTTTGCCGCCTCACCGGCGCGGAATGCATCTGCAACGATGTCGCAAAGCCTGCGTCCGATGGACAATGGCGTATTGAGCGCCTCAAAGTGCACGCGCATATGCTCATTGAAAAAGACGAGCGTCTCGTTCTGGTCATAGATCGCGATTCCGGCGTCGAGAAGATCGAGAGACGGTCCGAGGACGGCCAGATCCGTCAGGCCGTCAGACGGGGCACAGCCATCCGGCACCAACGGCTGCTCTGGCTCTGCATGCGGCAGATAGAGAACAAACAGAAAGGCGCTGTCGTCATGGGACAGGAAGCGTTCAATCTGGATGTCATAGAGCGGACGGCCGCAATCTTCCCGTTCGGTTGCCACTTCTTCGGTCCCGAAGACAAGGGCCCGCCTCTGCTTGTCCTCAAGCTCTGCGGTCTCGGTGAGCCCGCGGATATCCTCGGCGCGACGGCCCTTGAACAGGGGAAGCGGAATGCCGCAGAAGCTCGCATAGGCGGCGTTGACCGCCACATAGCGCAGGCTGCTATCCTTGATGAAGGCAGGCGTCGTCAGATCGCCGATCCGGCGGCAAGCCTTCTCCAGTAAAGCGCTGTCGTTCTCCAACTCGTCCCCCAAGAACCACGCTGAACTCTGGATCACTGATTCGCATGGTGCGCTGTTTCTAAAGAATTGACACGGGTATAGTTAACCAACGCTTGATATAACGGGGCATAAGCCACCGAAATTCTGCATCTGAACCGGCGTTTGGAGCAGAGACGTATCGAATCCGTCTCCATAGCCATTCACAGATTTGCCGCGTATTTGCCGAAGTCATGCCATATTGCCAGCACCGCGAGCAGATTTGAGCCGTCAGAACAATTTCACGTTTCGTCTGGCTGAACGCCTGTTCAGACTTCTCTTCAGCGCTTTCCATCAAACTGCCGCCTTTATATTTCACTCTCGGAATGTGCCCAGAAGGGTGAAAGGAAAGATCCATGTTCGCATTGAGCAAAGTCATTACGTGCAGTCTGGCGGTTGCGACCGTGACAAGCGCGCTGGCGGTCACGGCGCCTGCGGCAGAAGCCCGGGACGATTTCGCGGCTGGCCTTGCCGGTGGCCTCGTTGGCGGCCTGATTGGCGGTGCCATTGCCTCGCAGCCTCGCGGTCCGGTTTATGAAGGCCCGGTCTATATCGATCCGCCGCCACCACCGCCGCCACGCCGCGTTTACTACGAGCGTACCTATTATCGCCCGGCCCCGGCGCCCCGCTGCCATTACGAATGGCGCGAGAATGATTGGGGCGAGGCTTTCCGGGTGCGGGTGTGCCCGTACTGAGGAGCGCGATCGCTTCGTAAGATGATGATAATTGCCAGAGCCCGCGCCAATATGGCCGCGGGCTCTTGACTTTTTGTGTGCAAAGCAGCACATGCAGCCCAGCTTTCACCTTCCGGCCGCCGCGTGAGCAGGCCCTGCGACGAAAATGGCTCGCGAAGAAGGCAAGCGCCACGAGTATTGGCCTTATTTGGCCAGCGCTGGAAAGCAGTTTCCACACACAAGTTCCCAATTCACGCGGGGTTCTTGACGCCAGATGAAACCGGTTCGGCATGGTGCCTGACCGGGCATCCTCGTTTGGCGCCCCGAAAGGTATTCGACTTGACGAATTTCCATGAGCTTGGTCTTTCCAAGCAGATCGTAGCCACCCTCTCCCAGCTGGGCTACGAAACGGCGACCCCGATCCAGGAGCAGGCGATCCCGCTTCTTCTTCAGAGCCGCGACATGATTGGCCTTGCCCAGACGGGCACAGGCAAGACGGCAGCATTTGGTCTGCCGCTCATCGAAATGCTGTTGAAGGACGCAAAGCGCCCCGACAACCGCACCACCCGCACCCTCATCCTTGCCCCGACCCGCGAACTGGTGAACCAGATCGCTGCAAATCTGAAGGCCTATGTGCGCGGCACACCACTCAAGATCAACTCCGTCGTTGGCGGCGCTTCGATCAACAAGCAGCAGCAGATGCTGGAAAAGGGCACCGACATCCTGGTCGCCACACCCGGCCGTCTGCTCGACCTCGTCAGCCGTCGCGCCATCGGTTTGACGACCGTGCGCTATCTCGTGCTTGACGAAGCGGACCAGATGCTGGACCTCGGCTTCATCCATGATCTGCGCAAGATTTCCAAGATGGTGCCGAACAAGCGCCAGACGCTGCTGTTCTCGGCGACCATGCCGAAGGCGATTGCCGATCTGGCCGGTGACTACCTCAAGGATCCGGTCAAGGTCGAGGTTACCCCTCCGGGCAAGGCTGCCGACAAGGTAGAGCAGTATGTCCATTTCGTGGCCGGCAAGAACGACAAGACCGTACTTCTGAAGAACGCCCTCCTGGCGAATCCGGATGGCCGTTCCATGGTCTTCCTGCGCACCAAGCATGGCGCGGAAAAGCTTTCCAAGCATCTTGCCGATCAGCAGTTTGCCGTGGCATCGATCCATGGCAACAAGAGCCAGGGCCAGCGCGAACGCGCACTGAAGGCCTTCCGCGACGGTGAGATCAAGGTGCTCGTGGCAACCGACGTGGCAGCCCGCGGCATTGACATTCCCGGCGTGACGCACGTCTTCAACTATGATCTGCCGGAAGTGCCGGATGCCTATGTTCACCGCATTGGCCGTACCGCCCGTGCAGGCCGTGATGGCATCGCCATTGCGTTCTGCGCCCCGGATGAAACGCGCCTGCTGCGCGACATCGAGCGCCTGATGAACATCGAGATCACCGTTGCATCGGGTCAGCGTCCAGCTGAAATGCGCAGCCCCGCGCGCCCGACCAAGGCTCGCAATGGCGGCAATCGCGAAGGTGGAAACCGTGAAGGCGGAAACCGCGACGGTGGCAATCGTGAAGGTGGCCAGCGTTCGGCAAACCGCAATCGCGGCGAAGCCCGTCCGGCACGCCGGCCCATCTTCGCTGATGGCGAGGCAGCACTGGAGCGCGGCGAAGGCCGTAGCAACAACCGTCCGACCCGTCAGCGCAACGAAGACTTCCGCGGCCAGCGTCGTGGTGAAGAAGCGCCGCGTTTCGAAGCAGACAATGATCTGGCCGCAACGTCAGACTTCGGACAGGGCCGCAAGAAGCAGTTCGGCGGTCCGCAGGGCGAAGGTCGCCCGCATCGCGCCGAGGGCCGTCCACAGGGCCATGGCAAGCGTGACCATGCAAGCCACGGCGCACACGAACCGGGTGCAAAGCGCCCGCACCGTGGTGGTCAGGGACGCCCAGGCCAGGCCAAGACCGGCGGCAATGGTGGCCCGGTAAAGTTTGGCGGCGGCGAAGGCCAGCAGAAGCGTCGCGATCGCGCCTGATCAATCACACATATCTTGATCTCAGAAACCCGCTCTCGGCAACGAGGGCGGGTTTTGCCGTCTCAGGCGTTCGGCTTGCGATTGACCAGATAAACCCCGGTCACCACAATCACCGTTCCAATCACCATTGGCACGGTCAGAGCCTCTCCGAACAGCACAGCGGCTTCAATGGCCACCAGCGGCGGCATCATGTAAATCAAGGATGCCGCGCGCGAGACCTGTCCGCGCCGGATGAGGTAGAGCAACAGGCCCACCGCTCCCATGGAGATGCCGAGCACCGACCAGGCCATCGCCGCGATCGCAGGAACGGTCCAGTCGAAACGGCCCGTTTCCAATCCATGGGCCAAGGGCGCCGTCACCGCAAAGGCACCCAGATATTGCAGTGTCGCGATCGCGCGAAGATCTCCGTCTCCCAGAAAGCGCTTCTGATAAAGCGTGCCGAGCGTGACGGAAAGCATGGCGATGAGGTTGATCAGCACCGGAACCGCAAGTCCGGTCAGGCCGCGCTGCAGAACCCCGGCAAACTGAGGCGACACGGCGATTGCGATGCCGGCAAAGCCAAGCGTGAGACCGGCAACCTGTATACGGCTGATCCTCTCGCGCAAAAGCAGGAAGGCGCACGCCGCTGTCAGCAACGGCTGAAGCCCGGCAATAACGCCCGAGAGACCGGCCGGAACACCCTGCCCGATCGCCCACCAGAGCCCTGACAGATAGAGGCCATGTAGCAGGATGCCGGACAAAAACGCATGGAGGCCCTGCTTCAGCGTGCGTGGCCATTGTGCTTTCGAGACCAGGACGAAGCCGGCAAAGACAACCGCTGCGAGCGCATGGCGCGCACTGAGGAATGTCAACGGATCGGCATGGGCCGCTGCAATCTTGGCAACGATCCAACCTGTCGACCAGAGGACCACGAAGATGGCAGGAGCCAGACGGTCAAGCATCATTTTAGCCTTGAATCAAATGCTGATAGATTGTGCAGATGCTGCTTAAACCTCATGCAGGAACAAGGCAAAGCAGAAGTGTTGAACAATCGCGGAAACGGGAAAGATAGCAAAAGCAGTGCGTTTGCATGAGCGTTAGGCCATCTTGGCGCACAAACTTCGAGCAATCTGGCGCGCCTTTGCGCTTTATATCAAGCCATCAGACAGCATTGCCTAATTAATTTGTTTTTCGATGACGCATGGTTCTTGCAATGCTGTTTGCGTTGTACTCTTATGGTCCAAAATCGGGGAACGCACCATTGGCATTTGATGAAATGTTGACTGCGGAAGACCTTCCGCGCCCACCATACAAGACTTACCAGGAGTGGTATGCCGCACAGGATCCTGCGCATCTGATCCAGAAGTCGCAGGACGCGGAATCGATCTTCCGAAAGACGGGCATTACATTCGCAGTCTACGGACATGCCGATTCCTCTGAAAAGCTCATTCCCTTCGATATCATTCCCCGCATCATCTCAGCGCGCGAGTGGCGCAAGCTGGCCCAGGGCATCGAGCAGCGGGTTCTGGCGCTCAACGCCTTTCTGGACGACATCTACCACAAGCAGGAAATCATCCGCGCAGGGCGCATCCCGCGCGAACTGATCGAGAAGAACGAAGCCTTCCTTCCGGAAATGATCGGCTTCAAGCCGCCGGGCGGGGTCTACACCCACATCGTCGGCACCGATATCGTGCGCACCGGCGAAGACCAGTTCTATGTGCTGGAAGACAATGCCCGCACGCCCTCCGGCGTCTCCTACATGCTGGAGAACCGGGAAACCATGATGCAGATGTTCCCGGAACTTTTTGCCATGAACAAGGTGCAGCGGGTGGAGGACTACCCCTATCTGCTTCGGCAATCGCTGGCATCGCTCGCCCCTCCCGGCTGCAAGGGCAAGCCGCGCGTGGCGGTTCTGACGCCCGGCATCTATAATTCCGCCTATTACGAGCATTCCTTCCTGGCCGATACAATGGGCGTCGAACTGGTCGAAGGATCGGACCTGCGCGTCATCGACGGCAAGGTGAAGATGCGCACCACCCGCGGCTATGAAGCCATCGATGTGCTCTACCGCCGCGTCGATGACGACTTCCTCGATCCGCTGACCTTCCGGCCCGACTCTGCGCTTGGCATTCCCGGCATCATGGATGTCTACCGTTCCGGCAACATCACCATTGCCAATGCGCCGGGAACCGGCATTTCGGACGACAAGGCGATCTACTCCTACATGCCGGAAATCGTCGAGTTCTATACCGGACGCAAGCCACTGCTCGAAAACGTGCCGACCTGGCGCTGTTCCGAGCCCGACAGCCTGAAATATGTTCTGGAGCATCTGGAAGAGCTGGTCGTGAAGGAAGTTCACGGCTCCGGCGGCTATGGCATGCTGGTCGGGCCGACAGCCTCCAAGAAGGAGCGGGCTGATTTTGCCGAGAAGCTCAGTGCCCGCCCCTCCAACTATATTGCCCAGCCAACGCTCTCGCTGTCTACCGTGCCGATCCTCGTCAACAAGGGCATCGCGCCCCGCCATGTGGATCTGCGCCCCTACGTTCTGGTATCCGACAAGGAGGTCAAGATCATTCCGGGCGGGCTGACCCGCGTCGCCCTGAAGAAGGGATCCCTGGTGGTCAATTCCAGCCAGGGCGGCGGCACCAAAGATACGTGGGTTCTAGAGGACTGAGCGAACATGCTGGGAAGAACTGCGAACGGCCTCTACTGGATGTTCCGATATATCGAGCGCGCCGAAAACATCGCGCGTCTCGTCGATGCGGGTCTGCGCGTCTCGCTGACGCGGACGGGCTCGACGGATGAGGATTGGGATGGCGTGCTGCAAAGCGCAGGCGTGCGCGACGAATATGTGGAACTGCACGGCAAGGTGACCACAGCCAACGCAATCGACTACCTGCTGCGTGAAAAGACGAACCCTTCCAGCGTCATGTCCTGCATCGATTCCGGCCGCAACAATGCGCGCATGGTACGCACCGCGCTCACCCGTGAAACCTGGGAAGCGACCAACGAATGCTGGATCGAACTCAAGCAGCTCTTGGAAAAGCGGGTGAAGCCTGCGGATCTGCCGGCGGTGATCGATACGATCAAGCGGCGTGCGGGCCTGATCCGCGGCGCCTTCCACGGCTCGATGCTGCGCAACGATCTGTATAACTTCTCGCGCATCGGCACCTTCATCGAGCGTGCGGACAACACCAGCCGCATTCTGGACGTGAAGTATTACGTGCTGCTGCCGGCCGTCAGCCAGGTGGGCTCCTCGCTCGACAATTTCCAGTGGGAATCCATCCTGCGGTCTGTTTCGGCGCACCGGTCCTACGGCTGGGTCTATGATGCGGAGTATCGCCCCTCCAACATCGCCGACTTCCTCATTCTCAATCGCCGCATGCCAAGGTCGCTCGCCTATTGCTACGAAAAGATCGTCAGCAATCTGCGCTATCTGGCGGAGGATTACGGCGAGCGTCACTCCGCGCATGATACGGCGGACAGTATCCGCACGATGCTGAAACGCGGCGAGATCGGCGATGTGATGGATCAGGGCCTGCACGAATTCCTTGAGGATTTCATCAGCCGCAACAACCAGCTCAGCGTCGAAATTTCAGAAGGCTACCGCTTTTACCGTTGAGCGGGGCATGGGCACACCGGGGGACGGATTGGCCATATGCGTTTAAAGATTTCTCATACGACCGAATATCTCTACGAAGAGCCGGTTGCCTATGCACTCCAGCGTCTTCGGCTGCACCCGCAGTCGAGCCATGTACAAACGGTGCTTAACTGGTCACTGAGTGTCGAGGGCGCCAAGGTGGAAGCCGGTTATAACGACCAGTTCGGCAACCGGGTGGATCTTGTCTCGATCGAAGGTGGTGAACACACCATTCGCATCACCGCCACAGGCGAAGTGGAGACGATTGACCGCGCTGGCGTGCTCGGTCCGCATCACGGCTTCGTGCCGCTGTGGCTCTATCTGCGCGAGACGGAACGCACCAAGCCGGGCACGCTCGTCAAGGAACTGGCCCGCAGTGTGACTGGCGACAGCGAGCTTGCGCAGATGCATGCCCTGATGGAATTGATCCACGCCAATGTGGAATACAAACCCGGCTCCACCTCGTCCGAAACGACGGCTGAACAGGCGCTGGAAGCGAAGGCGGGCGTCTGTCAGGACCATGCCCATATCTTTGTTTCGGCTGCGCGCTTCCTGAAGCTTCCGGCGCGTTATGTCTCCGGCTACCTGATGATGGAAGACCGGATCGAACAAACTGCGACACATGCCTGGGCGGAGGTGCACATCCCGGGTCTCGGATGGGTGGGCTTTGATGCGGCCAACAAGATCTGCCCGGACGAGCGCTATGTCCGCATTGCCTCCGGCCTCTGCTATAGCGACGCAGCCCCGGTTTCCGGCATGCGCATTGGTTCCGCAGGCGAGGACCTGACGGTGACACTGAGTGTCGAAGGCCCAGGCCAGAGCCAGTCGCAAAGCCAGACAAGTGATCAGGGCGGCACGCAGTCCCAAAGCCAAAGTCAGGCTTGATCAAAGCCGACGACCGAAATGGTTGCGGCGCGCAAGCTCCGCACCAACTGTCTGCTGCAGAATATCTCTCCGAAAGGGGAGCCGATGCTGTTCGGAAAATCTGTCTTCCAGTCTATTCTGACCCGGCTTGACGATGAGGATGCGCAGGAGGCAGACGCCCAGCCGCAGGCCAATTTTCGTGTGTCTGGCCTGCCGATGGGTTTCGTCACGGAAACCTGGGAGAGGCCTGAGCCCTCGCCGACAGAGAGCCTGTATCGCCTCTATGGCCTTGATGAAGAACAGACGCTCTCCAAGGTTGAAGAGCCGCCTCCCCCTCCGCCTGTCATGCCGCCGCATCTTGCCCGTTTGTCGGACACGGAAATTGCCGAGGATCTTGCCCTCAAACCGCAGGATACCCCGGAAAAGCTGATGGCGCGACGCCGTGCTTTCGCCAAGTTCAATCATCCCGATCGCGTGCATCCCGATTTCCGCCCGCAGGCGACACGCCGGATGACAGTCGCGAACATGTTGGTCGACCAGGCTCTTCGCCTGCATCCGCATCGATGACGAATGAACATTATGGGTGAGATACCACTTTTTTGCAGCCCGGGCGATTGAAGCGGCCCCTGACCTTTGTTATGAACCTCCCACCGGCACAGTCGTCCGCACAGAACGATTCTGAAAAGCACCCGTAGCTCAGCTGGATAGAGTGTTGGATTCCGATTCCAAAGGTCACAGGTTCGAATCCTGTCGGGTGCGCCACTTCCGTTGAAGAAAGTCAGAAGCAAACAGGCACGAGCCCACAGTGCTGTCGCGCACTTGCGCAACTGTGTCCGTCATTTGACGATGAAGACAACCTTCCGGACCGGGTAGGCGTAAGGCTCATTGCCTTGATAGACGAAGCCATAGCGGGCAAGGCAATTGCGCATGGGGGCCGCGCCGAAGGCTCCCCTGTTCATCGGCTGCGCATGGTAGGTTCCGTAGAGTTCCACCTTGCACCAGGCCTGCGCGCTATCATAGTTCGCCATCAGGTGCGGATCCCCGGCAACGGGCACCGCGCCGTAGAGGTGGACATCAGACCGTGCTTCCGCCACGGCCGCCGTGCCAGCCAGAGCCAGAGCCGCAGTCACTGCGAATTTGACAAGCATCATATCATCTCCCGTTGTCTGTTCGCCAGAAACGAGAGGAAAGCAGGATGGTTCCTGTCACATCCGCAATGAGGGCAGATGCGATGCATCAGCGCCGGGCAATAGCCAGAAAGGCTGCGACACTGATCAGGCCCCAGAAGCCAAGCAGCAGAAGCGAGATCGTTGTTCCCGCATTTGCTAAAAGATAGGCGAGCGCAAAGGGAGCGCAGGCCGATGATACGAGGCGGGCGGAGGTGACCTTGCCCTGCAACGCGCCATAACCGGCGCTGCCGAACAGATAGAGCGGCAAGGTGCCGGCCGTTATGCTGAAGAGGCCGTTTCCAAACCCGAAGATACAGGCAAAGATGATTGCCGAAGTGATGGATGGCGCACCCAAAAGCAGTGCGACTGGCGCAATCGCCATTAGAACCGCGGAAATGATCGCGAGCGCCAATGGCGAAAGATCGCGACCGAACAGCATGTTGATCAGGCGGCTGGCCACTTGCGACGGCCCAAACAGGCTACCGGCGATGACCGCGATACCGCCGAGACCAAGTCCTGTCAGCAATGGCACCATATGCACGAGGATCGCAGAACTCAGGAGCGCTTGCGTGGAAAGGGCGAAGGCCATCAACAAAAACCCCTGACGCCGCCGGTCGGGCGCAAGCAGTCCGGAGAGTTCGGCCCTGGGTCCGGCCGAGATGTTCTGCTGACGGCGCGACCGGTTCAACTGGCCTGCAAGCCAGAGATGGGCCGGAAAACAGATTGCGAGATTCAAGACGGCAAAGAGCCGATAGATCTCCTGCCAGGTCATCCAGCCATGCAGGGCCGAGGTGAAGGGCCAGAACAGGGTTGAGGCGAAGCCAGCGATCAATGTGAGATAGGTAATGCTGCGCGTGGCGGCGGCAGGCTGCAATTGCACCAGCAAGGCAAAGGCTGCTCCGTACTGCACGAGATTGGCAGCCACTTCGAGCATAAGCAGGCAGATCGCGAAGGACCCTATGCCGGAAGACAATGAGCAGATGATGAGGGCAAGACTGGCAACAACGCTGCCAAAACACATGACCTTGCCCGCACCGAATAGATCGAAAGCCTTGCCGATCCATGGTGCAGCCAGTCCGCCCGCCAGCAGGGCACAGGACAGAAGAGCAAAGATCCACTCGGTCGAATGACCGAAATCGCGCGCGATGGCTGGCGCCAGAATGCTGAACGAATAGTAGAGCGTTCCGTAGCCGATGATCTGGGTTATGCCGAGAAGGATTACGGCAGCAACCGGCAAGCGGAGGTCAGACAACCCTTTTGCCTTCAGAATCCAGCACCTGTTCACCATCCTCCTTGCGGAACTCGCCTTGAGGCGCCGCGGGCAGGATGTCCAGCACCAGTTCCGAGGGGCGGCACAGCCTTGTGCCCAGTGGTGTCACGACAAAGGGCCTGTTGATGAGAATGGGGGTATCGATCATGGCTGCCAGCAATGCATCGTCGCTCAGACCCGGATCATCGAGCCCCATATCCAGATGGGGTGTGCCCTTCTCACGAATGGCATCGCGAACGGACAGCCCCGCGTCCGATATCATCTGCCGCAATCCGTCTACCGAAGGAGGATTATTGAGATAGGCGACGATTGTCGGCTCGATGCCGTGATGACGGATCAGCGCAAGCGTATTGCGGGACGTCCCACAGGCGGGATTATGGTAGATGGTGACATCCATGGCGGGTCTGGACTCTATGCTGTTCGGCGGGACGCGACGAACATTGCCTATTCTGGAGTAGGACTCAAGGCCTGTACCGCGAACACTCGGTCCGAACGATCTCCTGTTGATCAGGGGGGTGCCTCGTCAATCTGCCCGAAACATTCTGCCCAAGTATAGTGAGTTTGACATAATCGCCCTGTAGGCAGACGCCGGATGGGGGTTACCGGCAGCCATGCGTATCGATTCCGGCGTTGAAACATGGAGGGTAGCGGGAGACGCGAGCGCGCTTCACCCCGCTCCCGAACCGGCGCCCGGACGCGCCATGCACAGGCCTGCCGAATGGCGTCGCCATGTCCTCAACCTCATCCTCATAGGCCTTGTGGGCCTTTTCCTGTTCGCTCCTGGCATCAGCCTCATGCCTTTGACGGATCGCGATGAGGCGCTCTATGTCCAGGCCAGCCGGCAGATGCTGGAAACCGGCAACTGGGTTGATATCCGCTTCCAGCAGGAGCCCCGCTACAAGAAGCCGGTCGGCATCTATTGGCTTCAAGGCCTGTCGGCGAAGGTGTTTGGCGAAGGGGCTGCCAGCCCGTTGTGGATCTATCGCCTGCCCTCCCTTGTCGGCGCCCTTCTCACGGCCTTTTTCACCTATGCCATTGCGGCGCGAATGGGTGGATCGAAGGCAGGCCTTATCGCCGGGCTTCTTGCCGCAAGTACCGTAGAACTCGCCTTCGAAGCTCGCATCGGCAAAACGGATGCCATGCTCTGCGCAATGATCGTCGCGTCGCAGTTCGGGCTCGCCTGCGCCTATCTCGACCCGCAGCGCAGGCAGGTGCTGTGGCGCAACGGGCTGTTCTGGATAGCCCTTGGCCTGGGCACACTGATCAAAGGCCCGGTTGCGCCAATGATTGCAGGCCTCACCATCATCGGATTAACGGCGACCGAGCGAAATCTGTCGCTGATCCGCGCGCTCTCGCCCGTGCGCGGCGTTCTGGTCTATCTGCTGGTGGTCCTTCCCTGGCTCGCTGCAATCGGCTGGATTTCGAAGGGTGCCTTCTTTGCCCAGTCCATCGGTCACGATATGCTGGGCAAGGTCGCGACAGGGCAGGAAGGGCATGGCGCACCACCCGGCACCTATCTCCTCGTTGGCCTTGGCACCTTCTGGCCTCTCTCCATCTTTGCCTCGCTCGCCATTCTCTGGGGCTGGACACGACGAACACGACCTGAAGTGCGCTTCCTTTTCTTCTGGGCGGCTCCCGCCTGGTTGCTCTTCGAATTGGTCGCAACGAAACTGCCGAACTATATCCTGCCCATGATGCCCGCCCTGGCCGTATTGACCGGGCTTGCCCTGGCAGACAAAGGCCTGCGGACCGAAAGCCGCTGGTTCCGGTTCACCTATTCTGGCATCGCCGCCCTCGGTATCCTGCTTGCAATCGCCCTGAACGCGGTTTTCTATATTTCGGAACACAGGTTATCCCGGCTCGGGATCACGCTTGGCTGTGCACTTGTCCTGATGTCCGTCGCGGCCTGGCGTCTGCTGGTGGCGAACAAAATGCGGGAGGGGATCGCCGCCTCCATTCTTGCTGCCGGTCTGGCCTACATTTTGGCATTCGCCATCATCCTGCCGGGTGCTGAACGTCTGTGGCTGACAGATCGTATCGCCGATGCAGCACAGAAGATGATCAACTGCCCGGCACCCACCATCCTCAGCGTTGGTTACGAGGAGCCCAGCCTCGTCTTTCGGCTGGGTACGGGCATGCAACGCCTGGCTGCCGATGATGCCGCGGCAGCCTTTCACCGAGCATCATGCGCTTTTGCAGCAGTGCGGGTCGAGGAGAGCGCAAGTTTCCAGAAGAGCCTGCTTGCTCTCGGAGAGGTGGCGACCCCTCTCCAGATCGTCGAAGGGCGAAATCTGAACGGCTTCAACCTGCGCCAAATGCAGGTTTATCTGAAGCGCTAACATAGCCGCCGCCCCGGATAAGGCTCAATAGAAATAAAATTGAAGATTGTGTTCAATAGAACTCGTTTGAAACATGAGCAGTTCTGGCTCACCAATTTCATGAGAATTTTCAGGCTTAGATGCCGTCGTCGGTAAGTGAGGACGATCAGCATCCAACAGGCACACGAATAAATACTATGATTTCATTCACCCACCGGTCGAGCGGGAGAGGATATAATGAATATATCTCGCACAATTTTCAAGGAAATCTCCCAGCTGCGCTGTCAGCGTCATTGGCCGGAAGTAGAGAGGTTCGATGCCCGTATTGCACGAACGAGCTTCGCAACCCATGCCCATGAAGGGTTTGTCATCGGGATTGTCCTTACCGGTGTGCAGTCTTTCATCCATAAAGGGATCGATCATGCCGTCCCGGCTGGTTCGATCACCTTCCTCAATCCGGGTGAACTGAGTTCGGCGGGAGCCTTGCAGGGGCACAGCGTCCAGTATCAGACCCTCCATGTGCCGGCCCAGGCGATGGAAAGCATAGCGCCTGCGGGCTTCCGGTTTCCAACGCCCGTTCTCTACAATCATTCGATTGCGCGGCGGCTGAGCGAACAACTGGCCATTCTGGATGCAACCCGGGAAAAGGCTGTATGGCACGCTCGCCTGACGGAATTCCTCCATCAATGCACGGGGCTTTTCATTTCTCGCGAAACACCTGAACCTGAGATTGAGGATGCTCGGATCACCGCGATCCGCAGCTATATTGAAGACAATCTGGTATCCTCCCTGGAACTGGAAGCCCTCTCGCAGCAGATCGAACTCAGCAAATTCCACTTTCTGCGCCTGTTCCGCGCACATGTCGGGGTAACACCGCATGTCTATATTCAGGCACGCCGGACGGCTCGGGCGAAGATGCTGCTGCGGCAGCATTCTCCGGCCCAGGTCGCAGCGCTTTGTGGTTTCGTGGACCAGAGCCATCTGACCCGCTGGATACGATCCTGCTATGGCACGACCCCGAGTGTCTATCACAAGCAGTTTCGCAGTCTCAGCAAGCTCGCCTGAATCCTGATCCGCTGTCAGCCTCACGCCGTAATCACCTCTGTGTGACAGCAAGACGGGTGACAAGCGAGACAGGCCGTGGCCAAGCAGATCAAAAAACAGAACCTGCCCACCAAGGTTTGCCAAACCTGTGGACGCCCCTTTTCCTGGCGCAAAAAGTGGGAGCGAGACTGGGATAATGTAAAATATTGTTCTGACCGCTGCCGAACCTCGAAAGGAAGCGCGTCATGACAAGGCCTCGTATCGCTATCATTGGCGCAGGACTGGCCGGCGTTACACTGGCACGAAGGCTCGATCAGCATGCCGAAGTTCTGGTTTTGGAGAAAAGCCGCGGCACCGGTGGGCGCATGGCGACGCGCCACAAGGATGGCGTGAGTTTCGATCACGGAGCGCAGTATTTCACCATTCGGGATGCCGGTTTTCACGCGCTTGTCGAACCGGCCCTTGAAGAGGGCGTCATCGAGACCTGGAGCACGCCGGTTCACCACTTGACGGCAACGGGCGCGTTGGAACAACGCGAAGACCGCTCGCCGCGTTTTGTTGCAGTGCCAGGCATGTCCAGATTGGTGAAATGGCTGGCTCGACCACTGAAAGTTCAATTCGAAACGCGGGCAATCGCACTCGAAGGCAAGGTCGGCGACTGGAAACTCGATTGCGATCACGGCAGCGTGGAGGGCAGGTTTGATTGGGTGGTTTCGACCGCCCCTGCCCCGCAAACCGCCTCCCTGCTGCCGCTTGATCCTGCCGATCAGGAGGCACTGGAAGGTGTCCGCATGAACGGGTGCTTTACCCTGATGCTCCAGATGAAACCGGACATCGATCTCCCGTTTGCGGCAGCCCAGGTTTCCCATCCGATCCTTGGCTGGATCGCCCACAACAACACCAAGCCGGGCCGCGAGACGGGCAATCATCTTGTCGTGCATGCCAACAATCGCTGGTCGGATGCCAATCTGGAAGAGCCGCCGGAACAGGTACAGGCACGGATGATTGGCGCCCTGGAAGCACTATTGCCTGTGGTGAGAAACGCTTTGATCGCGTCTCCGGTCCTCCACCGCTGGCGTTATGCCAATGTGGAAACGCCGCTGGGGAAACCGTTCCTGCTGGATATGGACCGCCATCTTGCGGCCTGCGGGGACTGGTGCCTCGGCAACCGCGTCGAAGCGGCATTCCAGAGCGCCAATGCTCTGGCGGATGCACTCCTGTTGCAAATGGAAACTGCCTGATGTCGACGAAGCGCCTTACCCAGAGCCTGACCTTCAGCGGCGCCCTACCCTTCTACCTGCTGCTGATCCCCGGCTTCATCGCCCCGGATATTCGTTTCCATGCTTTTCTGACCTATGGCGCAATCATCGCCTCCTTCATGGCTGGCACCCTCTGGGGTTTGACGCAGCGAGACCGCGATCCGCCCGTGCTTCCGATTGTGGCAAGCAATATTCTGGCTCTGGCCACATGGACGTCATTGCTCATTCCGTCGCAGCTTGTCGCGATCGGGCTTCAACTCATGATCTTCGTAGGCTTGCTGGAAGTAGACCGCCGGATTGATGCCGAGGGGCGCGAGGCACCCTGGTACTTTGCCATGCGCATGCGCATTACCGCGGCGGTCGCAATTGCCTATGTCATTCAGATCATTGTTCTGGTGAACTTATGGTCGATCTAGTTTATTGACGAGGGGCTTTTCAGCTGTCTTCCCGTCATGCTCGGGCCTGTCCCGAGCATCTACAACGGATTGGTTTTATTGGACGTCCGTAGATTCTCGGCACAAGGCCGAGAATGACGGCGCGATTGATACATGTCGCGCTCAACCGGATTGCAGGAGCGTGTGACAACCTGAAGATCACCACTCGATCCTTGATCCGTCATAAGCAAAAAACTGGCCGGATTGCTGCGGAGCAAGTCCGTTCAGCACCGTCAGCAGGTTTGTCGCCGCAACCGCAGGCTCCGTCCGCTCGTGCCCGCCGGAATACTTCTCGGAGAGTGAAGTGGCGACAGTGCCCGGATGCAGGGGCACGATGACCGCTTCCGGATTGGTGCGCGCCAGTTCGATGGAGGCCGTGCGCAATATCTGGTTCAAGGCTGCCTTGGAGGCGCGATAGGAAATCCAGCCGCCCAGATTGTTATCACCAATGGAGCCGACGCGGGCAGACAGGAAGCCCATCAGGCCCCGCTCTTTTTTCGGCAGAAGCGGCGTGAAGTACTTCGTCACGAGAGCCGTACCAACGGCATTGAGCGCAAACTGGCGCATCATAGCGTCTGCCGAAATCTGCCGGAGCGACTTTTCAGGACCAACGCCATCGATGGTCAAGCCGCCCGTCGCGCAGAAGATCAGATGAAACGGCCCTTCCAGCGCAGCGACTGCCGCTGCAACGCTTTCCTCGTTGGTGACGTCGAGACCGGTGCCGCTACGCGAAAGCGCAACCACTTCGCCGCAGGCAACATCCCCCTTCAACACGGTCGACAGGGCACTGCCAATGCCGCCGCTCGCACCAATAACCAGCGCGCGATAGCCTTGCGGAAGCGAAGTCATGGACAACATGCGAAGGTCTCCTCAAATGATCTATCCTGCTTTACGCAGACAGAAGAGATCCGGTTTTCCAAAGCTCACACCTTCTCGCCCGCTTCCAGTTTTTTAAGGAAGCCTTGCGCGCTTTTGCGGTAGGTGCCGCGCTGTTCGTCGCTCATTCGCCGCCATGTGGCATAGGGCTGCGCCAGCCGCCGATTGCCGGAAAGCTTCTCGCCATTGCGATCGAGAAAGTCCCAATAGAGGGCATTGAACGGACACGCGCCCTCGCCAACTTTCTTCTTCACGTCGTAGCGGCAGTGCTGGCAATAGTCCGACATCTTGGAGATATAATTGCCGCTGGCCGCATAGGGCTTCGAGCCCAGAATTCCGCCATCGGCAAACTGCGTCATACCAATCACATTGGGTGCCTCCACCCACTCATAGGCATCGGCATAGACTTCCAGATACCATTCATGCACCTGAAATGGATCGATGCCAGCCAGCAGCGCGAAATTGCCGGTGATCATCAGGCGTTGAATGTGGTGCGCATAGGCGTGATCGATGGTCTCGTCAATCACCGTCGAAAGACACTTCATATCCGTCTCGCCCGTCCAGAAGAAACCGGGCAACGGGCGTTTCGCCTCCAGGAAATTCAGCTCCGTATAGCCCGGCATTTTCAGCCAGTAGACGCCACGCACATACTCCCGCCAGCCGATGATCTGCCGAATGAAGCCTTCCACCGCATTCAAGGGTGCCCGACAGGCGCGATACTCCTCCTCCGCCGCGCGGCAAACGGCAAGTGGATCGAGAAAGCCGATATTGATATAGAAGGAGATGAGCGAGTGATTGAGAAAGGGATCGCCGACCAGCATGGCATCCTGCGTCTCCCCGAACTGCGGCAGAAAGTCCCGAATAAAGCTCTCCAGAACCGTTTCTGCTTGCGCGCGAGTGACCGCAAAGCCAAAGCGATCCAGCCTGCCGATATGATCGCCGAAGCGTTCCTCAACGAGCGCGATCACCTCCTGTGATAGCGCGTCCGGCTTGTAGCTCTTGTGCTTGGGGCGCAGAAGGTCCGGGCTGGCAGGCTTCCTGTTTTCGGCATCGTAATTCCAGCGCCCGCCCGCCGGGTGATCGCCTTCCATCAGAAGCCCGGTCTTGCGGCGCATCTCGCGATAGAAGAACTCCATGGTGAGTTCCTTGCGACCGGATGCCCAGTCGCGAAACTCCTTGTGGGAACAAAGGAAACGGTCGTCGGCGCGAATATCGACGGGCAGGCCCAGCAATTGCCACCAACCTTTCATATCCTCAAGCACGCGCCATTCGCCGGGCTCCGTCACGATCACGCAATCGGGCGAAAGCTCGGTCACGGCAGCGCGCAGCTCTTCCCGGAAAGAACCCTTGTTGCCCTCGTCATCAAGGCGGCGATAGCGGACAGTGAAACCTTGCTGGCGCAGCTCTTCCGCAAAATGCCGCATGGCCGAAAAGATGAAAGCGATTTTCAGCTTGTGATGGCGTACATAGGTCGCTTCCGCCATTACCTCGCACATCAGGATCACATCCTGCGCCGGATCGGCATCGCGAAGACTGGCGAGGTTTGGCGACAACTGATCGCCCAGAATGAAGATGAGATGTCTGATGGATGGCATGAACCGGACTTCGCAACGGGGAAACTTGTCCTCGTTACGAAGCTCGGCGGTCGATAGATTACCGCTCTTGCGTCACGCCTTCCGGCTTTTCAAAGGAATTACCCGGCCTGTCTCTTCCGGCGCAGTGCTATTCGGCAAACGTGTCCGTCCGATGGGAAAGCGCAGGATCTTGTCGGTTTCTTCCAACTCATCCGGGCGGCGCGTCAGAAGTTCATAAAGCTCCGGCACCAGACCGTCGCCATTCTGCTGGGCAAGCTTGTGAAGGCCGATGAAGAAAGTGCCATCGCGGCTATCGTGATTCATGGCTTATGCGTTCCGTTCTTTCATGGTCTGCAATGCCCGCTCCAGGCTCGATTTCGAGCCGTTTCTCAAAGGAATGAAAGCCTTGCTGAACTTCTTGCAGCCGGTCTTCACCCGCAGGCATGCATCGTGGCTGATACAGTCGATCGGGCAGAAAACGCAGTCCACGGAGGGCAAGAGCGTATCGATGCGCGAAACGGCCTCTCTCAAACCGCCGTCATGATGAATGAGTTCCGCGCCATAGCTCTCGGCGATCTCGCGCAAATGGGCCACCTGGCAATCCCTGCCGCCGACATAGAGAAAGCTTTTCACGCCGGACGCATCGTCGATCTTCTCAATCGTCTGCAACTGAGCGGTCTTGGCCGAAGCCTTGCCCCCTTGCTTGCCTGCCGGCTTGCGCTTGTCCTTCTTGGCCACGGCTCGTCTTCCCTCGTCTCTAGCATGGCGCGCAAAAGTGTGGAGCGGTTTTGCGATAACGACATGCGACAATAAAAAGAGCTAAAGCGTCAGGAGCGAATCTGAAAGATCGCTACTCGCTTTAGGTGCTTGCCCTTGGTGGACACTGCGAGGCGGACCATAGATAACATGACAAAAGGAGTAAAGATTAAACTTGATAGAAAGGATCATATTTTCGCACGGGCCTGTGAGTGCAATCGGCAGACCCGTGGCTGACGGCTTTTCAGTCCCGGTGACGAGAGGTGATCCGGGCTTCGATGGCCGGCGCACAGTCACCGCGCAACCGCTTCAACATGCTGAGCGGGGTGCGGACCCTTACCAGCGCCTGCACGAAGGCGGATGATTCCGGCTGTGCAAAGACGACCGCCATCTTGTTGTCCTTCAACTGCCGCTTGGCGCAGGTGATGAAGATCTCCTTTTCGCCAAGGCACAGGTAAAACTGCTCCGGCAGGAATTCCAGAAGGTGCCCGTGCAGCAACGCGCCTTCCGTCGAAAGCTTGGTTATGCGCACCTGCATGGTCGAGAAGTTCTTCATGCCCTTGGACGAATAGACCGCACGCACCAGAAGGTTCGTTTCGCGATAGTTGAGATCGATCCGCCCAAGCGTCTGATAATGTTCGGCAAGATAGTGCCGCGATTTCTGTGTTCCGGTCAAAGGCAGCACTCCATCAGCAATCACGTTAATGAAGCATTAGGCATAACCTTGAGCCATCGATCCGACAACGCCGATTGAGCCTCGGAAAAGCGGTGCTGCAAGCCTCGCGCAAGCGTCTCCGCCCTGAGCTTGCGTTCTGCCAATTTCCCAAAATTTGACCGATTGATAAATTTTTTGGCCGTGCTAGGCTCCTCTTCAGTTGCGTAACAAATTCCATAAAAGAGGGAAGCAACATGCACAGACTGGGAAGCGGTATCGCGGGAGGCCGTCTGGCGCCCGCGGAGTACGAACATAATTTTTCAGACCTTCATCCGCGCTTTGACAAGCACGAGGCACTGGTAGCATCCGACCGGTGCTATTTCTGCCATGACGCGCCGTGCATGACGGCCTGTCCCACCGAAATCGATATTCCGCTGTTCATCCGGCAGATATCGACAGCCAATCCGCTGGGCGCTGCCCGCACCATCTTCTCCCAGAACATTCTGGGCGGCATGTGCGCGCGCGTCTGTCCCACCGAAACGCTGTGCGAACAGGCCTGCGTGCGCAACACCGCAGAGGATCGTCCGGTCGATATCGGCCGCCTGCAACGTTACGCCACCGATATTGCGATGGAACAGAACCGCCAGTTCTTCCATCGCGCGGCGGAAACGGGCCGCACCATTGCGGTTGTCGGTGCCGGTCCGGCCGGTCTCGCCTGCGCGCACCGTCTGGCGATGAACGGCCACTCGGTCGTTGTCTTCGATGCGCGTGAAAAGGCGGGCGGCCTCAACGAATATGGCATTGCCACCTACAAGGCCCCGGATAATTTCGCCCAGAAGGAAGTGGATTATCTTCTGGCCATCGGCGGCATCGAGATTCGCAACGGCATGGCTCTGGGTCGCGATTTCTCCCTGCAGGATCTGGCCGCCGATTATGACGCCGTCTTCATTGGTATCGGCCTTGCCGGCGTCAACGGCCTCGGCATCGAAGGCGAAGAACTTTCGGGCGTCGATGATGCGGTGGATTTCATCGCCTATCTGCGTCAGGCAGACAACAAGGCGGATGTGCCAATCGGCCGTCGCGTTGTGGTTCTCGGCGGCGGCATGACCGCAGTCGATGCTGCCGTTCAGGCCAAGTTGCTGGGTGCCGAAGAAGTCACCATCTGCTATCGCCGCGGCAAGGAGCATATGAACGCTTCCGAATATGAGCAGGATCTCGCTGCATCCAGGGGCGTTTCCATCCGTCACTGGCTGGCGCCGAAGCGCATTCTTGGCAAGGATGGCGCAGTGGCCGGGATCGAGCTGGAATATACCGCTCTTCGCGATGGCCATCTTGTCGGCACCGGCGAGACGGGCGTGATTGCCGCCGACCAGATCTTCAAGGCCATCGGTCAGTCCTTGAAGGCCAGCGGCCTGGGTGCGCTATCCATGGAAAAAGGCCGCATCGTGGTAGACGATCAGTGTCGCACCTCCATGGAACGGGTCTATGCCGGCGGTGATTGCGTCAACCGGGGGGAAGATCTCACCGTTTCCGCCGTGGCGCATGGGCGCGATGCCGCCGACGCCATTCATCTTGCCTTCGCTTCCGCCGGTCAGCCGGCTGTGGCCGTCGCTTGAACCGGGAGATGAACCATGGCTGATCTTCGCAACAACTTCGTCGGCATCAAATCGCCGAACCCCTTCTGGCTGGCCTCCGCGCCGCCGACTGACAAGGCCTATAACGTCGAGCGTGCCTTCAAGGCAGGCTGGGGCGGCGTGGTGTGGAAAACACTCGGCTCCGAAGGACCGCCGGTCGTCAACGTCAACGGCCCACGCTATGGCGCAATCTGGGGTGCCGACCGCCGCCTGCTGGGTCTCAACAACATCGAGCTCATTACCGACCGGCCTCTCCAGATCAACCTGCAGGAAATGAAGCAGGTGAAGATGAACTGGCCGGATCGCGCCCTCATCGCCTCCATCATGGTGCCTTGCGTCGAGGAAGAGTGGAAGGCCATTCTGCCGCTGGTGGAAGAAACAGGCGCTGACGGCATAGAGCTCAACTTCGGCTGTCCGCACGGCATGTCCGAGCGCGGCATGGGTTCCGCCGTCGGCCAGGTGCCGGAATATATCGAAATGGTCGTTCGCTGGTGCAAGCAGTATAGTCGCATGCCGGTGATTACGAAGCTGACGCCGAACATCACGGATATCCGCAACCCGGCCCGCGCCGCAAAACGCGGCGGCACGGATGCCGTCTCCTTGATCAACACGATCAACTCCATCGTCTCGGTCGATCTGGATAACTTCGCACCCATGCCAACCGTCGGCGGCAAGGGCAGCCACGGCGGCTATTGCGGGCCAGCCGTCAAGCCCATCGCGCTCAACATGGTTTCAGAAATCGCCCGCGATCCGGAAACCTATGGCCTGCCGATCTCCGGCATTGGCGGCGTGACGACATGGCGCGATGCGGCAGAATTCCTGGTCCTGGGTGCCGGCAACGTGCAGGTCTGCACCGCCGCAATGACCTATGGGTTCAAGATCGTTCAGGAAATGATCTCTGGCTTGTCCGACTGGATGGACGAGAAGGGCCACCGCTCGCTGGATGATATCACCGGACGCGCCGTGCCGAACGTGACCGACTGGAAATACCTCAACCTCAATTATGTGGCCAAGGCCCATATCGATCAGGATGCCTGCATCAAATGCGGCCGCTGCCACATCGCCTGCGAGGATACCTCGCACCAGGCCATCACCAGCATGGTCAATGGCGTGCGCCACTTTGAGGTGATGGAAGACGAATGCGTGGGCTGCAACCTCTGCGTCAACGTCTGTCCGGTCGAAAACTGCATCACCATGGTGGGGCTGGAACCGGGAACGCTCGACCAGCGCACCGGCAAGATCGTCGATCCGAACTACGCCAACTGGACCACGCACCCCAACAACCCGATGGCACAGGTTGCCGCGGAGTAAGCGGATTAGGGGATAGAGATTGGGCGGGGCGCGAAAGTGCCCTGTTCTTGATGACAAAGGGTTCACTCAATCTTCCGTCATGCTCGGGCTTGTCCCGAGCATCTACAAACGCTTGATTGTATTGGACCTCAGTAGATTCTCGGCACAAGGCTGAGAATGACGTCGCGGCTGGAAAGCCAGATTGGAAGCAGTCTGGTGGTACGGGAACGCCCTGCTCTTGGATCAAAGTACGTTCAGGCTGCTGGCACGGCTAAGACATGGTGTTTGGCATAGAACCCCGCACCAAATGGTTCTATATTTGATGCAACTGGAGCCATCCCATGCGACCCACCATCAACCTCGACGATGACCTTCTAGAACGCGCCCGCGCCCTGACGGGGACGAAAGAGACGGACGCGCTGGTGCGACAGGCCCTTGAAACACTGATCCGTGTCGCTTCCGGCAAACGCCTTATCGCGCTTGGTGGCACAATGCCGGATGCTGAGGTCCTACCCAGCAATATGAGTTAATCAACTCATCCTACCTGATCCCCAACCCCCGCATGAACAGGTCTTCCAGAAAACGGGCGGCATCCTCGAAACGGCCATCGCCTGATTTGTCGCCTAGTACCGCCTGCACCTGCACATCAAAATCCGCGTAGTGCTGCGTGGTGGACCAGATCGAGAAAATCAGGTGATAGGGGTCGCATTTGGCAATCTTGCCCGCCTTGATCCAGGCGCGGATCACCTCCGCCTTCTCATCCACCAGCTCCTTCAGCGGACCCTTCAATCCATCCTCGATATGCTGCGCGCCTTGAATGATCTCATTGGCGAAGAGGCGGCTTTCGCGCGGGTAATCGCGAGACATTTCCAGCTTGCGACGGATGTAGGAACGAATCTCCGTTTCCGGATTGCCCTCCGAATTGAAGGCCTGCAGCGGCTCCAGCCAGGTAAAGAGCATGTGGTCCAAAAGCGCCCTGTGGATGGCCTCCTTGGTCCTGAAATAATAGAGCAGGTTCGGCTTCGACATGCCTGCCGCTTCCGCAATCTGGTCAATGGTCGCACCGCGAAAGCCATAGGCGGAAAACACGTCCAGCGCAGCCTGGAGGATCTTTTCCTCCTTCTCTTCCTGAATGCGTGTGCGCCGCTGTGTCTTCGCCGCTCGTGGAATCATCTGCCTTCCCGGTCCCCTCTCACCCGCACGACCCTATCGCAAGTGCACAAATTTTACACCGCCAGAATGACTGCCGGAAACTTGTTCATTTTTTCATCGCCAATGCGATTTTGCGCTTGAGTGCGGCGGTGGAAATTGTAAGCTTTTACCAATCGGTCAAATATCAATGACCCACTCGGCAAAGGCAAGCCACTGGCTCGCCGAATGTCAAAAGAAGGTGGGCGATGACCATTAGGGAACAGCAGCCGCATCGCACGATCCAACGGCTGAAACAGATGAAGGAATGAACGTATGGTGGCGGCACCAGGCGAAAACCTGCGCGTGAACGGCGACAGGCTTTGGGACATGTTGATGGATATGGCCAAGATCGGCCCCGGCATTGCGGGCGGCAATAACCGCCAGACGCTGACCGATGCCGATGGCGAAGGTCGCCATCTGTTCAAGTCTTGGTGTGAGGCAGCGGGCCTGACCATGGGCGTGGACAAGATGGGCACGATGTTTGCTACCCGCCCAGGCACCGATCCGGATGCCCTGCCCGTCTATATCGGCAGCCACCTCGATACACAGCCGACCGGCGGCAAATATGACGGTGTGCTGGGCGTTCTCGCAGGTCTCGAAGTCGTTCGCACCATGAACGACCTCGGCATCAAGACGAAGCACCCGATCGTCGTCACCAATTGGGCGAATGAGGAAGGTGCGCGCTTTGCGCCCGCCATGCTGGCTTCTGGCGTGTTTGCGGGCGTGCATTCACTTGACTATGCCTATGGGCGCAAAGACCCGGAAGGCAAGACCTATGGCGACGAGCTGAAGCGCATCGGCTGGCAGGGTGAGGAAGAAGTGGGCGCGCGCAAGATGCACGCCTATTTCGAATATCACATCGAGCAAGGCCCGATTCTGGAGGCGGAAAACAAGCAGATCGGCGTCGTCACCCACTGCCAGGGTCTGTGGTGGCTGGAATTCACGCTGACCGGCAAGGAAGCGCATACGGGTTCAACGCCCATGACCATGCGCGTCAATGCGGGCCTTGCCTTTGGCCGCATCATGGAAATGGTGCAGGAGGTTGCCATGTCCGAACAGCCCGGCGCAGTTGCCGGTGTTGGCCAGACCTTCTTCACGCCCAATTCCCGCAACGTGCTGCCGGGCAAGGTGGTCTTCACCGTCGACCTGCGCACGCCCTCACAGGAAAAGCTGGACCGCATGCGGGCCAAGATCGAGGCGGAAGCCGCGAAAATCTGCGAGGCGCTTGGCGTTGGCTGCTCGGTGGAAGCGGTCGGCCATTTCGACCCCGTCACCTTCGACCCGGTTCTGGTGGAGCGGGTTCGCAACGCAGCCGAAAAGCTGGGTTACAGCCACATGAACCTCATTTCCGGCGCAGGGCACGATGCCTGCTGGGCCGCCAAGGTGGCACCTTCCACCATGGTCATGTGCCCCTGCGTCGGCGGCCTCAGCCACAATGAGGCGGAAGAGATTTCCAAGGAATGGGCTGCCGCAGGCTGCGACGTCCTGTTCCACGCGGTGGTGGAGACGGCGGAGATCGTCGCCTGAGCAACGAAGAATAGATCGAGGGATGAGACCAATGACCACAGTCATCAAGGGCGGAACCATTGTCACGGCAGACCTGACCTACAAGGCTGACGTGAAGGTGGATGGGGGCAGGATCGTCGAGATCGGCCCCAACCTTTCCGGCGATACGGTTCTGGATGCGGACGGCTGTTATGTCATGCCCGGCGGCATCGACCCGCATGTGCATCTGGAAATGCCCTTCATGGGCACCTATTCCGCCGATGACTTCGAAAGCGGCACCCGCGCGGGTCTGGCGGGTGGCACCACCATGGTGGTGGATTTCTGTCTGCCAGCGCCGGATCAATCGCTTCTTGAAGCCTTGCAGATGTGGGACAACAAGACCTCCCGCGCCACGGCAGACTATTCCTTCCACATGGCGATCACCGGCTGGAACGAGCGCATCTTCAACGAGATGAAGGTTATCGTTCAGGAAAAGGGCATCAACACCTTCAAGCACTTCATGGCCTACAAGGGTGCCTTGATGGTGAATGATGACGAGATGTTCGCCTCCTTCCAGCGTTGCGCGGAACTCGGCGCCCTGCCGCTGGTGCATGCGGAAAACGGCGATGTCGTTGCCTCCATGACCGCCAAACTTCTGGCGGAAGGCAATGACGGACCGGAAGGCCATGCCTATTCCAGACCGCCGGAAGTGGAAGGCGAAGCGACCAACCGCGCCATCATGCTGGCCGATATGGCGGGCGTTCCGCTCTACGTGGTTCATACCTCTTGCGAACAGGCGCACGAAGCCATTCGCCGCGCCCGCCAGAAAGGCATGCGCGTTTATGGCGAGCCGCTCATCCAGCATCTGACGCTGGATGAAAGCGAATATTTCAACAAGGATTGGGACCATGCCGCGCGCCGCGTCATGTCGCCGCCATTCCGCAACAAGCAGCATCAGGACAGCCTCTGGGCTGGCCTGCAATCCGGCTCGCTCTCCTGCGTGGCGACAGACCATTGCGCCTTCACGACGGAGCAGAAGCGCTTCGGCGTCGGCAATTTCGCAAAGATCCCGAACGGCACCGGCGGCCTGGAAGATCGCATGCCGATGCTGTGGACCTATGGCGTCATGACCGGTCGCCTGACCATGAACGAGTTCGTGGCGGTCACCTCCACCAACATTGCCAAGATCCTCAACATGTACCCGAAAAAGGGCGCGGTTCTGGTAGGCGCGGATGCCGATCTGGTTGTGTGGGACCCGAAGCGCTCCAAGACGATCTCGGCCAAGAGCCAGCAATCCTCCATCGATTATAACGTCTTCGAGGGCAAGGAAGTCACCGGCCTGCCGCGCTTCACGCTGACCCGCGGCTACGTTGCCATCGAGGAAGATCAGGTGAAGACGCGCGAGGGTCACGGTCAGTTCGTCAAGCGCGAGCCCTTTACCGCCGTCAACAAGGCGCTTTCCACCTGGAAGGAACTGGTTGCACCCCGCAAGGTGGAACGCACCGGCATTCCGGCCACGGGGGTTTGAGACGGCGAATGTTGGTAATGCGGGCGCTCCAAACGCTGACAGGAGGCAAGGCCGTTTCGGCATCCTCCCACCTCCCCTCGAGGGGGAGGCCGGCGCAACGCGCCGAGTGGGGTGATACCAGAACCATATTGGCCCCCGCGGACATTACCCCCCTCTGTCCTGCCGGACATCTCCCCCTCAAGGAGGGAGATCGGCGGAACGCAACCGCGCAAATTCATCAGAAAATTAGAAGCTTGCGGACTTTCACTGCCGGTTCGCCATCCTCACACCTCCCCTTGAGGGGGAGGTCGGCGCAGCGCGCCGGGTGGGGTGACACCAGAACCATATCGGCTCTGGCGGACACTACCCCCCTCTGTCCTGCCGGACATCTCCCCCTCAAGGGGGGAGATCGACTTGGAGCACCATCCACATTTCCGTTAAGCGCCGCCGGATTGGTATCTGCTTCTCCATATGATCGAGGGAGCGAGACAGAGGCCGTTCTGCCGATCTCCCCCCTTGAGGGGGAGATGCCTGGCAAGGCAGAGGGGGGTAAATCCATAACCTCCGGCAGAGAGCAGATCTCAAACCTTCACCAATCCATCCAGCTCCGGCAAAAGCACCACGCTCTCCTGCTCGTTGGGGTCCGTGCGGGCTATGATCGCTGTCGCCGGTTCATCGGACGTATTGGCGGGCAGATGAGGAACGCCTGCCGGAATGTAGAAAAGCTCGCCCGCGCTCACCACCACATGATGTTCCAGATTGTCGCCGTACCAGGTGTCGGCCTTGCCGGAGAGCATGTAGATCGCGGTCTCGTGGTTCTCATGCAGATGGGCCTTGGCCCGCGCGCCGGGCGGCATGGTCAGAATATGCATGCAGATAGCCTTGGAGCCAACGGTTTCGGCCGCAATGCCCGCAAAATAGCTCAGCCCCTGCTTGCCGTCATAGGTGCTGCCCGGCTTTACCAAACGACAGGTGGGTTTCGATGATCCATCCATGTTTTCAATCCTTTATCCCTCTGGCCTCAACCCGTCTGGCATCCCGCAGCGATGCAAGGCCGCCCAGACGTTTTCAAGCGAAGATAACAGATAAAATGCAACTGACCATTTCTCTCTCTGGCGGCGAGGCACGCCTATGACCTCCGCCGCCGCACCTGTTGTAACCGCCCGCGATCTTGGCCTGACATTCCAGACGAATGACGGCCCGGTGAACGCGCTGACCGGCGTGAACCTCGATATCAAGAAGGGCGATTTCGTCTCGTTCATCGGCCCGTCCGGCTGCGGAAAAACGACGTTCCTGCGCGTCATTGCCGACCTCGAGAAGCACACGAGCGGATCAATCGAAATCAATGGAATGACTCCGGAAAATGCCCGTCTGGCGCGGGCCTATGGCTATGTCTTCCAGGCGGCGGCCCTTTACCCCTGGCGCACCATCGAGAAGAACATCGCGCTTCCGCTGGAAATCATGGGTTACAGCAGCGCCGAGCAAAGGCAGCGTGTCGAGCGAACGCTGGATCTCGTGAACCTCTCCGGTTTCGGCAAGAAATATCCCTGGCAATTGTCCGGCGGAATGCAGCAGCGCGCCTCCATCGCCCGTGCGCTGGCCTTCGATGCCGACCTGCTTCTGATGGACGAACCCTTCGGCGCGCTGGACGAAATTGTCCGCGACCATCTGAACGAACAGCTGCTGAAACTCTGGGACCGCACGAACAAGACGATCTGTTTCGTCACCCACTCGATTCCGGAGGCCGTCTATCTCTCCACCAAGATCGTTGTCATGAGCCCTCGTCCGGGCCGCGTGACGGATGTGATTGAATCGCCGCTGCCACGCGAACGCCCGCTGGATATTCGCGATACGCCGGAGTTTCTCGAAGTCGCCCATCGCGTCCGCGAAGGGTTGAAGGCGGGGCATAGCTATGACGAGCACTAAGCCCTCTCTCTTCCGGGACCGCGTGCTGCCAGTGCTGACGGTGATCGCCGTCATCCTCGTCATCTGGCATGTGGCCGTCGTCTACCTGAATGCGCCTTTCGTGCGCGATCAGGCCGCGCGTGCCGGAACCGTTGTCACGCTCGGTGAAATCATTCCGCAGACCTTCAACCAGGAGCGGCCCATCCTGCCCGCGCCGCACCAGATCATTGCGGAGCTGTGGGACACGACCATTGCCAAACCCATCACCTCGAAGCGCAGCCTTGTCTACCATGCCTGGGTAACACTATCGGCAACGCTGATGGGCTTCGGCATGGGCACGGTGCTCGGAATTCTGCTGGCGGTGGGCATCGTCCATAACCGGGCGATGGACAAGTCGCTGATGCCCTGGGTCATCGCCTCCCAGACGATCCCGATCCTCGCCATCGCGCCGATGATCATTGTGGTCCTGAACTCCATCGGCATATCGGGACTTCTGCCCAAGGCTTTGATTTCGACCTATCTTTCCTTCTTCCCCATCGTCGTCGGCATGGTGAAGGGTCTGCGCAGCCCGGATGTCCTGCTGCTGGATCTGATGCACACCTATAATGCCAGCCGCGCGCAGACCTTCTGGAAATTGCGCTGGCCCGCGGCCCTGCCCTATCTCTTCACTTCCTTGAAGGTTGCGATTGCCATCTCACTGGTCGGCGCAATCGTCGGTGAACTGCCCACGGGTGCTGTGGCAGGCCTTGGTGCGCGCCTTCTGTCCGGCTCCTATTACGGCCAGACGATCCAGATCTGGGCGGCCCTCTTCATGGCGGCAGCGCTTGCAGCTGTGCTGGTCTCCATCATCGGCCTTGCCCATACGCAAGTGCTGAAGCGCATGGGAGCCAAGCCATGAACGGATATATTCTTGCCGCGCTTGCCATCTGGATCGGCGCCTGGACCCTGAACGAGTGGCTTGTGCGCCAGCGCCCCGCGTCTGCGCAGGCAAAGCAGGCCGTCGGGATCATCGTTCCCGTCATCTTCGGCGCCACCTTGCTGGCAGTCTGGGAATGTCTGGTGTATGGCTTCCAGATCCCGCCTATCCTTCTTCCGGCCCCCAGCGCCATTTGGGTGAAGCTCATAAATTCGGTCCCGGTCCTCTGGGCAGATTTCCAGCAGACCTTCCTCAAATCCGTCATCACCGGCTATATCGCAGGCTGCGGACTGGGCTTTGCCGTTGCGCTTCTGATCGACCGCTCGCCCTTTCTGCAAAAGGGTCTCCTGCCCATCGGCAATTTCGTATCGGCGCTGCCGGTCGTCGGCATCGCGCCAATCATGGTCATGTGGTTCGGCTTCGACTGGCCGTCGAAAGTGGCGGTGGTCGTGATCATGACCTTCTTCCCCATGCTGGTGAACACGGTGCAGGGTCTTGCTTCCGCCAGCCATATGGAGCGGGATCTGATGCGCACCTATGCGGCAAACTGGGGACAGACGCTGATCAAGCTTCGCCTTCCGGCCGCATGGCCGTTTATTTTCAATGCACTGAAAATCAACTCCACGTTGGCGCTGATCGGCGCTATCGTAGCGGAGTTTTTCGGAACGCCCATTGTCGGCATGGGCTTCCGCATCTCCACGGAAGTGGGCCGCGCAAATATCGATATGGTCTGGGCCGAAATCGCGGTGGCCGCGGTGGCTGGCTCGGTCTTCTACGGTCTGGTGGCACTGGCAGAACGCTGGGTCACCTTCTGGCATCCGTCCGTCCGTGGGGGACGGGCGTAACAACCAAAAGAAAAAGGGAACTGACATGACGCTGAAAATTGCATCGCTGTTGCTGGGAGCAGCCGTTTCGCTCACCGCCCTTCAGGCACACGCCGCCGACAAGGTAACTCTGCAGCTGAAGTGGGTCACGCAGGCCCAGTTCGCCGGTTACTACGTGGCCAAGGAAAAGGGCTTCTACAAGGAAGAAGGTCTCGACGTCGATATCAAGCCGGGCGGCCCGGACATTGCTCCACCGCAGGTTCTGGCCGGTGGCGGCGCTGACGTCATCGTCGACTGGATGCCGTCCGCACTCGCAACGCGCGAAAAGGGCGTGCCCCTTGTCAACATCGCGCAGCCTTTCAAGAAATCCGGCATGATGCTGACCTGCCTGAAGGAAACCGGCATCACCAAGCCCGCCGACTTCAAGGGCAAGACGCTCGGCGTCTGGTTCTTCGGCAACGAATATCCCTTCCTGTCCTGGATGAACACGCTGAAGATCAAGACCGATGGCTCGGCGGAAGGCGTGAAGGTGCTGAAGCAGGGCTTCAACGTCGACCCGCTGCTGCAAAAGCAGGCCGCCTGTATCTCCACCATGACCTACAACGAATACTGGCAGGTCATCGATGCGGGCATCAAGCCGGACCAGCTGGTGACCTTCAAGTATGAAGACGAAGGCGTGGCCACGCTGGAAGACGGCCTTTACGTTCTGGAAGACAAGCTGAAGGACCCGGCCTTCAAGGAAAAGATGGTCAAGTTCGTCCGCGCTTCTATGAAGGGCTGGAAATATGCCGAGAAGAACCCGGATGAAGCAGCCGGTATCGTTCTCGATAATGACGCCTCCGGTGCCCAGACCGAGAAGCATCAGAAGCGCATGATGGGCGAAGTGGCCAAGCTGACCGCTGGCTCCAACGGCGCGCTGGATGAGGCGGACTATAAGCGTACCGTCAAGACGCTGCTGGGTGGCGGATCCGACCCGGTTATCACCAAGGAACCGACAGGCGCCTATACGCTGGACATTACCAAGGCAGCGCTGAAGTAAACCCGCGTTGAAAAACTTTCAGGCGCGCGGCAGTTATGCTGCGCGTCTTTTAATTCATCAATAATGTCGAACTGTTCTATTCACGCATGCTGATTGATCCGACACGTCGTAGCGGATAAGGTCGCTCACGTTTTGTTGTAGGGTGACCTTGCGCGGCTTTCTCTGCGTAACCACCTGAGAACAGGTTCTGGTAGGGAATTGGGGAGACCCGCGCGGGCGCTGCATGAGTGGGATGCGGCGAGAGCAAATCGGTCACGATCGTTTCGTATCCGACCTTATCGACTTGGCAGCAGCATGGTTTAGAAATGGGTCGGACGGGATGATGAACTCTCGCAAACTAACGGGTGCACTCTTTTTCGCTGCTATGGCATCGACGGCAATTGGTTTGCCCGCTGCCGCGCAGGAACAGAAACCCGCTCAGGAACAGGCTGGCCAGGCAAACCTGCCCGCTATCGTCGTGACGAAAGTTGCGGAAAGAAACCTCAAGGACAGCGTCGTTGCCAGCGGCACAATTCGTCCGGTCGAGGAAGTATTCGTCCAGCCTCTGGTGGACGGCTTGTCGATCAAGTCTCTCAAGGTCGATGTGGGGGATGAGGTCACCGCTGGTCAGGTTGTGGCAGAGCTCAATAGCGATTCTCTTCTGCTGCAGAAGAGCCAGCTTCAGGCCAATCGCGCCAAGGCCGAGGCCGGACTGGCGCAATACCGGGCGCAGGTGATCGAGGCTCAGGCAAACGCCGATGATGCCGTTCGCCAGCGCGACCGGACCCAGAACCTCAGCCGCAACGGAACGGCCTCCACCGCACAGGTGGAACAGACGGCAGCCTCCGCAGCGGCGGCCCTTGCCCGGTTGAACGCGGCCAAACAGGCCGTCAGCGTTGGCGAGGCCGACATCAAGGTCGTCCAGGCGCAGATCGACGACATCGATCTCAAGCTGGAACGCACGGACGTCAAGGCTCCGGTTGCCGGCGTCATTTCCAAAAAGGATGCCAAGGTCGGTGCCATCGCTGCAGGCAGCGGAACGCCGCTTTTCACCATGATCCGCGACGGCGACATTGAACTTGTTGCCGATGTACCGGAAAGCGAGATCGGACGGCTGAAAGCTGGCATGTCGGCAAAGGTCACCGTCGCAGGCACCACGAAATCGCTCGATGCGAAAATTCGGCTGGTTTCGCCCGTGGTCGATCAGACGAGCCGTCTCGGCGCAGTCCACATTGTGGTGAGTGATGAAACTGCGGCAAAGGCCGGCATGTATGCGAACGCAGAGATCATCATCACCGAAACACGTGGCCTCGCCCTGCCCCAGTCTGCCGTCACCACAGATCGCAAAGGCTCGTTCGCCCGTCTCGTGGAAGGCAACGTGGTCAAGCAGGTGAAGCTTGAAATCGGCATCCAGGATGCAGGCTTCGTGCAGATCCTCAGCGGCTTGAAGGCTGGCGACCAGGTGGTTGCCAAGGCTGGTGCTTTTGTTCGCGATGGCGATCAGATCAAGCCGGTTCCATCTGCCAACATCGCCTCGAACTGACAGGAACTCTTAGAATGAATTTCTCTGCCTGGTCGATCCGAAATCCGATTGCGCCGCTACTGGCCTTCGCGCTGTTGATGTTCATGGGCATCCAGTCCTTCAACAAGCTGCCGATCACGCGCTTCCCCAATATTGACGTACCCGTCGTTTCCATTTCCGTCACGCAGAGCGGCGCTTCGCCGAGCGAACTGGAAATGCAGGTGACGAAGGAGATCGAGGACGCCGTTGCCTCCATCAGCGGGGTGGATGAAATCACCTCCACCGTGACGGATGGCTTGTCGACGACCGCGGTTCTCTTCCGTATTGAAAAGCCGACGCAGGAAGCCGTTCAGGACACCAAGGATGCGATTGATCGCATTCGCTCCAACCTGCCCGCTTCCGTCGAGGAACCGATCGTTTCCAAGGTCGAGGTTGAAGGTCAGGCGATCCAGACCTTCTCCGTCACCTCCGCGAACATGACGCTGGAAGAACTGTCCTGGTTCGTGGACGATACCGTCAAGCGCGCACTTCAGGGCCAGCCCGGCATTGGCCGCATCGACCGCTACGGCGGCGCGGACCGGGAAGTTCGCATCGCGCTGGAACCGGCAAAACTGAATTCCTACGGCATCACCGCGTCGGAGGTTAACAGCCAGCTGCGCAGCGTCAACGTCGATCTCGGCTCCGGTCGCGGACAGGTTGGCGGCAGCGAGCAGGCTATTCGAACACTTGGCGATGCCCGCCGTGTTTCTGACCTTGCCAACACGACGATTGCTCTCTCGAACGGGCGCTTCGTGAAGCTGTCCGACCTCGCCACAATCACCGATACCTATGAGGAGCCAAAGTCCTTCTCACGGTTCAATGGCGAACCGAGCGTAACCTTTGCGGTATTCCGCTCCAAGGGATCAAGCGAAGTCACCGTGTCGCGCACGGTTGCCGAGCAGCTGGATACGATCCGCAAGGCCCATCCGGATGTCTCCATCAAGATGGTGGATGACAGCGTCTATTTCACCTACGGCAACTATGAATCGGCGATCCACACCCTCATCGAGGGCGCGATTCTCGCCGTCATCGTGGTCATGCTGTTCCTGCGCAACTGGCGCGCGACGCTGATCTCCGCGGTTGCCCTGCCGCTCTCTGCCATCCCCACCTTCTGGGTGATGGATATGATGGGCTTTTCGCTGAACCTCGTTTCGTTCCTCGCCCTGACGCTGGCGACCGGTATTCTCGTCGATGATGCGATCGTGGAGGTCGAGAACATTGCCCGCCACATCAAGATGGGCAAGACACCCTATCGCGCAGCGCTCGAAGCGGCAGATGAAATCGGCCTTGCCGTTATCGCAACGAGCTTCACCATCATCGCCGTCTTCGTGCCGGTCTCGTTCATGCCCGGCATTCCGGGGCAGTACTTCATCCAATTCGGTCTGACGGTCGCCTTCTCGGTGTTCTTCTCGCTGCTTGTAGCACGCCTCATCACACCGCTGATGGCCGCCTATCTGATGCGGGCCGAAGATGCGATGGACGACCACCACGACAATGATGGTCGCCTGATGAAGGCCTATACCAGCCTGGTCACCGGCACGACGCGGCGCTGGTACATGCGCTATGCCACACTGGTGGGCGCCATTGCCTTTCTGATCGGCTCGATCATGCTGCTGATGCAGGTTCCGGGCAGCTTCATGCCGCCGGAAGACAGCTCACGCATCACCCTGTCGCTGGAACTGCCACCCAACGCGACGCTGGATGAAACCGCGGAAACGACGACCAAGATCTATGAGGCCATCAAGCCTCTGGAAGGCGTGGAAAGCGTGTTCGTGCTCGGCGGCGCCTCGCCCAAGGGCGATCTTGAACTGCGCCGCGCCACCGTGAACGTCATTCTGGGCAAGATAGACCATTCGCTGGTCAAGACGCTCGTCAACAAGGGCCTCGGCAATCTGCCACTGATCGGCTCCTACATTCCGAAGGTGGAGGACAAGGGCCGTACCAAACCGCAGTGGGAAATCGAGAAAGAGCTGTTCCAGAAGGTTCGCTCCATTCCTGACGTCCGCATCACAAAGCTGAACGATCGTGGAGAACGCGAGCTTTCGTTCAACTTCCTCGCCAGCAGCAGCGAGCAGCTGGATGATGCGGTGGCGAAGCTCGAAACCAACCTGCGTGCTTCACCGATCCTTGCCAATGTCTCGTCGGAAGGTGCACTTCCACGCCCGGAACTGCAGATCCGCCCCCGCAAGGATGAAGCCGCTCGTCTTGGCATCACGCCGCAGCAGATTTCGGAAACCGTTCGCGTTGCCACCATTGGTGATGTCGATGCGGCACTGGCCAAGATCTCGCTCGACAATCGTCTCATCCCGATCCGCGTGCAGGCATCGCTCGATGTCCGCCGCGACTTGCAGGCCATTCGCAACCTCAAGGTCAAGACCGCGAGTGGGGCGACCGTTCCGCTGTCCACCGTTGCCGATGTGGATTATTCGGAAGGTCCAAGCTCCATCAAGCGTAACAACCGCAACCGCGTCGTCTCCATCGGCTCGGATGTTCCGCAAGGCACGGCGCTCGATACGGCAACGGCTGAGTTCCGTCGTGTCGTTGACCAGACGCAACTGCCCGAAGGCGTTCGACTGGCTGAAAGCGGTGACGCAAAGATCCAGGCAGAAATGGTGGCAGGCTTCGGCAATGCCATGCTGCTGGGGCTGCTGCTGGTTCTGGTCGTGCTCATCCTCCTCTTCAAGGATGTCATCCAGCCGTTTACGATCCTGTTCTCGCTGCCATTGGCAATCGGGGGCGTGGCGGTCGGCCTGATCGTGACGAACAACTCGCTTTCGATGCCGGTGCTGATCGGTATCCTGATGCTGATGGGCATCGTCACGAAGAACGCCATCCTGCTTGTCGATTTCGCAATCGAGATGCGCCGTCACGGCATGGAGCGTGTTCATGCCATGGTGGAAGCGGGCCGCAAGCGTGCACGACCCATCATCATGACCTCTATCGCCATGTCGGCAGGCATGCTGCCCTCGGCGCTGGGCGTGGGTGAAGGTGGTTCCTTCCGCGCCCCCATGGCGATTGCGGTCATCGGCGGCATCATCGTTTCAACGGTGCTCAGCCTCGTGGTTGTCCCTGCCTTCTTCCTCATCATGGACGACCTTTCCATGCTGTTGGGCCGGATCTTTGGCCGATTCGTCGGCAAGAAGGAAAAGGAAGATCCCGTTTTGAGCGAAGAGGAACTCAGCCGTGCCGCCCGCGAAACGCAGGCCAAGCTCTCCGAACTCCAGACGAAGCTCGATGCCATGCAGCCATCACCTCGTCAGGACAACGAGAAAGGACATGGGGCACCCGCAGGCAATAATGTGCTGAGACTGCCCCCACTGGCTGCCGAATAGCTTTCGGAACAAACACGACTGCAGAGGCCCGATTGACATCGATCAATTCGGGCCTCTTTTCGTTGTGGTAATGGCTGAACCATTCAACACATTGGACCGCAGGTTGATGGGAAACGCGACGATGCTGGAAAAGAGCAACAAAGCCACGACACGCGAGCGCAGTCTTCTGGCAAAAACAGCATTCATGCGATCGCTTTCAGCAAATGCTCTGGCAACCTTGCTGGACAGTGCGCAGATCGTATCGCTCGGCGCGCGCGCATCCATCTTCCGCGAGGGAGAAAATGCGCAGGCCTTCTATTGCCTGCTGACCGGCTATGTCCGCCTGTATCGAATGGGCAAGGACGGACGGCAGGCGGATTTCCGCATTTGCGGCCCTGGCGATATCTTCGCAGAATGCCTGGTGCCACAGGATGCCCGCTATCCCTACAGCGCGCAGGCCGCCGAAAACGTCTGCATCGCAAGGCTTGATTGTCGCGAAGTCCGCCAACTGGCCGAGCGTGATGCGACCGTTTCCACGGCGCTGATCATGACCCTGTCTGAACATCTCAAGGCGACCACGGACATTCTTGTGAATGATCGTCTGCACACCGCCCCGCAGCGCGTGGCGGACTATCTGCTGGATCGATGCCCGGTCGATGCCGGCTCCGCATCCATCCGCCTTCCCTTCCAGAAAAACCTGCTGGCCGGAATGCTGGGCCTCGCCCCTGAAGCGCTCTCCCGCGCCTTCTCGGCTCTGCGCCGCGCCGGTGTCAGTGTTCGCGGTCGCGTCATCCAGATCAGCGACGTGAAAGCGCTGAGGGAAATCTGATCACGGATCAACCAGACGGAACGCGTCGCCACGACGCTCCACCGTCTGAATGCCAGGTGTGTGGCAGCCCACCACATGCCAGCCCTTGTCCGCGGCCTGCTCCATCATGAATCTGCGGCTGAGCGCGGCCTGTTCAGGATCGAGATCGAATACCATGCCGATACGCGGATCCTGCGGCTGAAGGCCCGCCATATGCAGAGCATCCGCGAAGATCAGCAGTGCGCCTTGCTCCTCGCCGATCAGATAACCCGTATGGCCCGGTGTATGCCCGGGCAGCAGGATGGACCGTATGCCCGGCATGATCTCGCCTTCCGGCCGGGTCGAAAGCCTGTCGCCATAAGCAGCAAGCAGTGAGGCCGCCAGTGCGAACCCGCTGCGGCGCGCTTCCGGCACACGTTCCCTGGCTGCCTCGTCCGTAAAGAACGCCAGATCTTTTTCCGGCACGATGATTTCGGCCTTCGGAAAATATGGCTGCCCTTCATCCAGAAGACCGGGCACATGGTCTCCATGCAGATGGGTGACCAGAACACGCCGCACGTCGTCCCGGCCAATCCCGATATCTGCCAGCGCCTGCCGCGCCTTGCCAAACCTTTCGCCCCATGCGGTACCGCAACCGGCATCAACAAGGGTCACGCCATCCGGCCCACGCAAGACGAAGCAGTTCACCACCATCTCGAAGTTTTGGTCCGGTATATTCTTGCGCGCAGCATCCAGAGCCGCCTGCCCATCGAGATGGATGATCTGCTGGACCGACGCCTGAAGCGCACCGTCACGCAGAAGGATAATCTCATAGTCGCCGAAGCGGCCCGTCAACGCAGGTGCACTCACGCCGCCAGCCCGCCATGCGTTTCAAGGAAGCGCACGATATGATCCACCCCCTCGCCGCGCTTCAGGTCGGTAAAGACAAAGGGCTTCGCCTCGCGCATGCGGTTCGCGTCGCGGTCCATCACATCGAGATCGGCACCCACGTAAGGGGCCAGATCCTTCTTGTTGATGACCAGCAAATCGGAACGGGTAATCCCCGGACCGCCTTTTCGCGGGATCTCTTCACCCTGGCAGGTCGAGATCACATAGATGGTGATATCCGCCAGATCCGGTGAGAAAGTCGCGGCCAGATTGTCGCCGCCTGACTCGATGAACACGACATCGAGATCCGGGAAGCGCTCGTTCAAACCGGCAATCGCCTGCAGGTTGATCGTTGCATCCTCGCGAATGGCGGTATGCGGGCAGCCGCCGGTCTCCACACCCACGATCCGGTCTGAGGACAAGGCCTGCATGCGCACCAGCGCCTCTGCATCTTCCTTCGTGTAGATGTCATTGGTGACCACAGCCACCGAATAGCTCTCACGCATGGCCTTGCAGAGCTTTTCCGTCAGTGCCGTCTTGCCGGACCCCACAGGTCCACCGATGCCGACGCGAAGAGGTCCGTTGGATGATTTCATGATCTGAGCCCTCAAATCTGCAAACAGAATAACGTACGGATCGACCCGCACAAGACATGGTCAGGATCGGAAGAGGCGCGACACCTGCGCCTCATGCCGGATGGAAGCGATATCCGCCTGCACAGTGGCAGAACCGAGATCGTCCAGCTCTGCTACCGCTGCATGCTCGGCCACCTTACCCGCAGACGCCTCCAAAGCCGACAGGATGCGAAGACCATCCTGCTGGCCCGCGACGCCCAAGCGAATGCCTGCGGATACACCTTGCGAAAGGCCAGCGTGCAGGAAGGCAGCAATCGCCTGTTCAGCCGAAATGCCATGCGCGCCCGCGACGGCGCCGACCGAGACCGGATACGGGCACTCCACCGGCAGCCGTTCGAACACCGGCGACGGCCAGGCCGTTGCCGCCATCAGGAAGGCTTTGCCAAGCGAGAGCGTTTCCATATGTCGCTCTGCGGAACCGGCCAGCGCCAGCGCCAGCTCCGCCAGTTCGCTCAATGCATCCGGAGTGTCGCAACACCGCGCCGCAAGCGACACGAAGACGGCATCGTTCCACAGCATGCCGTGTCTGAGCGACGTAGAAAGCCAGGCCTCCAGTCCGGCGGCATCCGTGACAAACCGGTCATGGACCGCCCGCTCCAACCCGCTGGAATAGGCAAAGCCACCCACCGGAAAGGCGGGCGAAAGCCATGCCATCAGCCGCATCAGGGCTTGTGTACTGGCCGCGGCAGTCATCAGTCGTGATGATGCCCGTGGTGATGGTCATGCGAGTGATCATGAGAGTGGCCATGGCTGTGACCATGCGAATGGCCGCCGTGACTGTGATAGGCCCCGCGCGCAGGCTGGAATGGCTCTTCCACATCCACCACCGCAGCACCGAGACCCTCCAGCATCGCACGGATCACATGATCGCGCAGGATCAGGATACGACCTTCCTCGATCTGCGCCGAAAGATGCCGGTTGCCCAGGTGCCAGGCGAGTTCGATGAGGTGAAGCGTATCACGCGCCTTCACCTCGAACAGCTTTTCCGCCGCCGCCTTCACCTCTACCGTATCGCCATTATCGAGCACCAGCCGGTCGCCATCGTGAAACAGCACGGCTTCCTTCAGGTCGAGCATCACCATGTCACCATTGGAGAGGTGCAACAGCTTGCGCCGCAAATGGCGCAGATCGTGCGGAAGCGTCACCGTATCGATCGGCGGATCGCTGACTTCCCCTGCGGGACGGTAGGAATGGACATGCTGCATGGTGTTGCCTTTACCAAAAAAACTCAACTGACAGGAGAGATGTCCTTCACCCCCCTCTGTCCTGCCGGACATCCCCCTCAAGGGGAGATGTCCGGCAGGACAGAGGGGGGTAAAATCGCTGTCACGAACGTAGCTCGAACACTATCAAAACAGGAAATACCGCTGTGCCATGGGCAGAACCGTTGCCGGTTCGCAGGTCAAAAGCTCGCCATCGGCCCGCACTTCATAGGTTTCCGGGTCCACCTCGATGTGCGGCGTCAGATCGTTGAGAATCATCGACTTCTTGGAAATGCCGCCGCGCGTATTCTTCACCGCCACCAGCTGCTTGGCGACGCCGAGACGATTGGCAAGGCCATCGTCCAGAGCTGCCTGGGACACGAAGGTGACCGATGAGTTTGTCCGCGCCTTGCCGTAAGCGCCGAACATGGGGCGGTAATGCACCGGCTGCGGTGTCGGGATCGAAGCATTCGGATCGCCCATCGGGGCCGCCGCAATCACGCCGCCCATCAGCACCATATCCGGCTTCACACCGAAGAAGGCCGGGTTCCAGATCACGAGATCGGCGCGCTTGCCCACTTCAATGGAACCGATTTCGTGGCTCACGCCATGCGCAATCGCCGGATTGATCGTGTATTTCGCCACGTAACGGCGAACACGCAGATTGTCGTTGTCACCGGTTTCGCCCGGCAGGCTGCCGCGCTGGCGCTTCATCTTGTCTGCCGTCTGCCAGGTGCGGATGATGACCTCTCCCACGCGGCCCATGGCCTGACTGTCCGACGAGATGATCGAAAACGCACCGATATCATGCAGAATATCTTCCGCCGCGATGGTTTCCTTGCGGATACGGCTTTCGGCAAAGGCGATGTCTTCCGGAATGGACGGCGACAGGTGATGGCAGACCATCAGCATGTCCAGGTGTTCGGCCAGCGTGTTGACCGTATAGGGCCGCGTCGGATTGGTCGAGGACGGGATGACGTTCAGTTCGCCGCAGATCTTGATGATATCCGGCGCATGGCCACCGCCCGCCCCTTCCGTATGGAAAGCATGGATGGTGCGGCCCTTGATGGCACCAACCGTATCTTCCACGAAGCCGCTCTCGTTCAGCGTATCGGTATGGATCATCACCTGCACATCGTATTGATCGGCAACCGAAAGGCAGCAATCGATAGCGCCGGGGGTCGTGCCCCAATCCTCGTGCAGCTTGAGAGAGGTCGCGCCGCCCAGCACCATCTCCTCCAGCGCGCGCGGCAGAGAGGCATTGCCCTTGCCGGCGAAGGCGAGGTTCATGGGGAAGGCGTCGGCTGCCTCGATCATCCGGGCAATATGCCATGGACCCGGCGTACAGGTGGTGGCGAGCGTGCCATGGGCAGGCCCGGTGCCGCCGCCCAGCATGCAGGTGAGGCCGCTCATCAGGGCTTCCTCGATCTGCTGTGGGCAGATGAAATGGATGTGAGCATCCATGCCACCGGCGGTGATAATCTTGCCCTCGCCAGCAATCGCCTCGGTGCCGGGGCCGACGATGATATTGACGCCCGGCTGCGTATCCGGATTGCCGGCCTTGCCGATGGCAACGATGCGGCCGTCCTTGAGGCCGATATCGGCTTTGACGATGCCGGTATGATCCACGATCACGACATTGGTGATCACGGTGTCGACAGCACCTTCGGCACGGCTGACCTGGCTCTGGCCCATGCCATCACGGATGACCTTGCCGCCGCCGAACTTCACCTCCTCGCCATAGGTGGTGAAATCCTTCTCCACCTCGATGAAAAGCTCCGTATCGGCAAGGCGCACCTTGTCGCCCACGGTCGGGCCGAACATGCTGGCATAGGCAGCGCGGGAAATCTTGTAAGGCATGGGCTATCTTGCTCCATCATGCACGGACATGACGACGCCCCTCGCGCCTGATCATGCCCCTTGGTTTTTATTGACCGATTGGTTCGGCGAGTTCTTTGAGCTCTTGCGTCCGGCTCTTCGTCAGGCGTGTCTGGCAATTGATGTAGAACATTGTTTCCAGCGTGCCGCCGCGCGCCTGAAAGCCTTCCGCATCGCACTGGCCATCCCGATAGGTTATCCAGGCCCGCTGCCCTTTCAGAAGAGCGGCTTCCGCGCCGCGCTGATCGGCATCAAGCTGCTTGTCCCAATCGGCCATGGCCTTGCGCGTCAGCTTCCACTGATTGTTCAGCGCCTTGTCGGCAGCGTCATATTCTTCCTGGGCGCAGGCGTTCATTTCCATCTGCGTATTCTTGTTTTCGCAGTCGAAATTCGGCTTTTCTTCCGCAGAGGAAGGCCCATCCTGCAAGAGAACACATCCGCACAGCATGAGGCCAAGAAACAGTTTCATCGAACGCTTCGCTTTCTGCATGGCGCGTTCACAAAGCGCCCATGATCTTCTGCCGGAAACCGTAAACCTCGCGCTTGCCGGAGAGAGGAATGAGGGTCACCTCACGCGTCTGGCCCGGTTCGAAACGCACCGCCGTTCCTGCCGGAATATCCAGCCGCATGCCGCGCGCCTTGTCGCGGTCAAAGGAAAGTCCGGCATTGGTCTCGAAGAAATGATAGTGGCTGCCCACCTGCACCGGACGGTCGCCCGTATTGGACACTTCGATGGTCACTGTCGGCTGACCGCTGTTCAGCTCGATGTCGCCACTTGCGGAAATGATTTCGCCTGGGATCATGGTTTTGCCCTCACCGGATTGGTTCGTGAACGGTCACCAGCTTGGTGCCGTCCGGGAAGGTTGCTTCCACCTGCACGTCGTGGATCATTTCCGCGATCCCCTCCATCACCTGGTCGCGGGTAATGACATGCGCGCCCGCTTCCATCAGGTCGGGCACGGCACGGCCGTCGCGGGCACCTTCAACCACGAAATCGGTAATCAGGGCAATGGCTTCCGGGTAGTTCAGCTTCACGCCGCGTTCCAGCCTGCGGCGGGCCACCATGGCGGCCATGGATATCAGAAGCTTGTCTTTTTCTCTTGGGCTGAGGTTCATGGGTTCCCCGATTATTGTCTCTCAGATGTTCCAGACTTTCGGCACGTTTGCGTCTTTTCGCAAGAGCGAAATCACCGGAACCAGAATTTTTCGCAGCGCAAAACCGTGTGATGCTGCAGCGCGGATAATCAGCTTGTCTTTCCAGAGGCTTGCGCCAGCATATCCATCCTGCAGCAGAGGTTGAAGACGCGGCAGAAACGCCTCGCATTGCGGCCCGGAATAGAAAACGGTAGCAAAAGCCACCTTGCCGGAAAGCACCGAAGGCTGCTCTCCCAGACGGGCGATCTGCCCCTCCATCCGCACTTCCTCCGCATGGATGAGACGACCCGCACGGCGCACGCGCCAGCGATCCCGAAAGAAACCGTTTTCCGCGCTCTCGCCCATGGCGGTTCGGCCGAGAATGACTGCCTCCACAGCCAGAAATTCAGCTGTCTCGGCCAGATCCACATGCAGTTCACGGGTCAGCGAGGCGCGATCGAAGAGAATGCTTTCCTGCGGCAGCCACGCCACGCGGCTGCCTTCGCCTGCCTCGATCTCGCTCTTCAGAAGCGCCGTATCGGCGGAGGCTTTATAGATCTTCTCGTTCGCCTGCGTGGTCACGGTCACATCCGTGCCGGGACCGGCGCGCAGCGACCATTCCAGCCGGTCGCCGCCGGTCAAACCGCCGGAACTGTTGATGAGAATGGCTTCGAGGGAGGAATCGAACGTGTCCGGCAGGCGGATCTTCCCGCAGCCTTCCTGATAGAGTTCGGCGAGCCGTGTTCGGCCCGCCAACTGCTTGGTTACAAGGCGCCCTTTGCCCCGAGCCCGCTGCGGCGCGGCTGGTCGTTCGGCTGGCTGTTGCTGCACGTCATCCCCTCGGTATTCATCGTGGATGCCTCGTCGCCCGCACAACCGACCGCCTGGACCTTTGCCTTGGCGGAGGATGGCCGTGCCGTGGCCACGACATCCGTACTGTCGGCCTTGCGGAAGAAATCCCACATGCGATAGGCCGGATCGACATTCGGATCGAAACTCGGCTTCTTCACTGCCGAGACCTTCACGACACCTGCCGCCTGTCCCTCGCTGGCAGCAGCGATGACGTTCGCCTTCGCATTTGGCTTCGGCCAGTCATGGCTGCCGTTTTCGAATTCATAGGTCGCGATGCGCGCCCCGTTCTGGCAGGTATCGTAGAGGCTGTAGGTCACCCCCTCGATCGTATCCGGCTTGGCATTGGCCTTGCAGCCGTCCAGTTCCATCCAGCGCTGGAGCGCGGTCTTGAAACTGTATTGCCAATAGGGCTTGCCGCCCCCGGCATAGGGGTTCTGCTCATCCTTGATCCCGGCAAACGCCATGATCGAAATCGGCTTGGCGGGCTGGCAGGTGGAAGGATCCGCTGCCCATTTGCCCTCTCGATTTTCGACCGGCAGGCCGACGCGCAGCGAATTGACGAAACCGGCACCGGCAAAATCATTCGCCCCCGAGCAGAGATAGGCCGACAACATGCGACCGCCACCAGAATAGCCAGACGCGAAAATCTGCGCCGGATCGACGCAATAGCTCTGCTTCACCTTTTCGACAGCAGCCTTGATGAAGGCCACCTCATCCAACCCGCCTTCGCGAAAAGTCACGCCCGGCACATTCCACGCATGGGTATTCGGCATGTTTCCCGACAGACTGCCCTGCGGCGCAAACACCAGGAAGCCGTTCTTCGCCGCAACCTTGTCCCAGGAACTGCGCAGCATCTGCCCCCGCGGATTGCTGTTGCTGCCGTGAAAATCGAAAACGACGGAAACCTTGTCCTGGCCCGTGTAACTGTCGGGAACAAACACGACGCCGGAGCGCTGAGTGCCGCCGACATCGACCGATACATCATGATAGCCCGGTTCAACCGGCGTACCACAGCCAGCCGCCTGAGCGGCCATGCCTGGCCCTAAGAAAAAGGCGCCCGCTGCGGTCATGCAGCCAAGAGCGCGGAGGATTGAACCAGAGCGAATTCCAAATGCCATCAAGCGCCTCGTAAAGGAGAGTGCGTGGAAAGGGGATATGCGTTGGATGAAAACCGCGCTCTGACTAACATATTAGAAGATACTATTAAACCCTCTCCATGACCGGCAGCCATGCAAAATATGAGCATCTATCACACTGTGAGATGCCGTCTGGCCTCCGGTGTGTCGAGCGTTTCTGCGGCACCTTCATGAACGATTTCACCCCGATCCATGATGTAGACATGATCCGCCAGTTCCCGGCAGAAGTCGAGATACTGTTCGACCAGAAGAATGGCCATACCTGTGGAATCTCGCAAATATCGGATTGCACGGCCGATATCCTTGATGATCGAAGGTTGAATTCCCTCCGTCGGCTCGTCCAGAACCAGCACTTTCGGTCTTGTGACCATGGCGCGACCGATCGCCAGTTGTTGCTGCTGCCCGCCGGACAGATCGCCGCCGCGACGTGACAGCATTGAGTTCAGCACGGGAAACAGGCTGAAGATGTCGTCCGGGATATTGCGATCTTTGCGCGCCAGCGGCGCAAAGCCCGTTTCCAGATTCTCCTGTACCGTCAGAAGCGGAAAGATCTCCCGCCCCTGCGGCACATAGCCGATGCCCTGTTTGGCGCGGCGGAAGGGGGCTAGGCCGTTCAGGCTTTCGCCATTGAAGGAAATCGTACCTGCGCTCACCGCATGCTGGCCGGTGATGGCGCGCAAAAGCGAGCTCTTGCCCACACCGTTTCGCCCCAGCACGCAGGTTATCTTACCCATGGGCGCTTCGATGGAAACGCCACGCAGTGCCTGCGCCGCGCCGTAGTGAAGATTGACGTTGTTGACTGTCAGCATGGTGATCACCGCCCCAGATAGTTTTCAATGACCTTCGGATCGTTCGACACGAAATCGATCGACCCTTCAGCCAGCACGGAGCCTTCGGCAAGGCAGGTCACCTTGACGCCGAGATCCCGGATGAAGCCCATGTCGTGCTCCACCACCACCACCGAACGGCTCTTGGCAATCTCACGCAGCAGAATGGCTGTTTCGGCGGTTTCCGCATCAGTCATGCCCGCCACCGGCTCATCCACCAGCAGAAGCTTCGGCTCCTGCGCCAGCAGCATGCCAATCTCCAGCCACTGCTTTTGGCCGTGGGAAAGGTTGGCCGCTAGCTCGTCGCGCCGATGCGTCAGCCGGATGGTGCCGAGAATTTCCTCGATGCGATCACGGTCCTCGCCCGAGAGGCGATAGAACAGGGTCGAAAAGACGCCGCGCTTGCGGTTGAGCGCCAGTTCCAGATTGTCCCACACGGTATGGCTCTCAAACACCGTTGGCTTCTGGAACTTCCGACCAATGCCGAGCTGGGCAATATCGGCCTCGTCTCGCTTGGTGAGATCCACCTTTTCCTCGAACAGAACAGTGCCGCTGTCAGGCCGGGTCTTGCCTGTGATGATGTCCATCATCGTTGTCTTGCCCGCGCCGTTCGGGCCGATGATGGCGCGAAGCTCACCCGGCTCGACTACGAAGGAAAGTGAATTCAGCGCCCGGAATCCATCGAAGGATACGGAAACACCATCGAGATAGAGCAGCGACTTCGGCTTGGAGTCCTTGATTTCCATGGGTCTTACTCCGCGGCCTGGATCTGTGTTGAAGGCGTATCGTCATTCTGGGCCTGGGCACGCGCCGCAGCCTTCACCGCCTTGCGATTGGCAAGTGCTGCCTGAACGGTCCCGACAATTCCCTTGGGCATGAACAGCGTGACGAAGATGAAGAGTGCGCCCAGCGCATAGAGCCAGAATTCAGGAAAGGCGCCGGTGAAGAAGCTCTTGCCGCCATTGACCAGCACCGCACCGATGATCGGACCGATGAGAGTTCCGCGACCGCCAACCGCTGTCCAGACCACGACTTCGATGGAATTGGCCGGTGCGAATTCGCCCGGATTGATGATGCCGACCTGCGGCACGAAAAGGGCGCCCGCAATACCCGCCATCATGGCCGAGGTGACGAAGGTGAAGAGCTTGATGTTCTCCACCCGGAAACCCAGGAAGCGAACGCGGCTTTCCGCATCACGCACACCCACCAGCACCTTGCCGAACTTCGAGCGGGTAATGGCCGAGGCCAGCACGAGGCAGAGCGAGAGCATGATGGCCGACAGCGCGAACAGTACGGCGCGGGTTCCATCCGCCTGAACTGAGAATCCGAGGATATCCTTGTAATCCGTCAGACCGTTATTGCCGCCAAAGCCCATGTCATTGCGGAAGAAGGCGAGCATCAGCGCATAGGTCATGGCCTGGGTAATGATGGACAGATAGACGCCGTTGACGCGGGAGCGGAAGGCGAACCAGCCGAAGACGAAGGCGAGCAACCCTGGCACCACCAGCACCATCGCACAAGCAAACCAGAACATGTCGAAGCCATGCCAGAACCACGGCAACTGCTTCCAGTTCAGAAACACCATGAAATCGGGCAGGACGGGATCGCCATAGACGCCACGGCTACCGATCTGGCGCATCAGATACATGCCCATGGCATAGCCGCCGAGGGCGAAGAAAGCGCCGTGGCCCAAGGACAGAATGCCGCAATAGCCCCAGACGAGATCCAGTGCCAGCGCCAGAAGCGCATAGCAGAGATACTTGCCCATCAGCGACATCACATAGGTTGGGATATGCAATGCATTGTCGGGCGAAAGAAGCAGATTGCTGGCTGGCACCAGAAGGGCCACGGCAAGAATGATGGAAACGGTGACGACGATGCGGCCTTCCAGAGCACGCAGGATAAAGCTGGAAATCATGCTTCCACCGCCCTTCCCTTGAGCGCGAACAGGCCGCGCGGTCTCTTCTGGATGAAGAGGATGATGAGAACAAGCACGAGGATCTTGCCAAGCACGGCACCGGTCCACGGCTCGAGGAACTTGTTGAGGATGCCGAGCGACAGCGCGCCAACCAGCGTGCCCCAGAGATTGCCCACGCCGCCGAACACCACGACCATGAAGCTATCGATGATGTAGGACTGGCCGAGATTGGGCGAAACGTTGTCGATCTGGGAAAGCGCCACGCCAGCAATGCCCGCGATCCCTGAGCCGAGCGCGAAGGTGAAGGCATCGACCCAGGGTGTGCGAATACCCATGGAAGAGGCCATGCGGCGGTTCTGGGTCACGGCCCGCATCTGGAGACCGAAGGCGGAGCGCTTCATCACGATCAGCAGGCCGATGAAGATCGAGAGGGAGAAGGCGACGATCCACATGCGGTTCCAGGTGATCTGCAGGCCACCCAGCGCGAAGGCACCGGACATCCAGGACGGATTGCCGACTTCCTGGTTCGTCGGGCCAAAGATGGAGCGTACCAACTGCTGGAGGATCAGCGATACGCCCCAGGTCGCCAGCAGGGTTTCCAGCGGACGCCCGTAGAGAAAGCGGATGACACCACGCTCGATGACGAGACCGACACCAGCTGTCACAAGGAAAGCGACCGGCAGAGCAATGGCCAGCGACCAGTCGAACAGATGCGGCGCGTGGGTGCGGATCAATTCCTGCACCATGAAGGTGGAATAGGCGCCCAGCATGACCATTTCGCCATGCGCCATGTTGATGATGCCCATGACGCCAAAGGTGATGGCCAACCCGATGGCCGCGAGCAGCAGCACGGAGCCGAGCGACATGCCGTACCAGACATTCTGGGCGACTTCCCAAAGCTTCAGCGAATTTTCGATCTTGGTGATCGCCTTGTCGAGATCACCCTTCAGGGCGGGATCGATCGAAGACGAAACCGACATCAGGATGCTGATGCCATCGCGCCCACCGAGATTGGCAATCGTATCGATCGCCTGCTTCTTCTGGTCGATTGCGCGGTCGGAAATCAGCACGGAGGCCGCACGCGCCTCTTCCATGCGCACCTTGACGGCCGCATCGGTTTCCTTGGCAAGTGCTGCCTCGACCAGCTCAAGATTTTCCGCGCTGGGAGACTTCAGAACCGCATCGGCGGCTGCCATACGCACTGCCTTGTCGGGGCTCAGCAGTGTCAGACCGCCAAGTGCCGAGCGAATGACGCGGCGCAGGTTGTTGTTGATCTTCAGCTTGCTCAGCTGCGCCTTCGGCACCTCACCGGCGGCAGCACCCGTGACTGGATCGATCAGGGCGACATTGGTCCCGGCTGCTTTGGTGATGAATACGGCGCTATCGGATTTGCGGGCGTAAAGCTCGCCTTCGGCAAAGGCTTCCAGGGCCGGCACGATGCGCGGATCGCCGGTCGCAGCCAGCTGGCCGATCAGCTCTTCCGCCTGCTTGAAATCCGCCTTGCCCAGTGCATTGAACAGGGCCTTGGGGTCAGCGCCGGATTGCGCGAAGGATGACGCGGCAAGCGAAACGATCAGGAATAGGGTCGATAGGAAAAGTCGAAGCATAATTGTCGCCCCTTGTGACTTACCCCCCTCTGCCCTGCCGGGCATCTCCCCCTCAAGGGGGAAGATCGACTCGCGGCTTTTCGCTTTGGTCCTCGTTAGCAAACCGATTGTGGCAGCCAACAACATTGAAAGAAGGCGAAGGTTAGCTTCTTGCCAATCTCCCCCCTTGAGGGGGAGATGTCCGGCAGGACAGAGGGGGGTAAGCGTGATCCGGTAAATGTAACTTGCGAGAGCGAAGCCCTCCCCTATGTGGGGAGGGGAGGGAAGGGCTCTTGCCCCTGATAGCTAGGCCTTAGCTGCCCTTGCCGCCGCACTTGCCGGTGGCAACGTTGAAGTTGCCGCAGGACATCGGCTTGCGCCAATCGGAGATCAGGTCCTTGGAGTCCGGCAGGTAATCCGACCATTCGTCACCGACGACGGATGGCGTCTGCTGCACGATTTCGAACTGGCCATTCGCCTGGATTTCACCGATCAGAACCGGCTTGGTGATGTGGTGGTTCGGCATGACAGTAGAAGTACCGCCAGACAGGTTCGGCACGGAAACGCCGATGATGCTATCCAGAACCTTGTCGGTTTCGGTCGTGCCGGCAGCCTCGACAGCCTTAACCCAGGCGTTGAAGCCGATATAGGCAGCTTCCATCGGGTCGTTCGTCACGCGCTTCTCGTTCTTGGTGAAAGCGTGCCATGTCTTGATGAACTCGGCATTGACCGGAGCGTCGACAGACTGGAAGTAGTTCCAGGCAGCGAGGTGGCCGACGAGTGGCTTGGTATCGATCCCGGCCAGCTCTTCTTCACCGACGGAGAAGGCCACGACCGGAATGTCTTCAGCCTTGATGCCCTGGTTTGCCAGTTCCTTGTAGAACGGCACGTTTGCATCGCCATTGATGGTGGAAACAACAGCCGTCTTCTTGCCTGCAGAGCCGAAGGCCTTGATCTTGGAGACTTCCGTCTGCCAGTCGGAGAAGCCGAATGGCGTGTAGTTGACCATGATATCGGCTTCCTTGACGCCCTTCGACATCAGGTAGGCTTTCAGGATCTTGTTCGTGGTCTGCGGATAAACGTAGTCCGTGCCTTCCAGAACCCAGCGCTGAACGCCTTCGTTCTTCATCAGGTAGTCGACAGCCGGAATGGCCTGCTGGTTCGGAGCGGCACCGGTGTAAAAGATATTGCGCGAGGATTCTTCACCCTCGTACTGGACGGGGTAGAAGAGAATGGAGTTCAGCTCTTCGAAGACCGGCAGAACGGACTTGCGCGAAGACGAGGTCCAGCAACCGAAGACGGCAGCGACCTTATCCTTGGAGATCAGTTGGCGAGCCTTTTCGGCAAACAGCGGCCAGTCGGAAGCCGGATCGACAACGACGGCTTCGAGCTTCTTGCCCAGAACGCCGCCCTTCTTGTTCTGCTCTTCGACGAGCATCAGCATGGCGTCTTTCAGCGTGGTTTCCGAAATCGCCATCGTGCCGGAGAGCGAGTGGAGAACGCCGATCTTGATCGTATCTTCGGCAGCAAATGCGCCGTGGAATGCGGTGGTGGACATGATGGCGGCGATGAGCGCGCCGCCCAGCTTGGCTTTCAATGTCATGGCAGAACCCCTCTTTTTTGTTTTGAGTGCGACAGCCGGTTAAAGCCTGTTAACCGTTGCTGACCGGACTATGGGTCGCTGCACTGCAAAACCACATACGTAAAATGACGTATGCGAGGGGGTGAAATGGGGAAGCTCGCGCCAGCGACGCAATGCGTCGTCGATCAAGGAAGCCTTACAGACTGGGTCGGAACATGAAGCTGACTTCCTTGCCGATCAGCGGCCGAAGGCGATCATTGACCTGCCCTTCCAGCTTGCCAAGAACTTTCACGCCCTTCGCCATCTCGAGAAGACCAAGCACGAGACCGGCCAGAGCACCCACGGTCCCGGCAACGCGACCAACCATTGAGAGACCGTATTTGAGACCATTCGTCACGATGTTCGTGTAGTTGGGAATTGAGGCTGCGAAAGGTGCCGTTATTCTTGGTACAATGCTGCTGAATTGCAGCGCAACTTCAGCCATACCTACGGTGCCACTGGTCAGCATGGCGGCTCCGCTGATGATCTGGAAGGCCGCTTCCGGCTTTTCTCCGCTTTTCAAAGCACGATGCGCGCTGAAGAAGGCAAGTCCAGCCATGGCAAAGCTGCCCACCCCGCCGATGATCTTTCCACCGGCTTCCAGCGTCTTCGGATCAATGAATTTCGAAATGGATGCTCCCCAGGTACCGGTGCCCGTACCGAACATGCTGAAGGCCTTGCCCCTGCTATCGAGATTTTTTGCAAGCCCTTCCGTGGTCATGCCAATGATCTGCACACCGTTTGCAACAGCAGCCGCGATATCGTGGGGCTTGGGCTTCGGGCCATTGCCAATAGCACGCGCGGTCAGAACACTTGCAAGAGTGAGGGTCTGCACGCCATGCATGAGACCCGCCTTGTAGATGTCATTGGGAATGCCCAATGGCGCAGGTTTGGCGTTGACGGACTTCATGACTGACGCCAGCGCATCGTCCATCTTCATACCGGTTCGTAGCAGGGTAATGACGCCATTCACATTCCGGGCGATGTCCTGAGCGTAGTTGAGTTTGATGGACAGCTGGCTGACATTCTTGTCGTTCAAGGTCTGCGCCATGAATTGCAGCGCCATGGCCTCCGCAGCGGGCGTCAGCGTATCGGAATTCCCGTTGGCATCGACATTGAACATGCTGAGATCGCCGCCCGTGCCATCGCCAACCATGTATTTCTGCGTCAGTTGCGACAACGTCAGGCTGGCTGCGCCCGCATATTTGTCCCGAACGTCTGGCGGTAGAATTTTCGTCAGGAACGACGCTTCGCTGCTATAGGCCGCAAAGGCTTCTTCAATCGTCTTGCCGCTGGCCAAGGCACGATCAATCGCCTTGCCACCCGCAATGTCGGCGAAATAGGCATCCGTGAACTTGCTCAGCAACATGTCATTTTCGGGTTTCTGAAGAAACGCCTGCGCGCCGCGGGAAAATGCGCTGTCTGCGGCGGCCAGAACGCCGGGATCGTTCAATACGATGTCAAGCCGCGCCTTGAGGTCCGCATCCGCTTCATCGCCTTTCGGAACACTGTCGCCATACTGGTTCAGATAGGCAGTCAGGTGCTGCCTTCCCTCTATGAGATCGACCATATAGGCCGCCTTCTGGTCATCCGTCAGCTTGTCGAGATTCTTGAAGGTCTCTGGCGTGATGAAACTGCGATCGACGTCCTTCACGCCTTCCTTGATCAGCTCGAACTGTTTGTCGTTGAGGCCTTTCTCGGCTTCGGCGTATCCGGGCGTCGCGGTCATGGACTGTGCCACCATCGCATAGCCTTTGTCTGCTTCCGTGATGGGCGGCAACTGCACCTGGGCGACATAGGGCGAGGCATCCGGAACAGATCCGGCATAATGCGAATATTCCCGATTTCGGTTCATGACGCCGCGCACGATGTCATCATTGCTCGGTGGTCCCCGCTTCACGCCAGGCCCCTCGGGACCCTTCCAGGATTTTGGCAGCGAAACGTAGCGACTGTCTGCCGAGTGCGGACTCGACGATGAAGCAGCGGTCGAATTGCTGCTTGCACCGGCCGCAGTCGCCGTCATTAGCCTCTGCGGGGCGATCTGCCGAGCTTTACCTTGAGGACGTGCGGTTGAGGCTTGCCCTGCGGGACGACGCGGCGTGGATGATACTTCACCCTTCGTTTCCGCCTTGTCAGATCCAACTGTCGCCAAAGTCGACGTCGCACTGGATGAACGTGGGGGATTGGATCGAACCGTCATATCAACCTCAAGCGTCAGTTGCTGGAGGCATAGTCACGTTAAACGACAGTAATCTTGCAAGGATGCGAACTATTTATGAATTATATGTTATTAATTCAAAATACATTAAAGTATATTCCGCATCGAGACCTGGTGAAGATAGTATGAGCTGGCCTGCCTGACATATCGGACAAGCCGTCAATCCATGGAGTGCATGCAACTGCATCCCGCAGGTTCATCTTGCAAAATCCTGCTGAAAATCCGAGAGTGCCCAAAATCTAAACATGCACAAACAGACGGCATTCCTGAATGGCAGCGCGGCAACGCATTATCCCCATCCGCCGAGATTACAACCGTTGGGTCGCGAACCAGACGCTGGAAGATTATGCCCTGCGTTTCACCGCCAAGAGCGCGCGTCGGTTTTCATCCAGCCGGATTTCGCAAACGGCGATAGGCGCCATTTCATTTCTTGCGCTGGAAGCAATCGGGGGAGCCATCACGCTCTCCTACGGCACAACGAATGCCTTTTTTGCGATTCTGGTGGCTGCGGTGCTCATGCTCGCGGTTGGTCTGCCAATCAGCCGCTACGCCATTCGCCATGGCGTCGATATCGACCTTTTGACGCGCGGCGCAAGCTTCGGCTATATCGGCTCGACCATCACCTCGCTGATCTATGCGAGTTTCACCTTCATGCTGTTTGCCATCGAGGCATCCATCATGACGGGGGCGCTTAACCTTGCCTTCGGCATTCCGCTCTGGCTCGGCTATATCATCAGTTCGGTCGTCGTCATCCCCCTCGTCATTTATGGCGTGCAACTCATCTCGCGCTTCCAGCTGGCGACCCAACCCTTCTGGATTGTGCTGAACGTCCTGCCTTTTGTTTTCATCGCCTTCATGGATTGGGAGAAGATCGAGCTGTGGCGGGCCTTTGCGGGCATCGGCCATTCGAATACCGGCTTTGGCGGACCCGCCCCCTTCGATCTTCTGGAATTCGGCGCAGCCTCCGCCGTCATCCTTGCACTCATGCCCCAGATTGGCGAACAGGTGGATTTCCTGCGCTTTCTGCCCGCAGAGGGACAGAAGAAATGGCGCCATCGGCTGGCCGTGTTTCTGGCCGGTCCGGGCTGGGTGGTCCTTGGTGTACCAAAGCTTCTGGCGGGAAGCTTTCTGGCGGTTCTGACCCTGTCGACCGCGGTTCCCGCACACGAGGCCGCCGATCCGGCCCATATGTATCTTGCGGCCTTCGGCTACATGATCCCGAACGAGACAGCCGCCCTTCTCCTGATGGCCGCTTTCGTCGTGGTGTCGCAGTTGAAGATCAACGTTATGAACGCCTATGCTGGCTCTCTGGCCTGGTCCAATTTCTTCTCCCGCCTCACCCACAGCCACCCGGGCCGAGTCGTCTGGCTGGTGTTCAACGTCGCCATCGCGCTGCTGCTGATGGAACTCGGCATCTACCGGCTGCTGGAGGCGACGCTCGGCATCTTCTCCATCATCGCCATGTCATGGCTCTGCACCATCTCTGCTGATCTGGCCATCAACAAGCCGCTCGGCCTGTCTCCGCCGGGTATCGAATTCAAGCGCGCCCATCTTTACGATCTGAACCCGGTCGGGCTCGGCGCCATGCTCGGTTCGGCTGGCATCGCCCTTGCCGCCCATTTCGGCCTGTTCGGAAACATTGCGGCCTCCCTCTCCACCTACCTCACGCTCTCGGCCTTCCTTCTCTCGCCCCTGATCGCCTGGGGTACGAAAGGTCGCTACTATCTCGCGCGAAAGCCTCGCCACGCCTGGAAAAACGCGACCTCCATCACCTGCTCGATCTGCGAACATCCCTTCGAGCCTGAGGACATGGCCTGGTGTCCTGCCTATGCGGCCCCCATCTGCTCGCTCTGTTGCTCACTGGACAGCCGATGTCACGACATGTGCAAGCCGAAAGCCCAGATGAAAGCGCAGATCGGCAGCGTGGCGCGCACCATGTTGTCGGACCGTATCGTCGAACGACTGATGACGCGTCTGGGGCGCTACGCACTCACCTCCATCCTGTCGATCTCGGCCATGGGTGCCATTCTCTTCATGATCGCCTATCAGGTGGGCGAGGCAACACCTGCCAATGCCGAAGTGATCTACGGCACCACGCTGATCGTCTTCTTCGTCTTCGCTATCATCGCCGGCATCGTCTCCTGGTTCTATGTTCTGGCCCATGACAGCCGCGTCGTGGCGGAGGAGGAAAGCTCGCGACAGAATACGCTGCTGCTCAAGGAAATCGCGGCCCACCGCAAGACGGATGCCGCGCTCCAGCAGGCAAAGGAAGTGGCAGAGGCCGCCAACCGCGCCAAGAGCCGCTACGTCGTGGGCCTCAGTCACGAGCTTCGCACGCCGCTCAACGCCGTATTGGGCTACGCACAGCTTCTCGAACGGGACGAGACCATTCCCGCACCGCGCCAGTCCGCAATCAAGGTCATCCGCCGCTCCGCCGATCACCTCTCCGGCCTGATCGACGGACTGCTCGATATATCGAAGATCGAAGCGGGCCGGCTGCAGGTCTATTCCAACGAAATCAATATCCAGGATTTTCTCGATCAGATCGTCGACATGTTCCGCCCGCAGGCGCAGGCGAAGGGCCTGAACTTCGAGCACGACCGCACCCCGGCCCTGCCCACCTATGTGCGCACCGACGAAAAGCGCCTGCGCCAGATTCTGGTAAACCTGCTCTCGAACGCCATAAAGTTCACCGATCGTGGAACGGTGCGTTTCAACATCACCTATCGCAGCCAGGTTGCCACCTTCACTGTCGAGGATACCGGCCGCGGCATCGCGGAAAAGGATCTCGCCCGCATCTACGAACCCTTCCAGCGCGGTGAGGCAGAAAGTATCCGGCCAATGCCGGGGCTTGGTCTCGGCCTCACCATTACCCGGCTTCTCACCAACACCATGGGCGGCGAGATTTCCGTTACCAGCGAAAAGGATGTCGGCTCCAGTTTCCGGGTCCGCCTTCTGCTCTCGGCGGTCAACCGCCCGACAATCATGCCCGCACCGGAGAAGAAGATCATCGGCTACACGGGTCCGCGCCGCACCGTCGTGGTGGTCGATGACAATGAGGATCATCGCGACCTGATGCGAGAAGTGCTGAAGCCGCTCGATTTCGTGGTCCTGACCGCCGGTGGCGCACCCGAATGCCTGACCCTGATTGCGGCTGCGAAACCCGACCTCTTCCTGGTGGACATCCTCATGCCGGGCATGAACGGCTGGCAACTGGTGGAACGCCTGCGCGAGGACGGTCAGACCGCGCCGATCATCATGCTCTCGGCCAATATCGGCGATGGCGCCTCCAGCATCCGCAAGGGGGATGGCCACAGTGACGCCATCTCAAAGCCGGTGGATATCCGCCAGCTTTCCGACAAGCTGGCCCAGCATCTTGGCCTGACCTGGATCTATGAGGGCGAAGCGCTACAGGAACGGGAAGGCCCCGCCCCGGTTAAAAGCCCAGGCGCAAGCCATATAGACGACCTCATCCAACTGGCGGAAATAGGCTATATTCGGGGGCTTGAAACGAAGCTTGGCGATCTCGCAGCCTCACCCGAGCACCGCGCCTTTACGGAAGCGGCCCGGCACTATATTCAAAGTTTCGATATGGCCGGACTGATGACGTTCCTGAGACAGTTCCGCGAGGAAAGGATGCCGCAGGATGGCTGAAAACGCCGCACCCAGAGAAATTGTTCTTCTGGTGGATGACAGTCCGGATGCGCTCGGCTTTCTGACGGAAGCACTCGAACAGTCAGGCTTCTCGGTGCTGATTGCAACGTCTGGCCAATTCGCCATCAGCATTGTCGACCGCATCACCCCGGATCTCATTCTGCTCGATGCCGTGATGCCCGGCATGGATGGGTTCGAAACCTGCCGCAGGCTGAAGGCCAATCCCGCCTTTTCACAGGTGCCGGTCATCTTCATGACAGGGCTGACCGAGACCGAGCATGTGGTCAACGCGCTGGAAAGCGGCGGTGTCGATTACCTCACCAAACCCATCAACATCGATGAACTGCGCGCCCGCATCCGCGTTCATTTGTCCAATGCCCGCTCAGCCCAGAGTGCGCGCGTGGCGCTGGATGCGGCAGGTCGCCATCTTCTGGCAGTGCGCGGCAACGGCGCTCTGCATTGGTCGACACCACAAGCGACGCGGCTCATCAATACAGCCTTCGGTCAGGATGACGGTCTGGACCAGGCTACACGGAAAATCTCGACCTGGATGACCGATCGCGACAGACCGGGCTTTCCACGCGAGGTGACCTTCGCCGTCGATGCGCAAGCCGCGACCACCCTGCAGTTTTCGTTCCTCGGCGCCATCGGCCCGGACGAGTATCTCATTCGTGTGAGTGCACTCAGCAACCGCGCCGAAGATGACGTTCTGCGCCAGCACTTCCCCGTGACCCAGCGCGAAGCGGAAGTGCTGCTCTGGATTGCCAAGGGAAAGTCCAACAAGGACATTGGCGATATTCTCGGCCTCTCCGCCCGCACCGTCAACAAGCACCTGGAACAGATCTACGTAAAGCTGGGTGTTGAGAATCGCGCATCGGCAGCCGTCAAGGCCGCCAATGTGCTGCATGAAATGTGATCGCTGCTACGATGACCGCACGGCCAGACCGGATCAGCGATCCGATCAGCCCCTGGGTGCTCGCGTAGGTGCTCGTGGCTGCGAGGCAGTCGGACCGCCAGCCTGTTGATTTGCCGCTACATTCGCCGGCTGGCCCCAGACGGATATCGGTTGATTGTCTTTCGTCAGCACCTTGGAATCGTAAATGGCAAGCGAGGTTTGCTGCTGGGCCATGTCCGCGCATTGCTGGATGATACCGCCGATATAGCGCATGCAACTGGTCGCATCGCCGGGCACGGACCCTGTGGCCCAATCTTTCACGATTCCGTCTTGTCCAACGAGAAAATACGACAGGCGGTTGTTGCTCGTGACGGAAGAGCTGGAGACCAGACCGCCAAAGTCTGCCCCGCGCTCGGTCCGTGCTGCAGAGGCAATGTGGCGATAGATCATCTGGCCATTTGAAAGCGGTGTGGCGCCGATCATCGGGCCAAAGGTCGCGCGGTCGTCTCCGGCCAGCCTGTCCATCGGCGAAGTTCCGAGGCTGGCAACCTGAGCATAGGGTTTTCCGAGCGCATAGCTGGTGAAAGACCGGTTGGCCATGCCCTCGGCCTTTTCCGTCACCTGCGAGCACCCGGCCAAGACAACCAGCAAAACAAAAGCGGCAAGCCTGAAACGCATGATAAGACCCTTCATCCGTTAAAGCATGCCGCGCAAAAGTGTGCAGCGGTTTTGCGACAACGACATGCGATAAAATAAAGAGAGAAAGCATCAGGAGCAAATCCGAAAGATCGCGACACGCTCGTCTCCGACAAATCTTGCGCAAAGTGCCAACAACTTTCAAGCTTTTGCAGCCTTAGCCAACATTTACACAACAAAAAAGGGCCGGCGCATGCCGACCCTTTCCCATGGACGGATGAACCGCCGATGATGTCTTACATCTGGAAGTAGGAATACTTGCCGTCCGGGCCCTTCTTCCACTCGTACATGACATAGTCAGGACGCGTGATGTCACCCTTCTTGTCGAAACCGATATCGCCGATCACCGTCTTGAACGGGCCCTTCGACTTCATTGTCTCGGCAACCTTCTGCGGATCGTTCGTCTTCGCAGCCTTGGCAGCGTCGGCGATGATCTGAAGTGCTGCATAGGAATACAGCGTGTAGGCTTCCGGCTCGAAGCCAGCCTTGCGGAACTTCTCGACGAGGTCCTTTGCATTCGGGTTCGTGCGCGGATCCGGCGGGAACGTCATCAGCGTGCCGTTGACTGCGTCACCTGCAATCGAGGCAAGCTCGTTCGAGGTGATGCCATCGCCCGACATCAGAGGAGCCTTCAGGCCCTGGTCCGCCATCTGGCGCATCAGGAGACCAGCTTCGGTGTGCAGACCACCGTAGTAAACGACGCCAACGCCCGCTGCCTTCATCTTCGAGACGAGTGCAGAGAAGTCCTTGTCGCCAACCGTGATGCCTTCGTAGATGGCTTCCTTCACGCCCAGCTTGTTCATGGCCTTCTTGGTCTCGTCGGCAAGACCCTGACCATAGGTCGTCTTGTCGTGAACGACCGCGACCTTCGCGCTCTTGAACTTCTCGGCAATGTACTTGCCAGCCACTTCGCCCTGCTGGTCGTCACGGCCGCAGGTGCGGAAGGTGTTCCACAGGCCGCGCTCGGTGAACTTCGGGTTGGTGGAGGCAGGCGTTACCTGCAGGATGCCGTTTTCGGCATAGACTTCAGCCGTCGGAATGGAAACCGCCGAATTGAAGTGACCCACCACGAACTTCACGCCATCGGCCACGAACTTGTTGGCAACCGAAACGCCCTGCTTCGGGTCGGACACGTCATCACCGAGAACGATCTTGATCTTCTCGCCGTTGATGCCGCCAGCAGCGTTGATGTCTGCCGCAGCCTGTTCAGCGCCCTTCTGCAACTGCGCGCCAAAGGCAGCATTCGGGCCTGTCAGCGGACCGCCAACGCCCACCAAAATGTCGGCCCACGCAGAGCCGCCGAAGGCGACAACTGCAGTCAGCGCGACTGCCGAAAGAAGAGACTTCTTCATTCTTGTACTCCCAGTTTTATTTAGCGGGTCGAATAAAAAACCTTCGCAAGCCCCACTTTCCTTGCGCAGGTAACAGTTTCCCCGGCGCGCACTCTGGAGCGGAAAGCAATGCCATGTCAATTCTTACTCTTGCTAGAGAGTTAATTTAGCGATTCCCGCATAGGATGCATCAGTATGATTGATGCATTCGTTTCAAAAATTCTGCAGCTCGATTCCGCAAAGACAACGACAACAAACTAGGCAAGATGATGAAATTACGCGCAGGCTGCATATGAAAACATAGATTTTTCATGATCTTGCAGAGCGCAATCCGCCAATGACCGCCAGCCTTGAGACGATCCATCCGAGAATCAGAACACATTCACAATGATTATAATTGAGCTGATTCACAGCTTAATTTGAACGCTGTTGAAAACCATTGAACGGGCGTTGAATGAAACGGAAATGACCCCGGCAGCGCCATCTGATTCATCGTGAGGAATTCAGCCTGTCGTTGATCGCATTCCGCTACCAAAATAGAGTCATACTTAGGTATAAACAGAAACTACAGATTGAGGGCGAACGACACGACGACAACCGTCCGCCGGAGCCCGTTCCGGCTCGTGGAAGAGCTTTAATTTTCGTTGACCATGCTCTGAAAATTGCAACCACACAGATCATGAAACCTTAAGTTATCATGGCGATTTAACGCTCTACCACGTAGAATGGAGCGCGGTAAGTCAGGCGAGCACCGCGTTATCCGGAGCGAGTGGCCCAAGGGATCCGAGAGGCATAACAGTGTTTGCGCAGGATGATGGTGGCTACAAAATCGTGCATGTCCTCAGCGGACAATACGCCGTCTCTTCCACGGAGGGCACCTATTTCAGCACCGTTCTGGGCTCATGTGTTTGCGCATGCATCTATGATCCGGTCGCGGGGATCGGCGGCATCAACCATTTCGTCCTGCCGATCGGCGGTGAGCGCGCGCCTCAAGAGCAAAGGTATCGCTATGGAGACGTGGCCATGCCGGGACTTCTCAGCAACCTCTGCCGCAGAGGGGCTCAGCGGGAAAGGTTGATGGTCAAGCTTTTCGGCGGGCGCGCACGCAATGACGGTTCCTACGAACCAGGCGTGCTGAATGCGGACTTCGCGCTGGCCTTTGTGAACGCCAACGGATTGAAACTCATCGAATCGAGCCTTGGCGGCCAAGTGGCGCGCTGGGTCAATTTTCATCCAGCCAGCGGACGCACCAAAGTACGCGAAACACGCGATTCGCCCGCATTCTCGGCCTCGCGCCGCACGGTGATCAGCCTGTCGCGAAAATCCGCCTGAGGCCTTCTGGCCAGCAATCACAGGGAAGCACAGTGAGGAATTGCCCGGGCGGTTCGACTTCGATCGATCCCACGGCTCCATTGCGATCCCAGTGTGCGAATCGGCGCGCGAAACCGGAGCAATCTGAAAATTGCGTCTGAATATCAGGCGCCTGCTGTTCCGCAGCAATAGACCTCGTGCCGAAGGAGAACCCGTCCAGATGCCGCACTTTCACGTCATTTCAGGCTGCTCAGGCGGCGGTAAGTCCTCACTGCTTGCAGAACTGGGGCAACGCGGCCATTCCATTGTCCCTGAACCCGGAAGACGGATCGTAGCGAAAGAACAAGCTGGCGACGGAGCAGCATTGCCCTGGTCAAATCCCGCCGCATTCGCACGCCGGGCAATCGCACTTTCGCTCAGAGATCTAGAGGAGAACCGATCGGCTGAGAGTGTCGTTTTCTTCGACCGCGGATTGATCGACGCCGCATGCGCCTTGCTGCACACGTCACCCGGCAAAAATGAAGAAGATCGCGTTCTGGCCCTGTGTGCGCAGCACCGATATCAGCCGGTGGTTTTCATGACACCACCTTGGCCGGAGATCTACGTCAATGACGCTCAGCGAAAACATGATCTGTATGCTGCTGTGGCGGAATATGAACGCTTGTGTGCGTTTTATCCGAAACTTGGCTACAGACTGATCGAACTGCCGCGCAACGGCATAGCCTTCCGAGCGGATTTCGTGGAGGCCCATATCGGAAAAACCTGAGCTTTACACCGATGGTCGCAAGTTGAGCGCGCCGGACGGGAACAAATGTCTGAAGGCACCGTGGTTCGGCTATCAAGAGCCACAGCTGTTGACCAACCTTCATTCCACATGCCGCTATGCTTGGCCTTGAACCAACAGGCCCGAGCATCGACACCCGCCTGATTTTGTTGGATCGCAGTCGGTTCTCGGCGCAAGGCCGAGAATGACGTCGCGTATGATGGGCAAGATTGTCCGCAGTCTGAGGGCCGGCGCATGCCGACCCTTTCCCATGGACGGATGAACCGCCGATGATGTCTTACATCTGGAAGTAGGAATACTTGCCGTCCGGGCCCTTCTTCCACTCGTACATGACATAGTCAGGACGCGTGATGTCACCCTTCTTGTCGAAACCGATATCGCCGATCACCGTCTTGAACGGGCCCTTCGACTTCATTGTCTCGGCAACCTTCTGCGGATCGTTCGTCTTCGCAGCCTTGGCAGCGTCGGCGATGATCTGAAGTGCTGCATAGGAATACAGCGTGTAGGCTTCCGGCTCGAAGCCAGCCTTGCGGAACTTCTCGACGAGGTCCTTTGCATTCGGGTTCGTGCGCGGATCCGGCGGGAACGTCATCAGCGTGCCGTTGACTGCGTCACCTGCAATCGAGGCAAGCTCGTTCGAGGTGATGCCATCGCCCGACATCAGAGGAGCCTTCAGGCCCTGGTCCGCCATCTGGCGCATCAGGAGACCGGCTTCCGTGTGCAGGCCGCCATAGTAAACGACGCCAACGCCCGCTGCCTTCATCTTCGAGACGAGTGCAGAGAAGTCCTTGTCGCCAACCGTGATGCCTTCGTAGATGGCTTCCTTCACGCCCAGCTTGTTCATGGCCTTCTTGGTCTCGTCGGCAAGACCCTGACCATAGGTCGTCTTGTCGTGAACGACCGCGACCTTCGCGCTCTTGAACTTCTCGGCAATGTACTTGCCAGCCACTTCGCCCTGCTGGTCGTCACGGCCGCAGGTGCGGAACGTGTTCCACAGGCCGCGCTCGGTATACTTCGGGTTTGTGGAAGAAGGCGTTACCTGCAGGATGCCGTTTTCGGCATAGACTTCAGCTGCCGGGATGGAGACCGACGAATTGAAGTGGCCCACCACGAACTTCACGCCATCGGCCACGAACTTGTTGGCAACCGAAACGCCCTGCTTCGGGTCGGACACGTCATCACCGAGAACGATCTTGATCTTCTCGCCGTTGATGCCGCCAGCAGCGTTGATGTCCGCCGCAGCCTGTTCAGCACCCTTCTGGATCTGTGCACCGAAAGCGGCATTGGGACCGGTCAGAGGGGCACCCACACCGACCACGACGTCGGCCCAGGCAGAGCCGCCCATCGCCACGATGGCAGAAAAAGCAATTCCAGATAGAAGAGGATACTTCATGAGTTTCTCCCAAAATATGCGTTGAATAAAACAGTTGCGGCGCGAGGCCTGAGCCTCGCGCCGCAAAATCAATGCGCACTACAACTATGAGTAGAAACTAGTTCGCCGTCAAGTCTTGGAACGCCAGGAGAACGGTGAACTTTTTTCATAGAGCCAGTAATAATTTTGACTCATCTGCTCGGTGCGACGGTGGCGGAACCCGGCAAAGGCAAACACCAGAAGGATAGCGACATCCAGCAAGTAGAAGCCAAGGCTGAGGAACGGCCCCTGAAAGAGCGAGAAATGCAGGAAGCGCATCATCACGCCCAACAGGAACGTATAGGCGATCACCAGCGGCGGGTTGCCCCAACCATCGGCTACGGCACGACCCGTGCGCCAGGCAGTCCAGAAACCGATGAGCAGAACCACGAAGCGAAGCGCATAGCGGGCGCCGGTATCGCTTTCAAAGAAAAGACCTTGCATTGTCAAACCCTCCTTGCCACGGCGCTCAATGACGTCCGCCTTCGAGATAGGCGGCACGAACTTCCGGATTGGCAAGCAATTCCTTGCCGGAGCCGCTCATCGTGACCCGACCGTTTACCATCACGTAGGCGCGGTGCGACAGTTTCAATGCCGCAAACGCATTCTGTTCCACCAGGAAGACGGTCAGACCTTCCTTCTCGTTGAGGACTTTGATGGCTTCGAAGATCTGCTTGACGATAAGTGGTGCCAACCCGAGAGAAGGCTCATCCAGCAGCAGAAGCTTGGGGCGTGCCATCAGGGCACGACCAATGGAGAGCATCTGCTGCTCGCCACCGGACAATGTGCCACCACGCTGGCTCTGACGCTCCCGCAGGCGGGGGAACAGCGCGAAAATCTTTTCCACGTCCTCATGGAAGTATTTCAGATTGTCGAGCCCTGCGCCCATCTGCAGGTTTTCATAGACAGTCATGCGCGGGAAGATGCGGCGACCTTCCGGCGATTGCGCAATGCGCAGCCGCGCGATTTCATGCGTCGGCATGCGGGTGATATCGCGACCGTCGAATTCCACGCTTCCGTGACGGGCCTGCGGGCTACCGCAGATCGTCATCATCAGCGTTGACTTGCCAGCACCGTTGGCACCGATCAGGCTGACGATTTCGCCCTTTTTTACATCGATATCAACACCGGCCAGCGCACGAATGTTGCCGTAATAGGTCTCGACGCCGGAGACCTTCAGAAGAGGTTCGCCAGACATCAGTGCGCACTCCCGTCGAGTTCTTCATGAATGACTTCTTCCACCTCGTCGTCCTCGACGCCGAGATAGGCGGCAATCACCTTCGGATCATTCTTGACGTGATCCGGTGTGCCGTCAGAAATCTTCTGACCATATTCCAGCACCACGACATGGTCGGAAATTTCCATGACCACCGACATGTCGTGCTCGATCAGCAGGATCGAGGTACCCGTTTCATCACGGATGCCATTGAGAAGGGCATTAAGCGCGAGTGACTCCTTGGGGTTCAAGCCGGCAGCTGGCTCATCCAGGCAGAGCAGCTCAGGCCCTGTGCACATGGCGCGCGCGATTTCCAGACGGCGCTGGGCGCCGTAGGAAAGATCGCCTGCCGGATCATCCGCACGATCGATGAGATCCGCCCGCTCGAGCCATTGACGCGCCGTTTCGATCGCGGCTTCCGCCTCGCGCTTGTAGGAGCCAAGCCCGAGCAGACCCATGACCGTATAGCCGGACGCCTTCATCAGCTTGTTGTGTTGCGCCACAAGCAGGTTTTCCAGAACGGTCAGTCCACCGAAGAGGCGAATGTTCTGGAAGGTACGTGCGACCTTGGCCTGCTTGGTGATCTCGAAATCCGACAGCCTTTCCAGCAGATACTGGCCACCGGCACGCTGGGTCATGGTGATCATGCCCATTGTTGGCTTGTAGAAGCCGGTAATGCAGTTGAAGACGGTCGTCTTTCCCGCGCCGTTCGGGCCGATCAGCGCGGTGATATCGCCGCGCTTGACCTGAAAGGACAGGTCGTTGATCGCCATCAACCCGCCAAAGCGCATCGAGAGATGTTCGACATTCAGGATGGTGTCTTTGTTCATCGTCTGAGTTCCGGAGGTCATCAGCCATGCCCCTCCTTGGTGAAGCTTCCGGAAACGGCCTTGCGCTCCTTGAGGAAGGCCGTCGGTTCACGCGAGCCGACAAAACCGCGCGGCTTGAACAGCATGACCACCACCATGGCCAGACCGAAAATCAGCATGCGGTACAGTTCAGGCGTGAAGTCGTCACCGAAGACATGCTTCAGGAATTCCATCTCGCGCAACAGTTCGGTACCGCCCACCATGACGATGGCGGCGACCGCAATACCGGTCAGCGAACCCATGCCACCCAGAACGACCACCGCCAGGATGACGGCAGATTCCAGGAAGACGAAGCTTTCCGGCGACACGAAGCCCTGGCGAGCCGCAAAGAACGATCCGGCAAAGCCGCCGAACATCGCCCCGATAGCAAAGGCCGTCAGCTTGGTCTTCACCGTATCGATGCCGAGCGACCGGCAGGCGATTTCATCCTCGCGCAACGCTTCCCACGCCCGGCCGATGGGCATGCGGCGCAGCTTCATGGTCACATAGGCCGTCAGCATGCACAGCCCGAGAATGACGTAGAAGAGGAAGATCTTGTAGTAGGCCGAGGACATCGGCAGACCGAAAGACTTCGCAAAATTGTTCGGCGCCCCGACATCGAAGGAATAGATGCCGAATACGGATGCCTTCGCGATACCGGAGATTCCAGCCGTACCGCCCGTGACTTCGGTCCAGTTCATCAGCACGAGGCGGATGATTTCACCAAAAGCCAGCGTCACGATGGCAAGATAGTCACCTCTCAACCTCAAGACCGGGAAGCCGAGAATGATGCCCCAGAAGGCAGCCAGAATACCCGCCAAGGGCAAAAGGATCCAGAAGGACAGGCCGAACTGGTCCGAAAGCAGCGCGTAGGAATAGGCGCCCACCGCATAGAAGGCCACGTAGCCGAGGTCGAGAAGACCGGCGAGGCCGACAACAACGTTCAGACCCCAGGCAAGCATGACGTAGATGAGGATCTGGATACCGAAGTTGTCGACAAACTTCAGCGATCCCTGCACGCCGTTCAGCATGATGGCAAGCGGCGGATACAGAACAAGAGCAACCAGAGCAATCTTCAGGAAATGGGTGTGGAAGAAACCCTTTTCGGAAGAGATCTCCGGAATGCCGGCCTTGGCCTTGGCCAGCTTGCGTCGGTCGATATGCGGCTTGATGAAGCCGACGACAAGGAAGCGACCCAGAGCGGAGGCGATCACGAAGATAGCCAGCAGACCCCAGCGGGTGCGCCATACCAGCTTGTTGTCGATGTTCTGATAGGTCTCGATACCCACATAAAGCAGGAACATTCCGAAGGCCAGCAGGCCCGCAAAAAGACCTTCCTTGATGGCTCTGGCCATCAGGCCGGACGAGTCTTCACTCGTCGTGACAGGAGAGTTTGCCATCTTCTTACACCTTCTCCACTTCAGGTCGGCCCAGGATGCCGGTCGGCTTGAAAATCAGCACGAAGGCGAGAATGGCGAAGGTCGCCACGTCCTTGTAGGCAATGGAGAAATAGGCAGACCAGAGCGATTCGATCAGCCCGATCAGGAGACCGCCCAGCACGGCGCCCGGAAGCGAGCCGATGCCGCCGAGAACGGCCGCCGTAAACGCCTTGACGCCTGGAATAAAGCCATCGGCGAACGAGGCCACGCCGTAATACATGAGATACATCGAGCCAGCCACAGCCGCCAGCGCCGCACCCATGATGAAGGTGATGGAGATCGTGCGGTCGACATCCACGCCGAGCAGCGCCGCCATCTTCCGGTCCTGCTCGGTCGCACGCTGGGCGCGCCCAAGCGGCGTCTTGTTGACGATGTACCAGAAGACGAACAGGAGAATGGACGTCACCAGAACGATGAGGATCTGCTTGAGCGAGATCGTCACATCACCGAAGTGATACACGTCATTGACCAGCGGCGGGATCGGCTTGTTGCGCGGACCCTGCGTGACCTGAATGAAGTTCGACAGAACGATGGACATGCCGATCGCGGTAATCAGCGGCGCCAGACGGAAGGATCCGCGAAGCGGCCGATAGGCAACACGTTCGATTGTCCAGTTCCAGAGACTCGTCACAAGCATCGCGACGACGAGCATGACCAGAAGCGCCAGGGCGACCGGAACGCCTGCAACGAATGTCGTGAGAACAAGAAAGACGATCAGGGCAGCGAAGCCGCCAAGCATGAAGATATCGCCATGGGCGAAGTTGATCATGCCGATAATACCATAGACCATCGTATAGCCGATTGCGACAAGGCCATAGATCGATCCAAGAGTCAGCCCGTTCAGGAGCTGCTGGATGAAGTACTCCATTAATTTTCCCCCGCGGCGCAGTCTGGCTCAGCCGTTGCGCCTCTGTATGTTTGGCCCTTATGGGTTCTTAACATTGGCCCGATTGATAACGTTTTCGTCCGAAATGTGAAGCAAAAAAGACTGCTGCGGCAAATCTTCCAACAACCTCTTCTTAAACTGATGTTAGAAAGAACAAAGGTATCAGGAAAACGGCAGCCGATGCTGAAATTCTGGCCGTGTGCCAGCGGTCGCACAGGGCATGCCCGCACACCGGCAAGGAGCGCACGCAACACGCCTGCCGCCGAGCCGTAGCGAAACTCATGACAAGTCTTCGCTTTTTGCTTTCGCTACGAAGTATAGAGAAGCATAGAATCTGCGTAGGGATCCAGACCGCCACCCTGCAGACCTGCACCTATCATCGTTCCGTTCGCTGACACCCTGCTGCAGGAAGGCTGCCTGAGTGTCGCTGATCGTCTTTGGTTTCAGGAGATCGATGAAAATGGATAAGAGCCCGCGACTTTCATTACCTTATATATTGCCCTCTCAGGCGCAGAAGCACCTGACCCATAACGAGGCCCTCGACCTGCTGGATTGCCTGGTTCAACTCACCGTCGAAATGGAGGCGCAATCCCCTCCGACAGAGCCGCGGAACGGGGAGTGCTACGCAGTGAGCCCGGGCGCGACGGGTGCGTGGTCTGGCTATGATGGCATGGTTGCGACGCTGAGAGACGGGGCCTGGGGCTTCTGGCAGCCATTGCCCGGGTATCGGGCATGGTTTCGAACTGAGGCTGTCCTCAAGGTTTTCGATGGCGTGAACTGGATCAGGCCAGCCCTGCCCCAGGTGCTGACCCCACAGAGGCTCGGCATCGGCGCAACGCCGGATGATTACAACCGGCTTCTGGTGTCCTCGCCCGCCACTCTGCTGAACCATGCCGGCAATTCGCACCGGGTTACCATCAACAAGGCAGCGACCGGTGATACGGCCTCCATCCTGTTCCAGAGCAACTGGTCCGGCCGCGCCGAGATGGGCCTTGCCGGTTCGGACAGCTTTTCGTTCAAGGTGTCTTCCGATGGCGTCAGCTGGAACACCGCGCTGCACATCCGCCCTGACGGCGCTGTCAACCAGCCGATGCGGCCTCTTGGACGGGTGCGCAATGAGGCAGGCTCGACCCTGGTGACTTCCGGATCCATCACCGGTTTTACGACCGTGAGCCTGGAACAGGGAGGCATCTCGCTTGGCAGCACGCTTGCGGGCGGTGGCAAACCGGTGATCGTTCCGATCGAGGGGCTCTATCAACTCGATCTCAAGGTCACGATTTCAACGGCCAGCGCCTATCGTGTGAGCCTGAACAGGGAGAGCGGGGAAACTTTGACGACACTCCGCTTCCCCTCGTCCGCTCCCGTCAGCCTGTCCGGCTCGACGGTCACCTATCTCGCTGCGGGCGAGAAACTGGTTCTCGTGCATCAGGGAACAGCGACCGTGACAGAAGGTCCAGCAGAAACAGAGCTGACGCTAATACGCCTCTGATTTCGACACCTTAACAACCTGGATCCGTTTCCGGCCGGTGCGGGTCCAGCATCAACCGACTTCAACCAGCAGCTCCAAGTATATTAGAATTCAGTAATTAAAAACGGCAGCGCGAGACTCCACGCAATAAGTTTCGTCGAGGACAGTGATTCGGACAATTTGCCTTTTCGATTTAGTCAATTGTTAAAGCTGCGGCGCTACGGTCGCTTTCGTGGTCTTGTGTAATGTAGAGAGTCCAATGACCGAAATGATCCGTCCACGAGTAAAATATGTCATCGGCCCCGATGGCAGCCCCCTGACGATTGCTGACCTGCCCCCGGCAAACACGCGCCGCTGGGTTATCCGTCGTAAGGCTGAAGTGGTTGCAGCGGTGCGTGGTGGCCTTTTGAGCCTCGAGGAAGCCTGCGCACGCTATACTTTGACTGTTGAGGAATTCCTGTCCTGGCAGTCTTCCATCAATGATCATGGCCTGGCCGGCCTGCGGACGACGCGGATCCAGCAGTATCGCCACTAACCAGGCATGACAGGCGCGTTTGCGCCTTGATACCCCCTGGCATTCCAGGGGTTTTTGCATGCGCCTCATCAAGGCGCGCGCCCTCTTCCGCGCTCGCTATTCGCATCACGTCAGCCATAGACCACTTCGACAGATGCGTTACGGCGCGGCGCGTTCGAACGCGCGAACGACGCTGTAAGACCTTCAAATAATGCATGTTCGTTCCGCTCAACCGAATCCGGTTGAGCGCGACATGCATTAGCGCCCGCTCGGGATTAGAGCGGAGTTCGACCTGATTGAATCATTCTGCAGCAATGGATTTTCGTCAGGATCAAGGATTTTGCCGACGGGCATATCGGGATATACGTCCGAGGCGAAAGCCGAAGGTAATGGCGAAAATACATGCTGCCCACCGGCCACGCCGCTTTGCCGAGGCAAAGCGACAAGCGTGTCCGGCACTTCAAATGCTTGCCGGATTGCAAGGCAATCCGGCGGGAGGGTTGGCCGAAACCGGCCGTCCACTTTGTCGAAGGGCTTGGGCGTATGCTACGGCTACGCCACGCGCCCTTCTCCTCGTGGAACAACCGGTTTGGGCCGACAGAATTGATCCAATCAGGTCGAATTCCGCTCTAAGACCTCCCCCTATTCCGGTTCCACTGCGTGCAGCTGCGCTGCATGGCTGCCGGGTATTGACCGCTCACCGTCCAAGACCCAATTCTCTCATCCGAAACGCACAATGATGCGTGACAGGCGGCCTGCCCGCATTGGTCAGGCTTGCGCCAATGGAGACGATCATGAATATCACACAGGGCGAAACAGGCTCGGGTGGCTTTTACAAGGCGGAACTGGACGGCCACCACGGCGAGATGACCTATTCGCGAACCTCCCCTCGCCTCATCATCATCGATCACACGCAAGTTGACGATGCGCTGCGTGGCAAGGGAGTTGGTCAGGCATTGGCCGAGTTTGCAGTCACGGAAGCAAGGACGAATGGCTGGAAGATCATTCCGCTCTGCCCCTTCTTCAAGGCTCAGGTGGAAAGACATCCTGACTGGCAGGACATCATCCAGAAATAGAGCAGGTCCAGTAAAAGTGCGTTAGCGGTTTTACGTCCGGACTGCTTAAAAACCAAAGAGATAGAGCATTGCAGGTGATCCTGCTTTCACCGGAAGTGCTCTAGGTCGTCAGCCCGGCAAGGGTCCGGCTCTTGATCAGGTGCATATCACGCAAAAAGCCCACGCCAGGTTTACCCTCGCGTGGCTTTAGTTTTTTGTTGGAACGGTGCAAACGATATCAGGCGCGAGCCCGAACCGTCGCATCCCTTTCTTCCAGTGCCGTTGCTTTTGCATGCTCGGCCTGGGCTTCTTCAAGCGCCAGTTCGGCTGCATCCTGCTGCACCTTCAACTCCTTGATGGAGACCTGAAGGTTATCGGCCCGCTGGCGAGCCGCCTTTGCAAATGTTGGATATGCAAAGTGATTCGGATCGGAAATTCCCGATTTCTTCTCTTCCAGCGAAATCTGGTGCTCCAGTTCCTTCGCCATCCGTTCGAATTCGGCCATCATCATCTGCAACTGTTGCAGCTGTCGGCGTTTCTCATTCACCTGAAATTCCTTCAGGCGTACAAGGCTGTCACGCGTCTTCATACGCAATACTCCCGTGGATAGCGAGACCCCGGCCATTTCACACTCTCAAACCCTGAGTCCACAGTGCAACACTTGGGACATAAAAATTGCCGCGCCGTTAATTATTTTTCCCGCGCGGTAACCTTTCATTTACGGGCATCATTAATGATAGGGACGATCATTTAAGGGTCCGTAAATGCCATGGCCGAATTCGGCCGACGACAATGATGAGTCGTATGAATCACTTAAGGGAATTTCCTCCCAAAAAGATTCAGGTATGGCGCTGGCAGATTCACGAGAGAAATCAGGCGAATACCAAGTTTGTTTAACGAATTCCTATGCCTTGCCAAAGGGAGTCAGAGTTTGTTAACCAATTGGTGTCAGCTTCCAAATCAGGCAACGTCTGGATCCGTTTCGCGTTAGGGGGCAATCCACACCTTCGCGGCGGTTAAGGGGAAAATTATGCGGGTTCTACTCATCGAAGATGACAGCGCGACTGCCCAGAGCATCGAGCTGATGCTTAAGTCCGAGAGCTTCAATGTTTATACGACCGACCTCGGGGAAGAGGGCGTCGACCTTGGCAAGCTGTACGACTACGATATCATTCTTTTGGATCTCAACTTGCCGGACATGTCCGGTTACGAGGTTCTTCGTACGCTTCGTCTTTCCAAGGTAAAGACACCTATCCTCATCCTGTCCGGCATGGCCGGCATCGAGGACAAGGTTCGTGGTCTCGGTTTCGGCGCCGACGACTACATGACCAAGCCATTCCACAAGGATGAGCTGGTCGCACGTATTCACGCCATCGTCCGCCGTTCGAAGGGCCATGCACAATCGATCATCGTCACCGGTGAGCTGATTGTGAACCTCGACGCCAAGACGGTTGAAGTGGGTGGACAGCGCGTCCATCTGACTGGCAAGGAATACCAGATGCTCGAGCTTCTTTCCCTGCGAAAGGGCACGACTCTGACGAAGGAAATGTTCCTGAACCATCTGTATGGCGGTATGGATGAGCCGGAACTGAAGATCATCGACGTCTTCATCTGCAAACTGCGCAAAAAGCTGGCCAATGCCGCCGGTGGGGCGAACTACATCGAAACCGTCTGGGGCCGTGGCTATGTGCTGCGCGAGCCGGACGGCAGCGAATACGCCGAAACCGCCTGATACGGTTGCCATCCCGCAGGTTTCATAAAGAAGCGCCCGGAGCTCACGCTGCGGGCGTTTTGCCGTTTCTCCCAGCAAGGAAGATCCTATTCCGGCTCAAGCGCCAAGGCACGGCAAGCCTTGGCGGCAGGCACTCGTTGCCTCGCGCTTCAACGATCTATCGGTTGGGAAAAAGTCCCGTTCAGGCAACCTTGGGCAGGTTGGCAAAGACCGAAGAGAGGATCTTGCGGTCGAAGGGCTTCAGCAGGAAGTCGTCTGCGCCAGCCCGCTTGCCTTGCATCATCTTCTTCAGATCGGCTTCGATGACGCAGTAGTAGATGCGAACCGCCTTGCCCTGTGGCAGGCCACGGACACCGGCAATCAGGTCTAGCGCACCATCCAGTGCGGCATCCACGATGAGGATCGACGGGATCTCCGCCTGGCAGCGCATCATCGCCTCGCGGCCGGACGTTGCTTCGACCACCAGAAAATCGAGTTCGGTCAGAATGCGCTTGGCAACCGTTCGAACAATGTCTGAACTGTCGGCGATCATCAGGCGCTGCATCGAACCCTCCATTGGACCAAATGGACCATACCCCGCGTACGTTATCGCACGCGGGTTGAGGTTATAGAGTTCGCGCTAATGAAAGGTTACCAGTGATTAGACGACTGCACCTTCTGCGATAAAGGTGATGCGGTCTTCGTAGGAAACGTGTTTCAGCTCCATGCCGCATTCGTCGGCCAGAAGTACCGTGTAGTAGGGCTGGATGGTGTGGCCATCGACAGCCTCTTCCAGCGTACCGGAGTTGATTTCCACATACTTGGCGGGAACGCGCAGCATGCGGCCCTTTACGGTGATGGAGAATTTCGGATCGGTCTCAACGTCCTCCAGAACGATGTCCATCGAGCCGCCGCGCGGAATGGCGCTGTAGGCCACGAGGAAGAGGTTGAGCAGCAGCTTCACGCGGTTCTTCGGAATGATGGCGCGCGGACCGCTCCACGTCACTTCGGTCTTTTTTTCCGCCGCGGCAAAGTCTTTTGCGGCTTTCTCCGCTTCACCCGTGTCAATGGAAGCGCCAACGGAACCGGAGGCCCCAAACGCCAGACGGGCAAACTTCAGGCGAACCGAAGCATTGAGGGCGGAGGTGCGGATCAGGTCCAGCGCGTCGGCATCGGTACCGCCTTCATCCAGCAGTTCGAGACCGTTGTTGATGGCGCCAACGGGCGAAATGACATCGTGGCAGACACGGCTGCACAGGAGCGCCGCCAGATCGGGACCGCTCAGAGTGAGGTTCGGATTCTTCGGCATGGATTTCGGTTCCTGTTCCGGTGGCTCTCGCAGGCGCGGCTATCGCGCATCACGAGGGACTGACATTGCAAGATTGCCCGGACCTGTTCTTCTCGACTTGGGTTCGGTGCTTCGCCGCCATAATGACACCATTTTTGGTAAACCGGTTGTTAACAGGATGGCAGCAGAATAGTGCAGCCGTGACCCAGGCATACGATTTTCGAACAAACGGACAGGCCCATGATCATCAGAAGACTTTCCGCTGTTGCCCGGCTCGTAGTCGCCACACTCGGCGCAACGCTGGTTTCAGTCATGTCCACGCCCGCACAGGCCCAATCGGGATCGCAATATTCGGTGCAGGAAATTGTCGATGCCGGACACGGCTTCTTCGGCTCCACAAGCGGCGGGCTGGCCAAGGTCGTGGAGAAGGCCTTCTCTCAGTATGGTCTGCCAAACGGTTACATCCTCGGCCAGGAAGGGTCCGGTGCATTCATTGCCGGCCTGACCTATGGCGAAGGCGAGCTTTACACAAAGAATGCTGGTCAGCACCCGGCCTTCTGGCAGGGACCATCTCTGGGTCTGGACTATGGCGGCCAGGGCGCCCGCACCATGATGCTGGTCTATAATCTGCCGGATATCCAGAGCCTGTATGCGCGCTTTGGCGGCGTCAGCGGCTCGGCCTTCGTGGTGGCAGGCGTCGGCATGACGGCCCTGCGCAACGACCAGATCGTCCTCGTTCCCATCCGCACCGGGCTTGGCGCACGCCTTGGCGTCAATGTCGGTTATCTGAAGTTCACGCAGCAGCCGACATGGAATCCCTTTTGATTCCGCGAGCCGGCGGCAGTCTATCCCGCCTTGCCGCGCCATCCTGCCTGTTAACGCAGTTGCACATATTGCTGTCCGGCATGGGATCGGTTAGCACTATCGGAAATTGCCAGCCTGCTTTGGATCTTCCGTGATACAATTCGCGCTACTCTTCGGGTTCGGCTTTCTGAGCGCCGTCCTGCTGGTCATGATCCTGGCACCGGCGGTCCATCGCCGCGTCGTCGTTTATACCGAGAACCGTCTCAAGGCCACCATGCCCATCAGCCCCTCGGAAGTGCGGGCGCAGCGGGACATGGCGCGCGCCGTCTACGCCGCCGAAAACGCACGCACCAAGCAGGAACTGCTGCAGGAACGGGATAAGGCCGTCGGCATGCAGATCCGGTTCGACAAGCTGGCGGCTGAAGCGTCCGAACTGCATTCCAGCAACCACGAACTGCAAATGCAGGTGCAGGATATGAGCACCGAGGCCGCCGATCTGCGCTCACGCCTGCGTCGCGAAGAAGGCTTCATTCGGCAGTTGAAGGAATCGCTGCATCTGGTCGAAACGAACGTATCGGCGCGGAACGAAACAATCGAGGCGCTGGAGCGTCGCATGACCCGTCTGACGGCGGAAATCGATGATCTGCGCCTCGACCTGTCTGCCCGTGAGACCGAGATTGAAAGCAGCCGCCTGCGCGGCACTGCATTGCGCGAGGAACGCGATACGCTTCGAATCGACACGAAACTTCTGACAACGCGGGCAAAAGATGCCGAAATGCGTTTGCAGGAAGCAGAGCGCAAACTGGCACGGCTGGAAAAGAAGCTGGCAAGGGAAACCGCAGCGAAGGCGGATCTCGAAACGCGGCTTCAGTGGCGCGAACAGGAACTGGATCGTATGCGCACTGCGCGTAGTAGCAGCGCAGAGGTGGTCCAGCCGGTCACGGGCAACTACCCCTTGCCGCGCAAGAAACTTCCAGCCAATGCGAAGAAGGCCGCGGCGGCAGCACTTCTCGAAACCACGGATGATGACGAAGACAACATGTTGCCCGTACAGACGCTCGAAACCGATCTTCGAAGCCGTTCTACGGCACTGACGGCCCAATTGACGAAGGCGAAGACGAAGAAGGCCCAGGATGCTGTTCGCGCGGAACTTGCCGCCATCGCCGCCGATATGGTTGCCCTGACGGCTGTGAAGGATGGCAATGGAGAAGAGCTGAAAGCCTCGTTGCTTGCCGCGGCCAGGGATAAGCCGGAAGACAACGACGATCTGAGCCTTGCCGAACGGGCGGCCATGGCGATCGACCGCGTCTCGCCAGCAGCGACGGCGGAATAAAAGATCAGCCGAGCAAGTCCTGGCCGCGCGCCATTTCATAAAGCGCGATACCGGTAGCTGTTGCTGCATTGAGGCTGTCCAGCTGCGGCATTTGCGGAATACGGGCTGTCTGGAAGCGCTCCATGATGTGGGCAGGCAGCCCCTCTCCCTCAGTCCCGGTCACCAGTGCAACGCGGTTGCCCTTTGGGACGTTCCGGATATCGATCTCGCCACGTGGCGAAAGCCCGAAAATCGCAAAGCCCGCTCGATCCACGGTTTCCAGCAGCGAAAGCGCCGCACCACCGCGTGCAAACGGTACAGATAGGACGGAGCCGACAGAGACCCGCAAGGCCTTGCGATAGAGCGGATCACAGCAGGTTTCGTCCAGAAGCAGCGCACTCACTCCAAAGGCCGCAGCGTTGCGGAAGATCGATCCTATGTTGTCATGGTTGGAAATGCCGCAACAAACGCCGACCAAGGCCTTTTCCGGCAGCGCGTTCAAAAGCGCGTCCGCACCCTGCTCCAGCATACGGGAACCGAGCGCCAGAACGCCGCGGTGAAGGTGAAAGCCTGCGATCTGATCGAGAACCGCAGCGGAGGCGACATAGACCGGGACTTCGGCGGGAAACGCCGCAAGAATCTCACCGAGACCCTCCAGGCGGTTCTCCAGCAGCAGAAGCGTCTCCGCACGAAAGCGTGCCTTGGCTGACACGTGGGCGGCAGCCAGCATGCGTAGCACGACCGTACCTTCCGCTATGAACTGCCCGTGACGGCCAACCAGATCCCGCTCGCGAATATCGCGAAACTCGGCGATACGCGGATCATGCGGATCGTTTATGCGGATGATCTGGCGGGCAGTGTCACGCATGGTCAGTTGGTGACCGTCACATCCGCTACGATCCGGCCAACGGACAGATCGAAGATCAGCGCCTTGCGCTCACCCTTCAGGCTGCCCCAGAACAGGATCTGGCTGCCGGAACTGGAAACGGACTGGATCTCGAAACCCTGCGGCAAGGCGGCGCGTGCGGAAAGCGGCTGGTCGGCGGGTACCGCGAACCCGGCAGGCGCTGCCAGTTTTTCCGGTTCAGGCCGGTTCTTCACCTTATAGACAACCGCGAACAACACGGCCATAAGGCTGACGATTATGATGCCGCTTGAGACGATCTGCAGACGAACCATCTTCCGCCGAACGTTTTCCATCACCGGATCGAGCGGCTCGTCGTCTTGCTGGTGCTCGGTATCATGATTGGCCATCAGTCAGGCGCCCTTGCTGTCAATGTCATCGGAAACAAAGAAATGAACGACCCCTTTAATCAAGGCGAGACGCCAAGGAAAGTGCTGACTGCCGGAGAAGATGCCGAAGGGCGGCTGGATTCGTGGCTGACCGGTGTTCTGGAGGGTGAGTTTTCCCGCAATCGCATCAAGTCGCTGATCGAGCAAGGTGCGGTGTACATTGATGCCAAGCCCTGCCTTGAGCCGAAAAAAAAGGTTCATCCGGGCATGGTTGTCGAAATCGAGGCCCCGGAGCCGGAAGATCCGGAGCCGAAGGGCGAGGATATTCCGCTCGAGGTTCTTTACGAAGACGATGACCTGATCGTGATCGCAAAGCCAGCCGGACTGGTGGTGCATCCGGGTGCCGGAAATTGGACCGGTACGCTGGTCAACGCCCTGATCCACCATTGCGGCGACAGTCTTTCGGGCATTGGTGGCGTCAAGCGACCGGGCATCGTGCATCGTCTCGACAAGGATACGAGCGGCGTCATGGTCGTTGCGAAGAACGATATGGCACATCGCCATCTGGCGGACCAGTTTGCCGATCACGGTCGCACGGGCGATCTGGAGCGCGCCTATCTTGCCCTCGTCTGGGGGCGTCCGCAGCAATTGCGCGGCACGATCGATGCACCGCTTGGCCGCTCGACGGCCGACCGCACCAAGCGCAGCGTGAAACGCGAGGAGAGCATGGATGCGCGTGAGGCCATCACGCACTACGAGGTGGTGGAACGTTTTCACGAGCGGGAGGATTCCACGGCTCTGGCGGCTCTGGTGGAATGCCGGCTGGAAACCGGCCGCACTCATCAGATCCGTGTTCACATGGCCCATATCGGTCATCCGCTGATCGGAGATCCGGATTACGGCGCAGCCTTCAAGACCAAGGCCAACCGCCTGCCGGATGCGGCGCGCGAGGCGGTGAACGGCTTTCGCAGGCAGGCACTGCACGCCTATCTGCTCGCCTTCGAACATCCGCGCACGGGCGAAATCATGGAATTCGAGGCACCGATGCCAGAGGATTTCGACGTGCTTCTGGACGCTCTTCGCGCAGAATAAGATGCAAACCGCAACATTCTGCTGCCTCGGGTGTTTATGAAGTGCGCCGGGCAGGTTTGGCGCGTCTGAAGTTGATCGGTAGCTCTGCGCGGGAAATCGATACCGCCGATCAACATGTCATGATCCAGCCAGATTCCACAGCGTATCTAGCTAAGGACAGGCTTGAACGGTGCAAATCCAATACTTATCTGTCACGTGGCTCGGTGCGAGGTCGCCAAGACTCGCGCCGCACAGGCTCGCCAGCGGCAGACGCTTCCAGGGAGCCGGAAACGAAGAAAGGGGTGCTCTATGGCCCGCAACACACTTCCGTCCATTACAGCCGGCGAAGCTGGTCTGAACCGCTATCTGGACGAAATCCGCAAATTCCCGATGCTGGAACCGCAGCAGGAATACATGCTTGCCAAGCGGTATAATGAACATGGGGATCGCGACGCCGCACATCAACTGGTGACTTCGCATTTGAGACTCGTGGCGAAAATTGCCATGGGCTATCGCGGCTACGGCCTGCCGATCGGCGAAGTCGTCTCTGAAGGTAATGTCGGCCTGATGCAGGCGGTCAAGAAGTTCGATCCCGAGCGCGGTTTCCGTCTGGCGACCTATGCAATGTGGTGGATCAAGGCCTCCATCCAGGAATACATCCTGCGCTCCTGGTCACTCGTCAAGATGGGTACGACCGCCAATCAAAAGCGTCTGTTTTTTAACCTGCGCCGCCTGAAGGGTCGTATTCAGGCAATCGACGAGGGTGATCTGAAGCCGGAACAGGTCCGCGAGATTGCGACGAAGCTGAATGTCTCAGAAGAGGAAGTGATTTCGATGAACCGTCGCCTGACCGGCGATGCCTCATTGAACGCGCCCATTCGCGCGACGGAAGGTGAATCGGGTCAGTGGCAGGATTGGCTGGTCGACGACCACGATAGCCAGGAAGACGTTCTGATCGAGCAGGACGAGCTGGAAACGCGACGCCGCATGTTGGAACGGGCGCTCAGCGTGCTCAATGAGCGGGAACGCCGGATCTTCGAAGCGCGACGTCTGTCGGAAGACCCGGTAACGCTGGAAGAGCTCTCAGCCGAGTTCGATATCAGCCGCGAACGCGTGCGTCAGATCGAAGTCCGCGCCTTTGAAAAGGTGCAGGAAGCCGTCCAGAAGGAAGCTCTGGCTGCTGCGAAGGCCTTGCGCGTCGTTGACGCGTAAGGCGGATCCGTCGGTACGGCGGCGCAAACCTCCGCCGGATCGCCTTACATTTTAGTCGGCAGCCGAAGTTTTGACGCTTGTTATACTTTATGACGAGAGAGGCGAATGCATGGGCGTTGCGGCTGCGTCGGTGCGACGGCCGACCTACCTATTGATTTAGCTACATTAATATTAGAAAATAACAATATATCACTTTATGCATGAAAAACTAAACCCCTAATTGTTGTGGAGGGGCTTTAAGCTTTCGGTTACCTCGCAGGCACATATCTGAATAAAACGTCAGGATGTAACTGTCGCCACATCCTCTTGAGGGTTATCGCACGGCTGACCCTGACGGATGTTCAGGTGGGCACAGATCGGGGTCAAGCATGTTTCCTTTCGCATCCGGTACAGACAGCGCAAAATTGGCAGCCATCGACATGCTCACCGCGAATGTGATGATAGCGGACGCGAAGCTGAACATCATCTACATGAACGGTGCGGTGCGCGAACTCCTGCAGGAGGCGGAAAGCGAGTTGAAGCAGGAGCTTCCCCGTTTCGACATGCGCACGCTTCTCGGCAGCAATATCGACATATTCCACAAGAACCCGTCCCATCAGCGCAAGATGCTTGCAGGTCTCACCAAGCAGCACAGGGCCACCATTCATGTCGGCAACCGTACATTTGACCTGATCGTAAACCCGATCAAGCGCGGCAGCACCATCACCGGATTTGTGGTCGAATGGGCGAATGCCCAGGAGCGCATCGAGAACACGGATTTCCGCAAGCAGTTGCAGGCCATAAGCCGCGCCCAGGCGGTGATCGAATTTACGCCGACCGGCGATATCATGCTCGCCAATGAAAACTTCCTGAAGACGGCGGGCTACACGCTTGCCGAGATCAAGGGCAAGAACCATCGCATGTTTCTGGCTCAGGGTCAGGAAGGCGATGCGGAATACGCGTCACTCTGGGCAGAGCTCAACGCGAACCGTCCGGTGATCGGAGATATCGTTCGGCAGGGAAAGAACGGCCAGGCCATCTACCTGAATGCCTCCTACAACCCGATAACCGATGAGAGCGGCAAGGTCGTCAAGGTCGTGAAATTCGCGACCGATGTCAGCGGACGCGTGCACGCGGTCAGAACGATTGGCAGTTCGCTGGCCAAACTCGCAGACGGCGATCTGTCCTTCCGTCTGGATGAAGCCTTCAGCAAGGATTTCGAGACCCTGCGTCAGAACCTGAACGATGCTGTTTCACGACTGGGCGAAACCCTGTCGGTCGTTTCACGGACCGCCGAATTGATTGATGGTGGCTCGCGCGAAATCAGCGGAAGCGCTCAGGACCTTTCAAAGCGCACGGAGCAGCAGGCGGCGGCACTGGAAGAAACCGCTGCGGCACTGGACCAGATTACCGTCAACGTCCGCAACGCCTCCGCCCGCACCGATGAGGCCCGCGAAGCCAGCGAAACGGCGGACAAGAGTGCCGCGCATTCGGGCAAGATCGTGTCAGAGGCGGTCGGCGCCATGGCCCGGATCGAACAGTCGTCGCAGCAGATCTCCAACATCATCGGCGTCATCGACGAAATCGCTTTCCAGACCAACCTCCTGGCGCTGAATGCCGGTGTCGAGGCCGCCCGCGCCGGTGAAGCCGGCAAGGGCTTTGCCGTCGTAGCGCAGGAAGTGCGTGAACTGGCCCAGCGCTCCGCCCAGGCGGCCAAAGAGATCAAGGAACTGATCCGCAATTCGACCGACGAGGTCAATAATGGCGTGAAGCTCGTCAGCGAAACCGGGGAAGCGCTGAAGACGATCCAGGAAAACATCATCGCCGTGAACGAGCACATGCAGTCGATCGCCAGCTCGGCACGCGAGCAGTCGACGGGTCTTTCCGAGGTCAACACTGCCGTCAACCAGATGGACCAGATGACCCAGCAAAATGCCGCGATGGTGGAAGAAACCACGGCTGCCAGCGCATCTCTGGCGCAGGAGGCAGAACAGCTTCGCCACCTGATCAGCGGCTTCGTGCTTCCACAGGCAAAACAGCGACCGGTTCAGCCCGCCACCACCCGACCCCCGGTCCAACGGCCGGCAACAAACCATGCAGCCAGCCATCAGGCACCGGCACAGCCGCGCGCTCCGGCTTCCGCCCCACGTCGCCCCGCCGCTTCGGCAACTGTCGGTAACACGGCCTTGAAGACGGATGACTGGGAAGAGTTCTGAGCAGAGCCATCGGTTGATCGTCTAGATGTCTAGATGTCTAGACATCTGCCTCAGGAGCGGCGTAACGCTTCAGCCGCTCCTCAAGTGTACCGGTATGCAGTTCGAAGAGATGATTGTCGTCGTCGTAGAAATAGATCGACTGACCCTCTCCTTCCACACGTGATCTCGGATCTTTCAATTCGAGCCCGAGATCCTCTATGGCCTTGAGGCGCTCGTCCATGTCCGACGGCTCGATCCGGAAGGCCACATGGTTGTAGCTGCGATGGGAGAGCCCCTCGCCTTCCATGATTGCGATCCAGACCGCCGAGGGCTCCGCGCCAATCAGGAAAAACCGCTCGCGCGACAGCGAGAAGCTCGTCTCGCCGCTGTCATAGACCTTTCGACCTTTCAGAACACGCGTGACGATCTTTTCCATGCGGTCGAGATCGCTAACGACGAAGGTAATGTGGCTGAGCGCTTGCATCTTCGGCTCCAATTCCGGTTGATGAAACCAGTCTGCCCGACAGAAACGTCGGCATGATGATGGTTGGGATCAAATAAAAAATCCCGGTCGCTTTTGGCAACCGGGATCTCGAAATCGGACGTATGGGGATTGTTACTGCCCCTGCTGCGGGGCCGCCGCTTGCCAGACGCGGGTGGCTTCATCGAACGCCTTGCGCCCATCATCACCCTTCTGCATCGTCAAAAGCGCGCGACGACCATTGCTGTAGATGAGGGGAACATCGATCCAGTCACGGCTTCTGATCAGATCGAGGTTACGCGCACGCGCATCCGGGAAGTCGTTCAGAGCGATCATGTGGAAGTCCGGCGTGATCTTTGCCGGTACCGCCACGAGCGGATCGCCGCGATCCTGCTCCGTCTGCTTCATGGAAATCCGCTGGACGCTGTCGATGGAGCCTCCTTCGAAGTTCGGCGGCAGCGAGAAGACGAACTCCACAAGATGACTTGCCGGAAGAGAAGGATCCGTATTGCGCTTGAATGTGACAAGCGCCGTCAGACCACGTCCCGGAATGCTGATGCGTCCCTGGACGGCGGGCTCGGTCTTGCCATTCTCGACCGCTTCCTTCTGCAACGACCAGGAGACAGAACCTTCAACCGCGGTCGGCGAAGACTGTCCGACCCGCTCCTCATAGAGGAAGATCTTGTTGCCAGCGACAGCAACCGTATTGGCGGGCTGGCTGGATGGCGGAACGCCAGGGGCCGTTGCGCCGGCTGCAGTGTTTGGCGCAGGCGCACCATTGGCGGGTGCGGCAGTACCAGCGGGCGGCTGGGCTGAAGCGGCTGGCGGCGAAACCTGTGCAACGGATTGATTGCCCGCTGTACCGGCTGGACCGCCGGAACCGCTATCCTTTTCGGTGCCGTCCGGCATCAGACGCTGGGTGAATTTTTGCGGTTCGCCGGGCTTGGCAGCGGTGGCCGGTTGCGCCGCCGGTGTCGTGGCTGCCGTTTGTTTTGCAGGCGGGGTCTGGGCAGCAGGCGTCGCCGTCTGCGCAGGTTGACCCGCCGGTTGGCCCGTCTGTTGAACCGCAGGCGCGGCACTATCCGTGCCACCGATCAGACCGCTCAGCGCATCACGGTTGAGCCAGATGGCATAGCCACCGCCTGCAAGGATCGCCAGACCGACAACGCCGAGCAGAATGCCGACATAGTTGCGCTTGGGCTTTGGCGCGACCCGGTAAGGACGTGCAACCGGTTGAGCCATGAGCTCTTCCAGTTCCTGATTTTCAGCCAGTTGGTCCCGTGGCTTGACATCGGACGTTGTCGCGGCCCGTGCCGCCGCAACGCCCGCAGCACCGGCGGCAACGCCCGTGGCAGCCGCAGCGGCCTTGGTCTTGTCATAGCCGATCAGTTCTTCGAGGTCGTTCCAGGGATCGGCGTCGGCAGGTTCAGGCTTCGCCGTTGTCGCAGGCTCCGGCTTGGCACTGATGAACTCGGCGAAAGGATCATGCGGCTCGAGTTCCGGCCCTCTGGATTGCGATGGGGCGGGGTCCAGATCCGGAAAATCCGAGACGGGCGGCATGCGCGCGTCCGTCGCCACATGGGTCGGCTCTTCGAAATGAGCAGAGAAAAGCTCGGCGGCAGCGCTGTCGTCAAAGGTCTTGGCAGAGGGCTCAGCGGGCTGCGCATCCTTGTAATCGGCCTCGTCGGCCCAGGCATGCTCTTCCATTGGCCGGGATGCACGCACAGGAACCTCGTCCGGCGTCCAATCGACGACGGGCTCCGGCTGACTGTATTCCCCCACGACCGGCGCCGTGGACGGCGCATCGGGCCAGGCGGGTGCGACACTGACCGGGCGTTCCGGCACCGGCGCCTCGTATGCATCGACCGGCGCATCAACAGCCGCATCGGCTTCCGATGCTTCATCGGGTTGCGTGGCTTCGGTTTCCGCCTGCACCCAGGCATTGCTGTCGATGACGGCTTCGTCCGTGGCAATGGACGCCTGATCGAAATGGCCGTGATGGACGGGCGGAGCGGGACGCGCGGTCTCGACATCGTCTTCATCGGCGAAGGGATCATTGGAACGTGCATCTGGCTCCGCTTCCACGGAGACCAGCGCGTCATCGGAATGATCTGGCTGGTAGGGTTCAGAGGAAGCGTCTGCGACGGGCTGGTTCACCCATTCCGGCTCGGCCTGGCTAGCGTCCTGGCTGGCGTAGTGGCCTCCAGACACATCATAGGGCTGAACCGGAAGAGGTTCCGGCTCGGACTGCTGATGATGGTCACCATATACGGGCTCTGCTTCTTGCTCGTCCTGCGGCTGATGATAGGCCTCAGTCTGAGCTTCCTCGGCAGCAGCGGCCTCGGGAGGTTCCTCATAGGCCTGCACTGGCTCCGCAGGCGCTTCGGCAATGGCCTCATCCGGTTGTGCAGCAGCCAAAGATGCATCGTCATCGGGCGGCGCGGCCTCCCGATGTTCAGCTTCGACATCCCGGATGGCAGCTTCCAGCTTTTCCATCTGTCGACGCAGCATGTCTTCCGAGGGCTGCGGCTTCATGCTTTCCAGCTGTCGCTGAACCGCACCGCGCGCCTTCTCGTAAACCCGGATGCGCATCTCGGGCGTATTGTTCGCCAAGCCATCCACGGCTCGGCGAATAACTGCTACAAAATCAGCCATTGATACTTTCTCTTGCTCACCAGCATTCACGCCGAGTGAAAAGGCAGATAGCGCTGAAGATTAATCTTCAAACGGATCGGTCACAAGTATTGTGTCGTCCCGTTCCGGACTGGTTGACAGAAGTGCGACCGGTGCACCGATCAGCTCTTCCACCTGACGAACATATTTGATGGCCTGAGCCGGAAGATCCGCCCATCTGCGCGCACCAACAGTCGACTCTTTCCAGCCTTCAAGCGTAATATAAATTGGCTCCACCCGGGCCTGGGCTGCCTGGGCTGCGGGCAGATAATCGATTTCCTGACCGTCGAGCTTGTAGCCGACGCAGATCTTCAATTCATCCAGACCGTCCAGCACATCCAGCTTGGTCAGCGCGATGCCGGTAATACCGTTCGTGGCGACCGACTGGCGCACAAGCGCCGCATCGAACCAGCCACACCGACGCTTACGCCCGGTAACTGTGCCAAATTCATGACCACGCTCGCCCAGGAACTGTCCGATTTCATCGGTGAGCTCGGTCGGGAACGGACCTTCGCCAACGCGCGTCGTGTAGGCCTTGGTAATCCCGAGGATATAACCGAGCGATCCCGGACCCATGCCGGAACCGGCAGCAGCCTGACCGGCAACGGTGTTGGAAGAGGTCACGAAGGGGTACGTGCCATGGTCGATGTCGAGAAGCGAGCCCTGTGCACCTTCGAACAGAATACGCGAACCCTTGCGGCGCTCCTTGTCCAGCAGACGCCAGACCGAATCCATGAAAGGAAGAACGCGCTCCGCAATCGAAGTCAGTTCTTCCATGATGGCGGAATGTTCGACTTCCGGCGCACCGAAACCACGGCGCAGCGCATTGTGATGCGTCAGGATGCGGTCGACCTTGGCGTCGAGCGCGTCGAGATCGGCGAGATCCATGACCCGGATCGCGCGGCGACCGACCTTGTCTTCATAGGCCGGGCCGATGCCGCGGCGGGTGGTGCCGATCTTCGTGCCGCTGTTGGAGGCCGCATCTTCGCGCATGCCGTCCAGTTCGCGGTGGATGGAAAGAATAAGCGTCGCATTTTCCGCGATACGCAGGTTTTCCGGGGTCACTTCGACGCCCTGGTCCTTCAGGCGGCCCATTTCCGCAATCAGCGCATGCGGATCGACGACAACGCCATTGCCGATGACAGCCATCTTGCCCGGACGCACGACGCCAGAAGGCAGCAGCGAGAGCTTGTAGCTGACGCCATCGATAACGAGCGTATGCCCGGCATTATGGCCGCCCTGGAAGCGCACAACGATATCTGCACGTTCAGAAAGCCAGTCGACAATCTTGCCCTTGCCTTCGTCACCCCATTGCGAACCGATTACCACGACATTCGTCATTTCTGAGCTTTCCTGCTGTGCCGCGGGCCTTTCACCCGCTCAAACCGGCGCATCTATACTGTGTCATTTAGCGGAAAGCGACCCGTTTATGCGTTGATAGACCGTTTTTGCGTGACATATCACAAACTGAAAGGCTATCTCCCCTGCCAGAGGAGCGGGCAACGACGCCATGTCCGCATCCATTCGGGAGCCGGAATTGCATATCAGAGCGTATTTTTTCCTCACCATTGCAGCACTCTGTTGGGGTGGCAATGCTGTTGTCGGCAAGCTTGCCATTGGCCATGTAAGCCCGATGATGCTGACCTTGTGGCGCTGGGCCTTTGCTTGCGCCATCATTTTTGCAATCTCCATTCCGCAGTTGAAAAAGGATTGGCCCGTCGCGCGCCAGCATCTGCCGCTTCTGTTTACGCTGGGCGCCATCGGCTATACTCTCTTCAACGTGCTCCTGTACTCTGCCGTACACTACACGACGGCTATCAATGCCACGATCGAACAGGCGGCCATTCCCTTTCTGATCTTCCTGGCCAATCTGATTCTCTTTCGCATCCGCATCTCGATAGCCCAGGTGCTGGGCTTTTCGCTGACCCTTGTCGGCGTTGCCCTCACGGCTTCGCATGGCGATCTGAAAAGCCTGCTTGCGCTTGAGATGAATTTTGGCGACGTGCTGATGCTGGGCGCAATTGTTGGCTACGCCGCCTATACGATCCTGCTGCGCTGGCGCCCGCCCATTGACTGGCGCACGCTGATGGCAATCCCGGCGCTTGCTGCCCTCATCTGCACCATCCCCCTGGTCGGCTGGGAAATCTCGCGCGGCACCGCCATCTGGCCAGATGCACCCGGCTGGCTTGCTGTGCTTTACACGGCCCTCTTTGCCTCGCTGGTGGCCCAGATCTTTTATGTCCAGGGCATCGTTCATATCGGCGCCAACCGGGCGGGCCTGTTCATCAATCTCGTTCCGGTGTTCGGCACGCTGCTCTCCGTCATCATTCTGGGTGAGGAACTTGCAGCCTTTCACGTGATTGCCTTGGTGCTGGCACTCGGCGGCATCGCGATTGCCGAACGCTGGAAACCGAAGCAAACCTGACGAAGCTGGCATCAGCGAACGCAAAAAAGCAGCGAGCCGCACGGAATTTGGCGCTTTTCGTGCGCGGTGCCTTTGGCTTAAGCCATGGCTATTCGATTACGAGGAGCCGCGCCATGGCCAAGCCATTTTACTGGAATGAGTTGAACACCCGCGACTTCGCGAAGCTGGATGCGGAAAAGACAATCGCCATCCTGCCGCTGGCCTCCACCGAACAGCACGGGCCGCATCTGCCCGTTGCCACCGATGTGGCCATTGCCAACGGCATGCTGGCGGAACTGAAGAACCAGCGACCGGACGATCTCGATATTCTCGTTCTTCCCACGCAGGAAATCGGCAAGGCCAATGAACATATCTATGGTCCGGGCACGCTTTCCTACGGCGCCGACCTTCTGATCCCCATGTGGACGGCAATCGGTGAAAAGGTTTCGCAGGCAGGCGTGAAAAAGCTGGTCATGGTCAATTCCCATGGCGGCAATCTGGACATCATGAGCATCGTCTCGCGCGAGATGCGCGTGCGCTTCGGCATGGCCGCGGTTGCAACCCAGTGGGGTCGCTTCGGCCACCCGGAAGGCATGGTCAGCGCGCACGAGCAGGCTTTCGGCATTCATGGCGGCGACGTGGAAACATCGCTGATGCTCTACTTCCGGCCAGAGCTTGTGCATATGGAACATGCGCAGAATTTCGAATCGAAAGCCGAATGGATGAAGAGCCGATCGCGCTTCCTGCAACCCCTTCCGCCCCACTCGCTGGCGTGGATCGCCCATGACCTCAACCCGGACGGCGTGGTCGGTAATGCCGCCAATGGCACCGCCTCGAAGGGCGAAGCCATTTGCAAACATCAGGTGGCCGGCTTCATAGAGCTGCTGCAGGATCTGCAGAACTATCCGCTTTCGAACCTCTACACGCCGTGATCAATCCCGCTGCGAAACAGCACTGCCCTGCTTCGGCACATGGCCCTTTGCCTCCAGTTCCGCAACGATCTGCGTCAGCTCGGCCAGCAGAAACTCGATGAACAGGCTGGTTGCCGTATCCAGCGTGGCGCGCGAACGGGCAAACAGCTTCATCGGCTGGTGACGGCGATAGCTTTCCGTCAGCGGACGAAACACAAGCTCGCCGCGCTGGCATTCGCCAATCACATCGAGCGGGTTGAGGAATGTCAGCCCCACGCCCTTTTTCACCAGATAGCGCAGCGTCTCAGGCCCTGCTGATTCTACGACAGGCTCCACCGGAACCGGCAATGGTGCCAGAATGAGGTTGATCATGTTGCGCAGGCTCATTCCCGGCTGGGCCAGCACGAGCGGTTCCTGCACCACTTTGACGAGGTCGATCGGTCCCGCCTCCTTCGCCAGCCGATGATCCGGCGGTAGCACGACCCCGATGGGTATGTCGAAAGTCGCAATCGTTCTGAGGCCTGGTATCGCCGGAATATTGAAGCCGATGCCGATATCCACCTCACCGGCAAGAACAGGATTGGCCGTCGTCGTCGCACCGTCAATCGCCAGCTGGATGCGCACCCGCGGATGGCTTTCCACGAATTTGGCGACGATCTCCGGAAGCGGCCCCGCCGCCAGCCCGACAGTGGAGATGAGTGACACCCGCCCCGCCTGCGGCATCTTCAAACCGCGCACGCGCGTTTCCAGCTTGTCATAGGCCTTCAACACATCGCGAATATGTTCGATGCACAATTCACCGGCAGCCGTGAGTTTGAGGCCGCGCGGCAGGCGTTCGAAAATCGGCACGCCCAACTCTTCTTCCAGTGCCAGGATCTGACGATTGATGGCAGAAGAGGCGACATTCAGATGCGCCGCCGCCTTCCGAATGGAGCCACAACGGGCAATTTCGTCAATATATTGAAGCTTGCGCGAATGTAACATGGGGTCAACCTGCTGCTTAAGCTTTCATCACTGCGTGGCCCTTGGGCAAACATTTGGCGAGCGATGCCGGAAAGGCATCAATCCGAGCGAATTTTGATGCTTTTCAAAGCGCAATTGCAATGGCTGAAATGCAGAAAAGGAAGTCGTTGACGGCTTACCTCACCAAAAAAGGGAACAGACGGATGGATCAGCACATGATGTCGAAAACCGGGCTTGCCGCACTGGCCATGGGATTGATGCTGGCGGGCACCGGCCCCGCGCTTGCCCTCGATGAGGTTTCCTATGGCACCAACTGGCTGGCGCAGGCAGAACACGGCGGTTTCTATCAGGCCGTAGCCGATGGCACCTACGAGAAGCACGGCCTGAAGGTGAAGATCATCCAGGGCGGTCCGAATGCTGCCAACCGCTCGCTGCTGATTGCGGGCAAGGTGGATTTCTACATGGGCGGCCCGCTGGGCGACATGGATGCCGTCAAGGAAGGCATTCCGATGATTTCGGTCGCCTCGATCTTCCAGAAGGACCCGCAGGTTCTGCTGGCGCATCCCAATGCTGGCGTGGAGAAGTTCGAGGATCTGGCCAAGCTCGATACCATCTTCATGGGCAAGGACGGCTACGTCACCTATTTCGAATGGATGAAGAAGAACTTCAAGGGCTTCAAGGAAGAGCAGTACAAGCCCTATACCTTCAACCCGGCGCCGTTCATTGCAGACAAGAAGTCTGCCCAGCAGGGCTATCTGACCTCGGAACCCTACGAGATCGAGAAACAGGCCGGTTGGGCACCGAAGGTGTTTCTGCTGGCTGACGCGGGTTACAGCCCCTACTCCACCATGATCACCACCACTCAAGGCATGATCGACAAGAAGCCGGATGTGGTGCAGCGCTTCGTCGATGCCTCCATCGAAGGCTGGTACAACTATATCTACGGCGACAACAAGAAGGCCAACGAACTGATCAAGAAGGACAATCCGGAAATGACGGATGGCCAGATCGCCTATTCCATCAAGAAGATGAAGGAATACGGCATTCTGGAATCCGGCGAGGCTCTGACCAAAGGCATCGGCTGCATGACGGATGCGCGCTACAAGCAGTTCTTCGATGAGATGGTGCAGATCAACGCGCTGCCGAAGGATCTGGATTACAAGAAGGCCTACACCACCAAGTTCGTCTGCAAGGGCGTTGGCATGGCGCTGAAGAAATAAATTCGCTGGCACATGTTACCCCCCTCTGTCCTGCCGGACATCTCCCTCTCAAGGGGGGAGATTTGCAAATGGCACCCTCTTCGCCACCCATCATCGCGAGCATCCTGAACGAAGCGATAGACTGGGAAATAGCATCCTGCGAAGACAAGGGTTTTGGTAGGAAGAGAGCAGGAGCCAAACATCGATCTCCCCCCTTGAGGGGGAGATGTCCGGCAGGACAGAGGGGGGGGTGACTACACCCGTTTGTCGTCTGCAAGAATACCGAAAAACCGACCTCCTGATCGCGTGACGGAATGACAGATTTGCAATCGCCTGAAGCCTCGCCACCCAGCACTCCGCACAAGCGCCCGCTCGTGGTGATGACGAATGTCTCGAAAAGCTTCTCCAGCGGCACGCTTGCGCTGTCGGATATGTCGCTGACCGTCGCTGGCGGTGAGTTCGTCAGCCTGCTCGGCCCCTCCGGCTGCGGCAAATCCACGGCGCTACGCATCATATCCGGTCTGGGTGACGTGACGACCGGCAGCATCGACTGGCCAAGTTCCCGCATCAACGCCAAGGGCCTGCCGGAAGGCGACATCTCATTCGTGTTTCAGGAACCGACGCTGATGCCCTGGCAGACGGTGTTCGGCAATGTCTACCTTCCCTTGAGATTGCGAGGCGTTTCCAAAGCTCAGGCGAGCGATGAAATCATGGCAGCGCTGGAAACCGTGGGCCTCAAGGATTTCGCCAAGGCCTATCCGCGGGAGCTGTCCGGCGGCATGAAGATGCGCGTTTCCATCGCCCGCGCGCTCGTGACCAAGCCGAAGCTGCTGCTGATGGACGAACCCTTCGCGGCACTCGACGAGATTACGCGCCAGAAGCTGAACGATGATGTGCTGCGCCTGTGGCGGGAAACCGGCATCACCGTCATCTTCGTCACCCACTCCGTGTTCGAAAGCGCCTATCTTTCCAATCGCATCGTGGTGATGAAGGCGCGTCCGGGGCGCGTGCATGCGGATTTCCCGCTGGAAACCAGCCTCGAGCGCGGGCCGCTCTACCGCACATCGGAAGAATATCGCGCCGCCTGCGAGAAAGTCTCGGCCTCTCTTCTCGAAGCGATGGGGCCCGGTGCCGCCATGGAGATGCACTGATGAATGCCGCGTCACCCTCCCTCGCCCGCCAGCACCGCGAAACGGTCCTGCGCGTCTTGATCCCCGTCGGCGTGGTTGTGGCCTTGATCCTCATCTGGCACCTGACGGTGACGCTCTCCGGCGTGCCGCAATATATTCTGCCAAGCCCGGGCGCCGTGGCCGGGGCAATGGTGAAAGACTGGGGCACGCTCGCCCCGGCGCTCTGGGTCACGACGCAGATTACGCTGGCGGCGCTCGCGCTGGCGCTGATCGGCGGGGTGGGTATCGCCGTCTTCCTCATCCAGTCGAAATGGATCGAGACGGCCTTCTATCCCATTGCCGTCATCCTTCAGGTCACGCCGATCGTCGCCATCGCGCCGCTGATCCTGATCTATGCGCCGACGACACAGGTGGCGCTGCTTGTCTGCGCCTTTCTCGTCGCCTTCTTCCCCATTCTCTCCAACATGGTGCAGGGGTTGAAGAGCGTCGATCACAACCTCCTGAACCTGTTCGATCTCTATGGCGCCTCTCGCTGGCAGACGCTGATCTATCTGAAGCTCCCGGCATCGCTTCCTTACTTCATGACCGGCCTACGCATTGGTGGCGGCCTGTCGCTGATTGCCGCGGTGGTGGCGGAGTTTGCAGCCGGTTCCGCCGGTGCCGGTTCTGGCCTCGCTTTCCGTCTTCTGGAAGCGCAGTATCGACTGAACATTCCACGCCTGTTCGCGGCACTGATCCTCTTGTCCGTCCTTGGCGTTGTGATCTTCGGTATCACCTCTTTCATCGCCTGGCTCAGTCTTCACCGCTGGCATGAAAGCAGCCTGAAAAGAGAAAACTGATGAGCTTTTGCGAACTGCCCGACGCCCCCCATTTCGTGCTGGCCAACGCCACCCTGCCCGCCGTGACGGTGGAAGGCTTTTCTGGCCCCGCAAAAGAAGGGCTTGTGACTGCCGACCTGGTGATCGGCGATGGCAAGGTGGAAAGCGTGCTTTCCCCCGGCACAGCGCCCGCTGCCCTGCCCAGCCTCGACATGCGCGACGGCATGGTCTGGCCCTGCCTGGTGGATATGCACACGCATCTGGACAAGGGCCATATCTGGGAGCGTCGGCGCAACCCGGATGGCTCTTTCATGGGCGCGTTGGAAAATGTCGGCGCAGATCGCGCTGCCAACTGGTCAGCTGATGACGTGCGCGCGCGCATGGAGTTCTCACTGAAGACGGCCTATGCCCACGGCACGAAGCTGATCCGCACGCATCTGGACAGCATTCCGCCGCAGCACGGCATTTCCTTCGAGGTTTTTTCGGAGCTGAAGCACGACTGGAAGGACAGGATCGCCCTGCAAGCCGTGGCCCTGTTGCCCCTGGAATCAGTCCTCGATGAAACCGTTTTCGGCGATATCGTTGCGGTCACCAAGCGCCACGGCGGTCTCTTGGGCGGTGCGACACGCATTCTGCCGGATTTCGAAAAGATCCTGGAAACGCTGTTTCGCGCAGCTGCCGACAACGGTCTAGACATTGATCTCCATGTGGACGAGACGGAAGACAAGCAGGTCCTGACGCTGAAGACCATTGCCGAAACAAAGCTGAAAACCGGCTTCGACGGTGCGGTCACCGTCGGCCATTGCTGCTCGCTGGCACGACAGGATGATGATCTCGCCAAGCAAACGATAGATCTCGTGGCCAAGGCCGGACTTTCGGTTGTCTCGCTGCCCATGTGCAACATGTATCTGCAGGATCGCCATGCAGGCAGAACGCCGCGCTGGCGGGGCGTAACGCTGTTTCACGAACTGGCAGCAGCGGGCGTGAAGACTGCCGTGGCCTCCGACAACACCCGTGACCCCTTCTACGCCTATGGCGATCTGGATGGCGTGGAAGTGTTCCGCGAATCCGTACGCATTCTCCACCTCGACCATCCGCTGGATACGGCAGCGCGCGTGGTAACCACCACCCCGGCCGACATTCTCGGAAGACCTGACATTGGCCGCATCAAGCCGGGTGGACCGGCAGACCTCATTCTGTTCAGCGCCCGTCGCTGGAGCGAGTTTCTTTCCCGTCCGCAGGCGGACCGCATCGTAATGCGGAATGGCATGGGCATCGACCGCCGCCTGCCGGATTATCGTGACCTTGACCCAATCCTGATGAAGTGAGCGCCATGGCCGATTACGCAAAGATCAAACAGGAACTGGAAGGCATCGCGGTAGAAGATAATCCGGCTCTGGTGCGCCAGAAAAGCCGCGATTTCTACTGGTACTCTCCAATCCTGAAAGAAGAGCTGGACAGCGTGACGGGTGATCTGGTGGTTTCCCCCACCACGGAAGAAGAGGTTATCCGCACGCTGAAAGTAGCCTTTGCCCATGGCGTACCGGTAACGCCACGCGGTGCAGGAACCGGCAATTATGGTCAGGCCATGCCGCTGTCCGGCGGCATCGTGCTCAACCTCATCAACATGAACAAGGTGAAGGAAATTCACCCCGGCCGCGTGATCTGCGAACCCGGCATCATCATCGCCGAACTCGACCGGCAGACGAAGGCCCATTCCGGGCAAGAGCTTCGTTTCCATCCCTCGACTGCACAGACGGCGACGATTGGCGGCTTCATCGCCGGCGGTTCCGGTGGCGTCGGCTCCATCCACTGGGGCGGTCTCCGCGATCTCGGCAACATCCTTAGACTTCGCGTCGTGACCATGGAAGCAGAGCCGCGTGTGCTGGAACTGACGGCCTGGGATCTCCAGAAGGTCAGCCATGCCTATGGCACCAATGGCATTATCACCGAGGTGGAAATGCCGCTCGCACCCGCCTATGACTGGGTGGATGTGCTGGTGGGCTATGATGATTTCATGGATGCAGTGCGCTTTGCCGATACGCTGGCCCATAAGAACGGGCTGCTGCTGAAGGAAATCGCGCCGATTGCAGCCCCTATCCCCTATGACTACTTCCCACGCCACAAGCCGTTCATCCGTCATCGCGGCCAGTCCATTGTCGTGGTGATGATTGCGCCGCATGCCATCGATGCGTTTACGGCACTGACGGAGCGTATGAAGGGCGAAATCCTCTTCCGCTCCGACAAGGTGGAAAGCATGAAGGGCATACCACATGCTTATGAGCTTGGCTGGAACCACACGACGCTGCGCGCCCTGAAGGTCGATCCGAGCTTTACCTATCTTCAGGTCCAGTACCCAAGTCCGGATCACGTGGCGAAGGTGGGCAAGATGGTGGAAATCTTCGGCGATGAAGTTCCGGGCCATCTGGAATTCATCAAGTTCGATGGCAACATCCAGTGCGCCGGTCTGCCGCTCGTGCGCTACACCACGAAGGAACGGCTGGAAGAGATCATCAAGATCCATGAGGATCACGGCTGCCCGATCTTCAACCCGCACCGCTATACGCTGGAAGAAGGCGGCATGAAGCAGACGGACGAGGTACAGCTTGCCTTCAAGAAGGAAACCGATCCGAAGGGCCTGCTGAACCCCGGCAAGATGATTGCCTGGGAGAACCCGGATTTCGATTTCAAGGCGGGCAAGAACTACCTCTTCCCCGGCCTTCAGTCCTTTGCCGAAGCGGGGGAGTAAAACGCTCAGCATCGCGTCATAGAAGCACCCCCCTCTGCCCTGCCGGGCATCTCCCCCTCAAGGGGGGAGATTGGCAAGGAGCGATCGCTCGTCCAGCTTGCCAACTGTCTTTGCCGCGCCCGCCCAGCCTGACGGAGAGCGGTCGGGAGCCGCAAATCGATCTCCCCCTTGAGGGGGAGATGTCCGGCAGGACAGAGGGGGTCGTTTACAAAAGGAATTCAGGAACAAAAGATAAGCCACCGCCACCACAACACCATTCCGAAGGTACTCCCGGCCGGAGCAGATCCGGCTCATGAATATGGCGGTTTCTTTGCCTCGGCTGGGCGGCGAGGCAGGAAACCGCTGGGACAAACGGCGCGGAAGTCTTTGATCTGGCCTCCAGCAGGAGGCCGCAAGATTTGGAGCTTTGACTCATGCGCGTTCTTGTTCTGCATTCCCACCCTGTCGAAGAAAGCTTCGGCAAATCCCTGTTTCGCCTGACCTGCGACAGCCTTCGCCATGCAGGCCATGAGGTGGACGCTTGCGATCTCTATGCCGAGGGTTTCGATCCCGTGCTGAGCGCGGAGGGACGGCGGATCTATCATGATTATCCGCAGAACATGGCGGGGTTGGAAACCTATGTGGAACGCCTTCTGAAGGCGGAGGGCCTCGTCATTTGCACGCCGATCTGGAACTTCGGTTTCCCGGCCATGCTGAAGGGCTACTTCGACCGCGTCTGGCTGCCGGGTGTTTCCTTCGATCTCAAGGAAGGAAAACTGATCCCGACGCTGCGGCACATTCGCAAACTTTCCGCCGTTGTGACCTATGGCGCCACACCCATGCGTGCCTTTCTGGCAGGCAATCCGCCGAAGAAGATCGTAACCCGCGTGATGCGGGTGCAGATCAAGCCTGGCGCGCCCGTTTCCTATCTCGCCCATTATGACATGAACAATTGCACGGATGAGACGCGCGCCGCCTTCATGGCCCGCGTCAAGGCGCATATGGAAGCCTTCTGAACACGAGTTCGGGAGGGCGCAATCCGTAAAGGTTTAGTTAAAACTTAGCTGTCATGGTTCTGTCAGATCGAGAGGACCAGCGATGCGTTATGCGTTTTTCATCGCCCTTCTCTTTCTTGCTGGCTGCGGAACAGCGCCAAGCAGGATTGATAATGCGTGTGCAATCTTCAAGCAGCGCGACGGGCTCTTCAACAACTGGGCACGAGAAGCACGACATGCTTCCCGCCAATATGGCGTGCCTGTACCGGTCTTGATGGCCACGATTTACACTGAATCCAGCTTCCGGGCCTATGCACGGCCGAAGCGGACGTATCTGCTCGGATTCATTCCGTGGAGCAGGCCGTCCACAGCTTACGGCTACGCACAGGCGCTGGATGGCACTTGGGCGGTCTACAAGCGCGAAACCGGCAGCTGGGGCGCAAGCCGCAGTAATTTCGGCGATAGCATTCACTTCGTCGGCTGGTATCACAACAAGAGCAACAAGCGGAACGGCATAGCGCTCAATGATACCTATCGCCTCTATCTTGCCTATTACGCGGGACACAAAGGCTATGAGCGCGGCCAGTTCACCTCGGCCATTCGTGCAGCAGCCCAGCGCTCCGCAGGCATAGCCGAACGTTATGAGCGGCAATTGCGCGCCTGTGGTTATTGACCCTTCACGAAATCCGCAAAGCTCACGCAAAATGCTTGTTTCATAAACTTTTCTTGTGATCCGGGCGTGCGGATTTGTTTAACCGCAAGGTTGCGACGGTTGCGATCATATCCATGTCATCTGCACGGCACAGCATGAACGTGCCCAATGCGGAGAGACGATATGCCAACGATTCAGCCACAGATCCATTCTCTCGGTGACAGCAGAGCCGGTTCTACCGAGATGGCGGCGCTTTACGCCGAGCTTCTTTCCTTGCGCGAAGAGGTGGCCGAGGAAGCGGGCGCAGCGTTTACCGAGCAGTTGCAGGCTAAGGATCTGGACGCCTCCGAAACCCGGCGTACCCTGAACCTCCTGCATTATCTTGCCCTGCGCAGGCGTGATCTGCGCCCCTTGCAAAGGCGGCTGATGGTGCAGGGTCTTTCTTCGCTGGGGCGTCTGGAAGGGCGCGTTCTGCCGACGCTGGATGCCGTGCTGGCAACGCTTGCCCCTCACGCCGACACGACGACACCACACGCCAGACCGAACGAAGACACTTTCTTTTTCGGCGAAGCTGCTCTGGCGCGTGAAGCCGAGCGCCTGCTGGGTGCCGCCCCTGCCCACCGGCGCGGCCGTATTATGGTAACGCTGCCGGGCGATGCTGCGGGAAGGCCGGAATTCATCGAGGATCTGGTCCGCCGTGGCATGAACATCGCTCGTATCAACAGCGCCCATGACGATCCCGAATGCTGGCTTGCCATGGCGGGGCATGTGCGGGCGGCGGCGCAAAAATTCGGTTCGCCCGTCAAGATCCTCATGGATATCGCAGGCCCGAAGATCCGAACGGAAAAAGTGCTGCCGGAGAAGAAGCTCAAGCTGCAACTGGGCGACATGCTGCGACTGGTGGCCAATGGCGAGCCCTTTCTCGATAACGAGGTCAAGGCATCCGCGTCTGTCTCCCTGCCGGAAATCGTAACCCGCCTTTCGATCGGAGATCGGGTCCGCTACGACGATGGCAAGCTGGAAGGCACCGTGGAGGCGCTGACCCGCGGTGAGGCACTCATCCGCGTCAACCGTTGCAAGACCGGCGGAACCCGCCTGAAGCCCGAGAAGGGTCTGAACCTGCCGGATACGGTGCTGGGCCTCTCTCCCCTGACCGCCAAGGATGAAACCGACTTGGCCACCGTCGTCACCTGCGCCGACATGATCGGCTATTCCTTCGTCAGCAGGCCGGAGGACATTGATCTGCTGGAGGCAGCCCTTGAGAAACTACCGCCCCGGAAGACGCCGCTTGGGCTGGTTGCCAAGATCGAGCATCCGCAGGCGGTTCACAATCTCCCGGCACTCATTGCCGCTGCCGCCGGCTCGCACCGCCCCTTCGGCGTCATGATTGCCCGTGGCGATCTGGCGGCGGAACTGGGTTTCGAGCGCGTGGCGGAAATGCAGGAGGAAATCCTCTGGATCTGCGAGGCAGCATCCGTTCCCACAATTTGGGCCACGCAGGTTCTGGAAGATCTGGTCAAGGACGGCCTTCCCTCCCGCGGCGAAATGACGGATGCCGCGATGGCCGCCCGCGCCGAATGCGTGATGCTGAACAAAGGACCAGCTGTGGCCGAGGCCGTCGAACTGCTGGACTATTTGCTCGCCAAGATGGACGAGCACATGGTCAAGAAGACGCCGATGCTGCGGGCGTTGAACTCGTGGTAATTCCTAGAGCACTTCCGGCAGTTTTGCCGCCGTGACTTCCACCTCCACCAGAAACTCAGGTCTTGTGAAGCCGCTGACGATGATCAGCGTCGAGACCGGTTTCGGATCCAGCGTGTAGCGATCGCGCACCGCCATATACGGGGCAAAATCCTCACGCTTCGTCACGAAGCCCGATATGCGGATGACATCGGCAAATGTCATGCCGGCCTCTTCCAGAATGGCCCTGATCGCCTCGAAGCACAGTTCGGCCTGCGCCGTCACATCCCGTGGTATGCTGTCATCAGGCGCAATGCCAAGCTGGCCGGATGTGACCAGCAGTGAGGCTCCCGGCGGCACCAGAAGCCCATGATTGTAGGCCCCGAAAGGCTTGCGGACCGATGGCGGGTTGAAGACCTGTTTTACGCTGTCCGGCATTCGAGGCTCCCGTGATTCTTTAAAATCATAAAGAACTTAGCACCGCCGGATGCGGATCACACGTACCAGATGCCATCCTTCACGGCTGCCGAAACGCGCGCCTGGTTTTCCGGGCTTTCCGAGAACTGGACCAGAAGATCGGCGCGGTCATTCGTGCCTGTGTCCAGGCGGGAAACCCAGAAATTCAGGCCGCCCTGGTCGAAGGCGCGACCCAGCGTATGCTGGTATAGAAGCTCGACATATTTGGTGTTGGTAACCGTGGCCGCCGTGCCGTAGGTCTGCACGAATTCTCGCGACGCCAGAAAGTTTTCCGCGACATTCTTCAGGCGGACGCCCTTGTCCATTTCCTTGATCCAGAAGGACAGCCCACCGGTATCCGGTGTACGCTCGAAGGCCGCCTGATACAGGCGATAGGCCGAACCGGCAATCTCCCCGGCGCCCTTGTCGAAGGCTAGCGTGCCATCGGAAAACTGAATGCGCTCGATGGAAATCAGCGTATCGGTGCCGCCACCAAGCTTGTCGATCCTGACGGTCGATGTCGTATCGAGACGATAATCCGAGCGCTTGCCTGTATAGACGGCCGTATCCACGCCATTGCCGCCATCCATGGTGTCCGCGCCACCACTCTGGTTCAGACGATCATTGCCGCCAAAACCCTGCAGCACATTGTTCTGGTCGTTGCCGGAGAGGATGTCGTTCCCCTCGCCGCCGGTCATGGGTCCGGTGACGACCGGCGCCCCTGCCGGGTCCGCAGCCTTGCCGAACCAGACATGCGCAACGCCCTTGTAGATGCCGACACCGATGGCGTTCCAGGTCATGGTCGACCAGGTATTCTTGTTGGTGATGACATCGTTATGCGGTGCCGAACCCTGCCAGCTTTTCAGCGCATCAGCCGGGGTCATGGTCCCGCCGTTATTAGGAATGCCCGTGCTGATTCGTATCCGTAGAAGTCGATGCCCGTGGAAGCCTTGTAGCTCGTGTTCAAGCGCTGCGGGGCCAACCACATGTTGGTCCAGGTCGCATTGTTGTTGCTGTCGTAAGGCGCATCGCTCCAGCTGTGGCCGTTATAGCCGCCCATGTTTTCGCTTTGGTCCAGCGCATGGCGACCTGCCGTGATGGTCAATCCGACAGAGAGCGGAATGGAGGGCAGACCCAGCGTCGCCCGATAGTTCATGATGAGGTTGTAGAGCTCAAGTTCGGCAGCCGAGAGACCATCCTGAGAGCTGTCTGTATAATAATTCGTCGGCATGCCCAATCCCTCCAAATATGAAGCAATGTCATATACTTTTCGGTGGGACCACGTTAACATGTGTCAAATTTTAGGTATAGACTGCATACAGTTCATTTGTACACGACCCGCGCAAAATTCAGCGCGTACAATCAAAAGTAATGCGGAAAAGAAATACTCTGATGGATAGTATGAGGCGGCGACAGCACCGCCTCAGACGCCGATCAGGCTGTGTATGGCGCGAGGAACGCTTTCACCGCCTCGATTTCATTGCCGCGGATTTCATGCCCGCCTGGATGCCATTCCACCTGAACCTCTTCGCCCTGCGCGGCAAAATAATCCGCCAGCGCCTGGGTCAGGGGAACCGGGCAGATCGGATCGTTCTCGCCTGCGGTGATCAGAACCTTGCCGCGGCCAGATCGTGGGTTGGGCTCGAACGGCATCAGCGGATGCATCAGCACGGAAGCCTCGAACAGGTCCGGCTTTTCGATCACCACATTGGCGAGGATATTGGCACCGTTCGAGAAACCAAGCCCGATGACAGGGCCAGACTGGTAGTGCTGTTTGCAGGCGGCGACGAAGGCGGCCATCTGGACTGTCGCCCGCGCCAGATCATCCAGATCGTAGACCCCTTCCGCCTTGCGCCGGAAAAAGCGCGCCGCGCCGCGTTCTGCCACATCGCCACGGGGGGAGATCACCGTGGCATTCGGCGCCAACCGGCTGGCGAAATCGAAGAACTGGTTCTCATCGCCACCTGTACCATGGAAGACAAAAAAGATCGGCGCTCCGGTCGCACCGGGCCGCGCCCGGTGCACATAGCTTTCCATTGTCATGGTCGAAATCCTCAAGCTTCAAAGCTTTTCCAGATGCTCTTCGAGATAGGAGCGAAGATGCGCATGCTGCGTTGGCAGCTTGAGTGCTTCGCCCAGATGCGCGGTATCTTCGTCGCGGTCGAAACCGGGCTCATTGGTGGCGATTTCGAACAACACGCCACCCGGTGTGCGGAAATAGATGGCCCAGAAGTAATCGCGATCGATAACCGGGGTCACCTGATAACCGGTGTCCATCAGAGCCTTGCGGACTTCCAGCTGCTTTTCACGGTTTTCGACGGCAAACGCGATGTGATGCACCGAGCCGGCACCGAGATTGGCACGCGCGATGTTCGGCATCGTCTCGATATCGATGAAATCGGCACCATTGCCTCCGGGAATGCCCAGACGCACCACCCCATCGGCGCGATCCACTTCCTCATAACCCATGAACTTCAGGAGCTCGGCCGTCGCGCCTTCGTCCCGCAACCGCATGGAAGCGGAGTGAAAACCACGAATGGCGTGGTCGATATCGACCCCATTGCCCGTCCAGGCAGCGCGATCGTCATCCTTCACCTCGACCAGTGCGAAGCCATCGCCATCCGGACCAAAGAAGTTCAGGCGCTTTTCCCCGAAAGCCTCATCGGCCTTCAGTTCCAGATTGCCCTTGGCGGCCAGACGATTGCCCCAATAGGTGAGCGATCCTTGCGGCACGGAGAAGACGGTTGTTCCAACTTCGCCCGTGCCGGGACGCCCCTTGGCGATGTGCGGGAACGGGAAATAGGTCATGACCGAGCCGGGCGTGCCAACCTCGTCGCCGTAGTAGAGATGATAGACATCCGGCGCATCGAAGTTGACGGTCTTCTTCACCCGGCGAAGGCCGAGCGTATCAGTGAAGAAGCTGTTGTTGGTCTTGGCATTGGCTGCCATCGACGTAACGTGATGCAGTCCCTTGATCTGGTTCAACATGGCAGAACTCTTTCGATCCCTGCGGCTGCGGTTATTCGCGCCGCTTGTCTGAACCGGAAGATGGCGCGAGACGCAAAGGTTTCATAGACTGAACAATCAGAACGCATTGTTCACAAATTGGAGTGAACTAATTTAAGCTGGTCGTTCCGGCAATTGCCAATCCACCGGCTCCCGTCCGTTGGAGATGAGATAGGCGTTGGCTTTGGAAAAATGGCCTGATCCGAAAAAGCCGTTATGAGCCGAAAGCGGCGATGGATGCGGTGCTTTCAGCACCAGATGACGGCGCTGATCCACAAAGGCGGCCTTCTTCTGCGCGTAAGACCCCCAGAGCATGAAGACAACATGGCTGCAGTCCTCGTTGACGGCGCGGATGACCGCGTCGGTAAAGCGCTCCCATCCCTTGCCCTGATGGGCGGCAGCCTTGCCCTCTTCCACGGTCAGAACACTGTTCAACAGCAGTACGCCCTGCTTTGCCCAATGTTCCAGAAAACCATGCTTTGCCGGAGGAATGCCAAGGTCACTCTGCATTTCCTTGTAGATGTTCACGAGCGAAGGCGGGATGCGGATGCCGGGCTGCACGCTGAAGCACAGGCCATGGGCCTGGCCCGCGCCATGATAGGGATCCTGTCCCAGGATCACGACCTTCACCTGATCGAGCGGCGTCAGGTCCAGCGCACGGAAATATTCGGAGCCTTTGGGAAAGATATGCTTCCCCCCCTCCTTTTCCTTGAGCAGAAAGGCCCGCAGGTCGGACATGTAGGCGCTGTTGAATTCGCCGGAGAGAGCGGCCTTCCAGCTCTCTTCCAGTTTCACAGTCTGCTCCGTCATGTTCGTCTGCTCCGCTTCAGGTAATCGGATGGTTGCTGCGCGAATGCCAGTTCCAGGCGGAGCGAATGATATCGTCCAGACTGTAACGAGGCTCCCAGCCAAGCACAGCCCTTGCCTTGTCGTTGTTAGCAACAAGAGATGTGGAGTCGCCCTCGCGGCGGTCAACATACTCCACCGGGAAAGGTCGGCCGGAGACGGCAGAAATCGCCGCCAGCAACTCCTTCACTGTCGTTCCCGTGCCGGTGCCAAGGTTCAACTCCACCGTCTCGCCACCGCTTAAGAGATAATCCACGGCGCGCACATGCGCATCCGCCAGATCCAGCACATGAATGTAGTCGCGCACGCAGGTGCCGTCGCGGGTATCGTAATCGGAACCGAAGACCTTGAAGCCCTGACGGCGACCGAGTGCCGCATCGATGGCGAGCGGTATCGCATGCGTCTCTGGCTGGTGCCATTCGCCGATACGCCCTTCGAAATCGGCACCGGCCGCATTGAAATAACGCAGCATGACGGAGCGCAGGCCCTTGTATTGCCCGTAATCCTTCAGTGCCTGCTCGATGATGAACTTCGTACGGCCATAGGGGTTGATGGGTGCCTGCCCGTGGCTTTCGTCCATCGGCACCTGTTGCGGCAGACCATAGGTCGCGCAGGTGGAGGAGAAGACGAAATTCTGCACCCCTGCATCCATGGCGGCAGAAAGGAGGGTAAGCGCGCCGATGACGTTATTGTCGTAGAAGGCGACCGGATTCTTGACCGATTCTCCCACTTCGATCAGCGCCGCGAAATGCAGGACGGCATCCGGCTTATGGGTTGCAAAAACTTCATCGAGCCGTGCGCGGTCGCGAATATCGCCCTCTTCCAGAGGTCCCCAGCGTACGAATTCGGAATGCCCGTTGGAAAGATTATCGAAGACAATGGGCTGGTAGCCACGCTCATTCAGCACAAGGCAGGTGTGAGAACCGATATATCCCGCACCGCCGACGACCAGCACCTTCTTTTGTACCATGAATGATTCGAAGCTCCCCAAAATCCACGGCGCGACTATATAGCTGGCTGTAGCAAATGCCAGCATTGCGCGATGCCGGGGAAGTTGAGACACGAAGAAAAGATTTCCGCCACGCTTGCGTCTCGGCTATCGTGCGAGGCAACAAACAGGATGCGGCATTTCTCATGCGATTGGTCTACTTGGCTCTCGGCTGGTTCTTCGTAGGTCTGGGTCTGCTGGGTGCGTTTCTGCCGCTGCTTCCCACAACGCCCTTCCTGCTTCTGGCCATTGCCTGCTTCACCCGCTCGTCACCACGTTTGGAAGCCTGGCTTCTCAACCATCCGCGCTTCGGCCCGCCGCTCATTGCCTGGCGGGAAAAAGGGGCGATACCGCGCCGCGCAAAGATGCTGGCAGTCGGAATGATGGCTGTCAGCTACGGCATCTTCCTGTTCGGCACCTCCCCGCCTCTGTGGCGAGCGTTGCTCGTGCTCGCCATTTTGGCCGGCTCCTCGATCTTCATTGTCACGAGACCGGACAGCACCTGAGCCACAAGAGACTTACTGGCTGGCCGCATGCTGCGGCTTTCCCTTGCGCTTGGTGGACGCCATGTCGTGAAGCTCCTTCTCGGACATGGATTTCTCCATGCTTTTCGAAGCCCCTTTGAGTTCACTTTTCTCGATGTCGCCGCGCTTGGCAGCAAGCGCTGCACCGGCAGCCTTCTGCTGTGCTTTCGATTTTGCAGGCATGACAAACTCCTTGGTCGAGGTCCAATGCGGTTCGAACGGAAATTCAGACGTCAGGTTCCGTTGCTTTTGGTTACGCCCAGGAGGAACCCAATCGCGCCCCGCCGGGTTGTCTCGCCAAAGGCTGCGATGGCGCAGCCGTCAAGAGCGAAGGAAACAGCCATGGACAACGACAACATGACAGCCCGTGACAAGATGACGGATGAAGGCTCGCGCCGGTTTGAACAGGAAGGCCGCGAACGTGCAGAAGATGCGCTTCACACGCAGCCTGACACAACGAACCACAAGGCAGTGATGGAAGCATCGCGCCTCGGCGGCGGCGATACCTATCTCGTGAAAAGCGATCTCGAAGATCTTGACGAACGCGTCGACACGGACGCCTCGGATGGTCGCCCGAGCCCCATGGCCAACGCCGACAATCCCGAGCGTTGAAATCTGATGCACAAACCGGCGCGGCGGAACCAGATGCCGCGACCGGTGTTCTTCCGCGACCAACGGAGGATCATTCATGAACGACCCGACTGACCGCGACATGAGCCCAACGCCACGGCCAGCCGACCCGAACCTGGAGGGTGTGCCGCATATTCAGGCACGCGCGGCGCCCACATTGGCAACCGCAGATGCTCAGGATTTTGTGGCGCTGTCGGTAGAGGAGCTTGCCTCCTCCCACATTCCGTTCCTGTTGGCCGGCACCTACGCCGTCAGCGCCTATACGGGCATTTCCCGTCCGACCAAGGATCTCGATATCTTCTGCAAGGCGGGTGATTTCAATCGCATTCTCGCCCATTTCAAGAGCAAGGGCTTCGACATTGAAGTCGAGGACGACCGTTGGCTTGGGAAGGTCAAGCAGGGCGAGCATTTCTTCGACGTGATCTTTGCCGGATCGAACGGGACGATGCCCATTGGTGACGCATGGTTCGAAAACGCGCGTCAGATGGATTTCAATGGCCATAAGGTGCGCGTGGTGGCTCCGACCGAACTCATCTGGTCGAAATGCTTCGTCCAGTTGCGCCACCGCTATGACGGCGCCGATGTGGTCCACGTCATCCTGCGGGCGCACGACCAGATCGACTGGCGCCGCCTGCTGGGCCACATGGAAGTGCATTGGGAGGTGCTCCTGATGCACCTTCTGAACTTCCGCTGGATCTATCCAACCGAGCGAGACAAGGTGCCGGACTGGCTGCTCGATGAATTGCTGGAACGCCTTGCCGCGCAACGCCAATTGCCCCTGCCGCAGATGAAGATATGCCGCGGCCGCATGTTCTCGCGCATCGATTTCGAGATCGACGTGAAGGAATGGGGCTTCGCCGATGTGGGCGGCGAAGGCGAGTTGAGGCAGGAACAGGAAGGGGCTTTGCTGTGACGAAACCGACCCAGAGCCGAAAGGCAGAAACGAATACAAAGGCGGCCCCCGCCAAGGTCCGGATTGCCGCCGTCGCCGATCTGCACGTCAAGGAAACGGGGTCCGTCTCCTACAAGGATCTCTTCACGGAAATTTCCACCGAGGCCGACATTCTTGTCATGGCGGGCGATCTGACAGACCTCGGCAAGAAGGCCGAAGCGGAACTGCTGGCCGCTGATCTGCGGGCCTGCACCATTCCAATGGTGGCGGTGCTGGGGAACCATGATTTCGAATGCGGGGCCGTGGACGAGGTTCGTAGTATTCTGAAAGGGGCTGGCGTTCACCTTCTGGAAGGTCAGGCGGTCGAGATTCACGGTGTTGGCTTTGCCGGCGTAAAGGGCTTTGCAGGCGGGTTCGGGCGCCACATGTTGGGCAGCTTCGGTGAACCCGCGATCAAGGCCATGGTCGCCGAAAGCGTGGAAGAAACCATGCGCCTGGAAAACGCATTGCGCCAGGTGCGGTCCGAACGCGCCATGGTCGTTCTCCATTACGCCCCCATCCCGGAAACAGTGGAGGGTGAGCCGAAGGAGATCTACCCGTTCCTGGGTTCCTCACGACTTGCAGAAACCATTGACCGTTTTCCCGTGAGTGCCGTTGTGCACGGCCACGCCCATCGCGGCCGCTTCGAGGGGAAAACCCCGGGCGGCGCGCCCGTCTACAATGTGGCGGCCCACATCGAGAAGCCGAACGGAAAGCCCTACGCCATCATCGAGCTTTGAGCGCGGCCAGTAATTCGGTTGCAGCGCGGGAACTGCTTGCCCTGACTGACGTTTCGATGGCTCGGCATCAGTATCAGACCCCGCGTCGGAGGCGCATCAAGCTTGACGATCCCTACATCCACCTACCGGATCCAGTTCCGCAATGGCATGACCTTCGACAAGGCTGTCGAGCTTGTTCCTTACCTGCGCGACCTTGGCATCAGCCATCTGTATGCCTCTCCTGTATTCACCGCCGCCAAGGGCTCTACTCACGGCTATGACGTCGCCGATTGCAACGAGATCGAGCCCGAAATCGGCGGGCGCGAAGGCTTTGACCGGCTGAGTGCTGCCTTGAAGGAGGCGGGCCTTGGCCTCATCATCGACATCGTCCCGAACCATATGGCATCCGCTCTCGAAAACCCTTGGTGGCGCAGCATCGTGGAATGGGGCAAGGACAGCCGCTTCAGCCACTTCTTCGACGTCAACTGGATGCGCAGGCTGACCCTTCCCTTTCTGGGCGACGACTTTCAACAGGTGCTCGACGCCGGTGATATCACCCTGCTCTACGACGCAGAACAGGGCTGCCTCGCACTTGGCTATTTCGAGAGCCACTATCCGATTGCCCCCTCTACCTATGCCTTGGCGCTCGGCAGTATCGACCACCCTCAGGCGGATGCCCTGATCGCGCTTGCACGGGATGCAAAGCCCGAAGAGGAAGACGCATTCCACCAGTCGGTGCGCAGCCTTTTGAGTGCCGAGCAAGCAGAACGTCTGAACGCGTCCCTCGCGCAATTGGCATCCGACAAGACGTTCCTTGCCAGCCTGCATGAGGCGCAGCCCTATCGCCTGATGTCCTGGCGTGATGCGCCGCGCGACCTCAGCTATCGCCGGTTCTTCGAAATTACAGGGCTCGCGGGACTGCGTGTCGAAGACGAGGAGGTTTTCCTTGAAAGCCACCGCCTGACGCTGGAACTGGTGAAAAACGGACAGGTAGACGGCCTGCGCATCGACCATGTGGACGGTCTGGCGGATCCCGGTCGCTATCTCGCGCGCCTGCGGGATGAAGTTGGTCCCAAATGCACGCTGCTGGTGGAGAAAATCCTGGCTCACGGAGAAAGCCTTCCGGCGAAATGGCCTATTTCCGGCACCACCGGCTATGAATTCATCTCCTCCGTGTCTGATGTCCTGATTGAGCCCTCCGGGTTGGAGACCATGCGGCGGAGCTACGCGGAGCTTGCCGGTCAGCCGATCGACGTGGAGCAGGAAATCCGCAAGGCCAAGGGGCTAATGGCGGATGTCAACTTCGAAGGCGAGTTCCGGACTCTGGTCACCACGGGGCTGGAGATTGCACAGACGCATCAGGGACAGGGCAGCGCTGCACTGGATGACGCGGCATTTTCACATGCACTTCGCGAGCTGCTGATCGCTTTCCCGATCTACAGAACCTATGGCCATGCGATTGGTCTGGAGCCCGCGGACCGTCAGCGACTGAGCGAGGTTCTGACCAAGGTTCGGGACGGCAAAGAACCACCGGATGCTGAGGCTCTGTCGATGATTGCCCGAATTCTGATCGGAGATGTCGACCAGACATCGGAAGCAAGAGCTGCCGTCTTCAGGACACGCTTCCAGCAACTCACGGGTCCGCTGATGGCAAAGTCCATCGAGGACACTTTGTTCTTCCGCCTCAACCCGGTGCTTGCCCTCAACGAAGTCGGCGCAGAACCTCTGCCCCGCAGCTTCAGCCTGCAGAACTTTCATGCAGACATGAAACTGCGCCAGGCCCAGCAGCCGGAAGGACTTTCCGCCAGCACGACACACGATACGAAGCGGGGCGAAGATGCCCGCGCACGCCTTTACGCTCTGACGGAACAACCGGACGGGTTCGCCGCTGCCATCAACGACTGGCGCGAGAAGAATTCTGTCGGCCTCGTTCAACTGAACGACGGAGCCGCTCCGGAGCCGGAAGTTGAATGGCTGTTGCTACAGGCCCTCGTCGGTGTCTGGCCGCATGATCTTGATCCAGGACACGCCGAGGGGTTGAAAGCACTCGAGGAGCGTTTCCTGCCTTACGTCGAAAAATCATTGCGGGAAGCGAAGCTCAAGACCAGCTGGAACAACCAGAATGCAGGCTATGAGAAGGCAGTGCTGGCCTATGCCTCCCGTCTGCTTGCTCCGGAAACGCTGGCCTTCCGTGAAGATTTCCTCAACCGCATGCGTCCCGTCATGCTGGCAGGGGCCGTCAACTCCGTCACGCAAACCTTGATCAAGCTCACGGCTCCGGGGGTCCCTGACATCTATCAGGGCAGCGAAACCATGGATCTCAGCCTTGTCGATCCTGACAATCGTCGCATGCCCGACTATGATCGATTGCAGGACATGCTCGATCATACGCCGGACGCTGCAGACACTGAAACCTGGCTGACAGGCCATCTGAAGCAGCATCTCATTGCAACACTGCTGAAACTGCGCCAGCAGAATCCGGATCTCTTCTGGCACGGCGACTATACACCGCTGACCATTGCCGGAGAAAAGCGGGATCACGCCGTGGCCTTCGCTCGAAAGCTCGGCAAACAGACACTCCTCGTCATTGCCCCGCGCTTTGTGCTGGCAGGCATACAGGGAATGAACGCTCTGCCTTCCGCCGAATTCTGGTACGGAACCGGCGTGTCCCTGCGCGATTTGCGCTTCGACGGTGGTCTGGAAGATGTGTTTTCGGGCAGAGGTTTCGAACCGGGCGAGCGCCTGATGCTGGACGATGTTTTCTCCGAGCGCCCCTACGCGGTGCTTCTCGGCAAGGCTTGAGGCCACGACCACGCTACCCGACCCCTCCCCCGACCGGGGAGGGATTTCTCTTGACGAATGTCCTGAACAGCAAAAAGCGCCGGTTGTTTCCAACCAGCGCTTTTTGAAATTTGCTTGCGTTCAATTCAGGCGATGCCGACGAACGACAGAACGGCCAGAACGATGACAACGGCTCCGACGAGCCAAACGATGCTGTTCATGTTTCCCTCCAGGGTTTGAAGAATGACGAGAATGGGCGCCCGGATGGCGCGTGTGATCAGGAAAGACCGATCAGGTTCAGGACCGCAATTACGATAACGACGGCTCCCACGAGCCAGACGATGCTGTTCATTTTTCCCAAGCTCCCTTGCGTTTCGCATCATCAACGGCAAGGGCAGCAAAAGGTTCCAAGACCTGTGCGGGAACCTTCCAGCCAGCGGCTGGTTGAGCGGATGCTTTCGAAGCGGCATGCAAAGACCGTGTGCCAAGCATGTCAGCCCGTACCAAGAGGATGTCGAATGAGCTTTCACCCGGATACCTCGGTTCTCCAGAGAGGGCCGCAGGAAACCCCTCCGACGGTTGTCGGGCGTCCGACCCGGATCGTCATCATTGGGGCAGGGTTTGGCGGATTGGCGGTCGCACGAGAGCTTGGCAATACCGTGCTTGAGGTGACGGTCATTGATCGACGCAATCACAACCTTTTCCAGCCGCTGCTCTATCAGGTTGCGACTGCCGCCCTTTCTCCCGCCGATATTGCCGAACCAATCCGGCGCACGCTGGGTCGATACAAGAATATCAGGGTGATGCTTGCGGAGGTCACCGGCGTGGACCAGACGGCCCGGCACGTCCTTCTGGAGGACGGCGCTCCGGTTGCCTACGATCACCTGATCATCGCGACCGGTTCCGAATACAATTATTTCGGCCATGACGAATGGCGCGCCGTCGCGCCCGGATTGAAGACAATCCACGAGGCGCGGCTGATCCGGCAAAGGCTTCTGCTCTCCTTCGAGCGAGCCGAACTCTCGCAAGATGCCACGGAGAAGAAAGCGCTCCTCACCAGCGTCATCATTGGTGGCGGCCCGACAGGCGTCGAGCTGGCAGGCGCCATCGCGGAACTGGGCCGCTATATGATCACCCGGGACTTTCGAAAACTTGCCCCGGAGGATTTCCGCGTGATCCTGATCGAGGCCGGACCGAAGATCCTAGCGGCCTTTCCCGACGAGCTGACGGATTATGCATGGCATGAGCTTGCGAAGCTCGGCGTCGACATTCGCACCGGTGTACGTGTTGAAAACATCACGCGAGGCAGCGTTCAGACCTCCGGCGGCACCATTCCGGCGGGCAATATCCTGTGGGGTGCGGGCGTCAAGGCATCGCCAGCTCACAAGTGGCTGGGGCTGGAGGCGAAGATGGGCGGACGCATTCCAGTTGGTCCCGATCTGCAGGTCGAAGGAACGAAAGGCATCTACGCACTAGGCGATACCGCGCTTCGCATCGATGATGAGGGCAAGCCGCTTCCCGCCCTCGCTCAGGTGGCGAAGCAGCAGGGCGAATATCTGGGCAAGGCTTTGCGCGAACAATTGCTCGACGGCAGGCCTTCAGAGCCGTTTCATTTTCACAATCGCGGAAACACTGCGGTCATAGGACGCCACGCCGCCATTTTCGATTTCGGCAATCGTCGCCTGAAAGGGCGGCTTGCCTGGCTGCTCTGGGCAATTGTCCATGTTTTTCTGCTCGTCAATTTCGAAAAACGCCTGCTGGTCACGGTCCAATGGCTATGGCGCTACGTGACGAGGCAGAGGGGCGCCCGTCTCATTGACGAAAACGCAGCAACCGGATTGCCTGCCACGACACACAGGAGCGAGACATGAATACGGCAAACCCGCAACTGGAAGGTCTCTATATGGCCTTGGCCGCCATCAACCGGCTTCTGGTCGAGAAGCAATTGCTGACGCACGAAGAGATCCGGGAAACACTGGCCGAGGTGGAACGTGCGGTGATCAATGATCCTAACGCGCATAACGTTTCACCTTCCCATTCGAAGGCAGTTGCCTTTCCGATCCGTCTCTTGTCCGTGGCAAACGAGGCAGCCGAAAAGGGTGTCCATCCAAGCTTCGAAGAGCTTGCGCGGCATGTTGGCCAGCAACGATAGTGTCTGGCACAGGTACGCCCGGAAGACCGGGCGCACCTGATCGAGTTCAAATAATCGGCTTGCCGCCTGTGACGGCAATCGTAGCGCCCGAGACATAGGAAGACAGCGGGTCTGCCAGCATGACATAGGCGGTTGCCAGCTCTGCCGGTTGACCCGGTCGCTTCATCGGCACCTGCTTGCCGAAGTTCTTGACGGAGTCTTCGGGAAGCGTCGAGGGAATGAGCGGCGTCCAGATCGGTCCCGGCGCAACCGCATTGGCGCGGATACCCTTTTCCGCCAGCATCTGCGCAAGACCTGCCGTAAAGTTCTGGATCGCGCCCTTCGTCGTGGCATAGGCCAGAAGCGAAGGGTTTGGACTATCCGCATTGATCGAGGTCGTGTTCACGATGGCCGAGCCGGGCTTCATGTGCTTCACGGCAGCTTTCGTCAGATAGAACATGGCGTGGATGTTGACCTTGAAGGTCAGTTCCCATTCCTCGTCGGGGATCTCGTCGATATCGGAGAAGGTGGCCTGATGCGCGGCATTGTTGACGAGGATGTCGATGCCTCCCAACTCGCGAACAGCCGTCTCGATGATCTTGCGGCAATGATCCGCCGATTGCAGATCACCCGAGACCAGCACAGCCTTGCGACCAGCCTCTTCCACCAACCGTTTGGTTTCCTGCGCATCCTCATCTTCATTGAGATAGGAGATCAGCACATCCGCGCCTTCCCGCGCATAGGCGATGGCAACGGCGCGCCCGATCCCGCTATCGGCGCCGGTCACCACTGCCTTCATGCCTTGCAGGCGGCCGGAACCCTTGTAAGAATTCTCGCCATGATCCGGCACCGGCTGCATCTGGCGCGTCAGCCCCGGCATCTCGATCTTTTCCTGCGGGAACGGCGGCGTGGGATGGTTCTGGTTCATGAAGTCTCACCTTTTGTGTTGGCGTGTCCGATTGAGGTCGGAGGTTCAACTCGGGGGTGGCCGCGATGTTCCAGTCCTGAGGGGCTATGAGAAGTTGCGTCCGTCTTCATAATTGGAGATGGGGAACCGATTGATACGCCACCAGGCAAAGGCGATGCCCGCGACCATGACGACAAGCAGAATGACACTGGCGAAACCCCAGCCAGCCAGTGCGGCTTGCTCGACCTGCCTGCCGAACACGAACCCAACCATCACGAGACAGAGAGTCCAGACCAATGCGGATGCCGCATTGCAGAGTGTGAAGGCAGGCCAGGACATCGTCCCAAGCCCGACGGGAAGCGCCCCGATGGTCCGCATGCCTTTGGGATAGCGATAGAGAAAGATGTATGCTTTTCCATAGCGTTGGATGAGCGCATTGGAGATAGCCATCGGCTTGCGAAAGAGCGGATACCGCGTCACCCAGGCGATGCCATAGCGCCGGGCGGCTAGGAAGCGCGCTTCATCCCCCAGATAGCCGCCCGCAAAAGTGACCCCGAGGACAAGGGACAGGTCGAGGAGCTGTGCCTGGGCTGCGTAGCCTGCGAGAAGTGGCAGGCTACCGCTTTTGAGCGCACAATAGAGGAAGAGGATCACATAAACCCACGCACCATATTGCTGCATCAACTCCGACATTGCGCCCATTCCAGTCTCGCCGCTCCGATCACCGGCCCGTTGCCTTACCCATCCCACACTACGGCAGGATGGGCGTACCGGTTTTCGGCATCATCGCGGCAGATACGGCAAGATGCGTGATCGACTCAGGCTGTGCGTGCCCAATCAAGAATTTGGGGCAAGGCACCCAGAAGCGTCGCGCCATGGACATGGCCTTCCAGCACACGCGATGACACGGAAAGCTGCGGCACTGATGAAAGCCGCCGGATGAGATCCATGGTTTCCGTTGCAGGTCCTGTCGGCGGCGGTCCTTTGTCGTTTGAGCGCTGTTCCTTGTCGCCAAGAGATATGAACAGGCGTTTGCTGCTCTTGAGGTTCCAGTCGGCCAGCCGCTCCAGCCGTTCCATCGGCTCCATGGCCCACCAGAGCGAGGGGCTGATCGGCGCATAGGCACTGAAGGCGTCCGGCTGCCGATAGAGAGTGATCAACGTCATCAACCCACCGAACGAGTGCCCACCGAGCGCCCGGCGGCTGGGATCGACCACCAGCCCCTCTTCCGACAGGCTACGCAAGTCGCCGGTCAAAAGCGGCAGGAACTCGAAGGCGCCGCCGATCCTCCGCTCCGGTCGCAGCGGGTCCGGCTGCGGCCCCTCGCCGGTTCTTGGCGGTGTATAGTCCAGCGTACGCTCCGCCATGGCGAACTTGCGCGGCGTATCATAGCCAAGGCCGATGACGATGAGCCCGGGGGCCCGGGCCAGCAGTTCCACAGTCAGGTCATCAAAGATCGCGTTTCCATCCAGCAGATACAGGATGGGAAAGCCCGGAGGAGGTGCGGCTGTCTTGGGTATCGCCCGGAAGATGCGAAAACTGCGCCCGTTCGAAAGCGTTACGGCGCGATTGTCGAGACGATGCGTTGGCACATCTTGCGTGAAGATATCCAGCGTCGTTTCCGCGACCCGCATCTGGGCATAGGTCAGGCTTGGCTTTGTCACAGTCGACATGATCAGCAATGGCAATCCGGTGAGAACAGAACGGCGGGCGAGCGCGACGGGGAGCATGGTTCCTCGCTTTTCAACAGACATCAGGGACAGTGCATGGTGATTTCCCGGGGTTGTGATCGGTTGCGGCATATAATTCTTGACGGAGTTACACTGCTTTAAATAAGTGAACTCAGCTTCTCAACTTATAAACGCCGGTGGATGGCCTTTTTCAGGCCTCACCGGATGGGTGCCAAGGATCAGTCCCCATGTTGCTCTCGACGGTTCGCAAATTTGCTCTTTCCGCTGCGCTGGCACTCGGTGCCTCTCAGGCCCTGGCGGCTGACATCACCATTCGCCACGCACAGGGCGAGACGAAGCTTGCCGAAACCCCAAAGAAAGTGGTGACCTTCGATCTCGCCGCCCTCGATACGATGGATGCGCTGGGCGTTCCCGTGGCAGGCGTGCCGAAGGCGCTGATGCCCGATTACCTGCAGAAATACGTAATCGGCCCTGTGCCCAAGGTCGGCACGCTGTTCGAACCGGATTACGAGGCAATTGCCGAGCTTCAGCCGGACCTGATTATCGTAACGGCCCGTTCCGCCTCGAAATTCAAGGAGTTATCCGCGATTGCTCCGACCGTGGATCTCTCCGTCGACGGCAATGACTTCCTGAAGCAATCGGAAGCGAATATCCGAACACTGGCTAAAGTGTTCAATAAGGAAAGCGAAGCTAACCGACTCATCGAAAAGCTGAATTCCTCGACCGCCGAGTTGAAGCAGAAGACGAAGAATGCCGGCAAGGGCCTGCTGGTGCTGACGACCGGCGGCAAGATGAGCACCTATGGTCCAGGCTCCCGTTTCGGCGTCCTGTTTTCCGACTACGGCATGACGCCCGCCGATGCCACGATCAAGGCAGACAATCACGGGCAGCCGATTTCCTATGAGTACATTCTGGAAAAGAACCCGGACTGGCTGTTCGTCATCGACCGCGATGCCTCGATCGGCAACAAGGGCGAAGCGGCCTCCAAGCTTCTGGACAATGACATCGTGCGCCGCACCACCGCCTGGCAGAAGGGGCATGTCGTCTATCTCGACGGCCTGTCGCTCTATGTGGTGGGTGGCGGCCTGACCGCGCTTCAGAACACGGTGGACCAGTTGAACACCGCGCTCGCAAAGCCCTGAGCCGATGGGCGGCGCGCCCTCGGTGTGCCGCCTGCTTCTCATAAGCCCATGCGCCTGACACTTGCCCTCATCGCCCTTCTCTGTCTCGGCATCACCAGCCTGTTCTTCGGCGTGAGTGACATCTCCCCGCTTGCCCTGTTGAGCGGTGAGGCAGACGAGAAGGCCGTGCTGGTGCTTCTGGCAAGCCGCCTTCCCCGCACGCTGGCGCTCGTTCTCGCCGGCTCGGGCCTCGCCGTCTGTGGCACGCTGATGCAGATGCTGGCGCGAAACCGGTTCGTCGAACCCTCCACCGCAGGCACGGTGGAATCCGCCAGCCTCGGCATGCTGATTGCGCTGATCATCTCACCCAACATGCCCGTAATGGGTAAAATGGCCTTCGCCGCCGGGTTTGCTCTGCTTGGAACCGCCCTTTTCCTCGCCATCCTGCGTCGCATTCCGCTGCGCTCGGTCATCATGGTGCCGCTGGTGGGACTGATGCTGGGAGGCGTGATCTATTCGGTTGCCGCCTTCATCGCCTATCGCCTGAACCTCATGCAATCGCTCGCCGCCTTCGAAAGTGGCGACTTCTCCTCTGTGCTTCGCGGACGCTACGAAATCCTCTGGCTCTCGCTCGTCATGACGATAGCCGCCTATGTGGCAGCCGACCGCTTCACGCTTGCCGGATTGGGCGAGGAGTTTGCCACCAATCTCGGGCTGAATTATCGCCGCATCATGATGCTGGGGCTCATCATCGTTTCCATGGTCACGGCCTGCGTCGTCGTCACGGCGGGCGTTATTCCCTTCCTCGGACTCATCGTGCCGAATGTCATCAGCATGATCATGGGCGACAGCCTGCGCCGCACCCTGCCCTGGACGGCGATCCTCGGCGCGGGACTTGTGCTGGCCTGCGATATCATTGGTCGCATCGTTGTCTGGCCCTTCGAAGTGCCAGTGGGCGCGGTGCTGGGCGTGCTGGGAAGCGCCTTCTTCCTGTTCCTCCTCTTCAGGAGGCAGAGCCGTGCGGCGTAACTCTCTGGCGATCCTGGCAATTCTGGCGCTGATCGCGCTGGCGGCGGCAATCGGTTTCATGACCATCGGCGCACGCGGCAGCTGGAGCTTCATCCTCTCCTTCCGCGGCACGAAGCTTCTGGGCATGGTGCTGGTAGGCTATGCCATCGCGCTCTCCACCGTTCTCTTCCAGACCATCACCAACAACCGCATCCTGACACCATCGATCATGGGCTTCGATGCGCTTTACGGCCTGCTGCAAACCCTGCTGGTGCTGGTCTTCGGGGCCGCCTTTATTTCGGGGCTCGATGCACGCCTGCTCTTCCTGATCGAAGTCACCGTCATGATGGGCTTTTCGCTCATTCTTTTTCGCCTTTTGTTTTCCGGGGCGCTGAAGAGCCTGCACCTGTTGATGCTGGCGGGCGTCGTGCTCGGCATCCTGTTCCGCAGCCTCTCCGGATTTCTGCAGCGGATCATCGATCCGAATGATTTCCTCGTTCTTCAGGATCGCCTGTTCGCCAGCTTCAATTCCATCGACAGCCAGTTACTGGGTGTTTCTTTCCTGCTGGTCGGCCTTGTCTCGGCTATCGCCTGGCGGATCGGGCACAGCTTCGATGTCATGGCGCTGGGACGCGAGACCGCAATCTCGCTGGGCGTGGACCACCAGCGGCAGACCCTCGTGATCCTGCTTCTGGTATCGGTCCTCGTTTGCGTCTCGACGGCGCTGGTGGGGCCTGCCACTTTCTTCGGTCTGCTGGTCGCAAACCTCGCTTACATCATCATGCCGTCCGCCAAGCATCGCCACGTCATTCCGGCGGCCTGCCTGCTGGCCATCATCACGCTGGTGGGCGGACAGACCCTTCTGGAACGCGTGTTCGCCTTTAACAGCGCACTCTCCATCATCATCGAGTTTGCCGGTGGCCTGTTCTTCATTCTCTTTCTGCTCAGAGGAGCAATCCGATGATCGAGATCCGTGATGTCAGCAAAACCTATGGTTCCACCGTCGTTGTCGATGGCGTTTCCCTTACGCTGCCGAAGGGTGGGCTGACCGCCATCATCGGTCCGAACGGTGCGGGCAAATCGACGCTGCTCTCCATGGTGGCCCGCCTTCTGCCCATGGATTCCGGACAGGTGATGGTGGACGGACTGGATGTCGCCCGCACACCGGGCGATGCGCTGGCACGTCGTCTGGCCTTTCTGCGGCAGGACAATCACATGGTCGCCCGCCTGACGGTGCGCGATCTCGTGACCTTTGGCCGCTACCCCTATTCCAAGGGCCGCCCGACGCGGGAGGATCAAGGCCATGTGGAACGGGCGCTCGGCTATCTTGGTCTGAGTGATCTCTCCGAACGCTATCTGGATGAACTGTCCGGTGGCCAGCGCCAGCGCGCTTTCGTTGCGATGGTGCTGTGTCAGGATACGGATTACATGCTGTTCGATGAGCCGCTGAACAATCTCGACATCCGCCATGCGGTCGGCATGATGAAGCTTCTGAAGGGGGCCGCAAAGGATTTCGCCAAGACCGTAGTCGTGGTCCTGCATGACATCAACTTCGCCTCCTGCTATGCGGATCACATCGTCGTCATGCGCGATGGCAAACTGTTTCTTCAGGGAACACCGGACGATATCGTGCGACCCGAGATCCTGTCATCGATCTATGCTACGGACTTTGCCGTCCATGACCTTGATGGGCACCGGATCGCAACCTATTTCACCTGATGTCTTCTGACGGAACCCGCCATGCCGAATGATACGCCCGGTCTCGACATTTTCCACGACGGGCATCGCATACGGCTGAAATGGCATCGCCTGCGCCTTGCGCTGGATGCCCCGCTCTTCTCGGCCGCAACCATGGCGGAGGGTTTTCGCGTCGGCGCCTCCATGGAGCTGGACCTGCGGGTGCGCGGCGATGGCGGCTTTGTCGTTCTGCACGACAGTGACCTCGAAGGCGAAACGACGGGTTACGGGCCGGTTTGCAAGGCTGATGCGGCGACGATCAGAGGACTGTCCATGAAGTCCGGCGGAACCCTGCCCATTCTCTCGGAAGATCTGGCGGGGTTGATGCAGACGGCTCACCCGGAGGCGCTGCTCCAATTCGACATGAAGGACGACCTGAAGACGATTGGCGAAAAGGGTCTCAATCATCTGGCTCGAACCTTCGCGGGCCTGGGCCGGTTCATGATCGTCAGCGGTGCTGACCTCGATCTGATCGAAGCGATCAAGACCCGCCTGCCCGACGCACAGCGCGGCATTGACCCGACCAATAAACTGCTGGCACTCCTGCGTCAGAAAGGCCCTTCAGCGGTCGAAGCAGAATTGCGCGCCGACTGTCTGGGACCAACCGAGCCGAAGATGATCTACCTCTCCTGGCCGCTGATCCTTGAAGGCCATGCGGCGGGCCTCGATCTCATCGGCCTTTGCCACGCTCTCGGCAAGACCGTCGACGCCTGGACCTTCAACATCGCGGATCGTGCTGAAGGCTTTTCGGATGACGAATGGCAGCGATTCTCGACACTGGTCAGCCTGAAGCCAGACCAGATCACTACCGATGAAGCTCCGGCAACGGAACACGCATGGCTTGCCCGCTGCAGAACATAAACGCAAAGAACCCGCCGGGTGGCGGGCTCTTGCAGATCTTTGGGTAATTTAGCGGATCAGATTTCCGGGCAACCGCGCTCGTTGGCGAAGGTAATGCGCTCCAGTCCACGGCGCGTGTAGCCTTCCACGATCACACGGCCGGGGGTTACACGAACCACTTCCGGGTCCCGCAGACCTGCCTCACGAGCGGCTGCACGGGCCTGACGCTCGTCACAGCCACGGCGCGGCGGCGGAGGGCCACGGCGATCATTATCGCGAATGACGGGGCGAACGCCATCGGGGCCGATGCGCAATTCAAGGTCCTGCGCCCCTGCCGGGACTGAACTGACGACGGCTGCTGCTGCCATGGTAAGCGCCACTCCGGCTGCCTGGATCGCCTTAAACATCTTTCCTCCTTGTGCGCCTTTCGAGCACATCAATCGAATATCATCCCGGCAAGAACGCCGAACGCGCCAACCGGTTCCAAGAAGATAACCGCTTCGGATGGAACACAACAGTCCAGCCTTCGCCCAATTCTTGGTAAATCGATTTATTCGCATCATCAGGAATAATTACACCATCACTTAACCATTTCCACTGCACAACTTCTTGAAACACAACGAGAAGATGAAGCGTCTTCTGTTTTAGCGGTTTTGAATATGAAACGCGTATTCAACGTCACGTCTCAAATATAAAGGTTTACCATGCTGAGCAGCCTTTCAATCCGAACCAAGATCGTCTCGCTTATCCTCTTCTTCGGCTTGTTTGCGCTGGCAGGCATGCTCTACCTCAGCAACCGGTTCGATGACGTGAACGACCGCTATGCCGATTTCATCGCACAAAAGGCATCATCGGCCGTCCTGGGCGCGCGCTCCTCGGCAGGCATGTGGACGGCAGTCAATGCGATCTCCCGCGTGGCGCTGAACGAGCCGGGCACTCCGGCCTATGATGAGGCAAAGGCAGCTTTCGTGCGCAACCTCGACGGCGCTCGTCAGAAGCTGGTCGACATTTCCAAATCCGTTCCCGCGACCCAGCCAGCGGTGGCCGAACTTCAGGGTCTGATGGACCAGTTCAAGGCTCAGTACGATAAGGTTGTTGCGGCGAAGGAAGCGGGCAAGACGGATGAAGCGCTGGCTCTGGTTCGGGGACTGGACAAGCTTTCGCAGACCTTCTCCGAGAAGTCCGGTGCCAACAACACGAACCTGACCAATCTTGTCGAAACCGGTGGCAAGCAGATTTCGAGTGACACCGATGCCGTGATTAACACCAGCATGATCGTCATGTCGCTTGGCATCCTCGCAATGATTGGCGTGGCGGTATATGTCAGCCATGCAGGCATCACACAGCCAATGGAAAAGCTTCGCAATCGCATGTCGTCGCTCGCAGCCGGTGAGGCAGCCGCACCCATCGACGGCATCGATCGTGGTGACGAGATCGGCGCCATGGCAAAAACTGTCGAAGTGTTCCGCATGAATTCGCTGGAGCGCATCCAGCTTGAACAGCGTGCAGAGGAAGCCCGCAGCCAGACGGAAGCGGAGCGTGTCGCCAATGAAGCCATCAGGGCTGAGGAAGCAGGCGTGCTGGCGGATGTCGTGCAGTCGCTCGCATCCGGCTTGAAGGCCCTGGCAGACGGCGACCTTTCCTTCCGCATCACGCGTCCGTTCTCGCCAAAGCTCGACGGCTTGCGCACCGATTTCAACCATTCGCTGGAAAAGATGGCTGAGGCCATGCAATTGGTCGGCGGCAATGCCAATGCGATCACGGCCGGCGCCAACGAGATCCGCTCCTCCAGCGATGATCTTGCGCGTCGCACGGAACAGCAGGCAGCGTCCATCGAGCAGACAGCTGCCGCGCTTGAGGAAATCACGACGACGGTTCGCGATGGTGCAAAGCGTGCCGAGGAAACACGTCGCCTCGTGACAGCAACCGGCGAGGATGCACGCAAGTCTGGCAGCGTGGTTCGCTCTGCCGTGGACGCGATGCAGGCCATTGAAACCTCGTCCGGGGAGATTTCCAACATTATTGGCGTCATCGACGAGATCGCCTTCCAGACCAACCTCCTGGCCTTGAACGCAGGCGTTGAAGCGGCACGCGCTGGCGAGGCTGGCAAGGGTTTTGCGGTCGTGGCACAGGAAGTGCGCGAACTAGCCCAGCGCTCCGCGAAGGCCGCAAAGGAAATCAAGGATCTGATCCAGGCCTCCAGCGAACATGTCGCCCGCGGCGTGTCGCTGGTCGGCGATACCGGCAAGGCACTGGAAGGCATCGTCCAGCAGGTTCAGCAGATCACATCCAACGTTCAGGCAATTGCCGAAGCCTATCGCGAACAGTCTACCGGCCTGCAGGAAGTGAACACTGCCGTCAACTCCATCGATCAGGGCACCCAGCAGAATGCGGCCATGGTGGAAGAGGCGACGGCAACCTCGCACAACCTCTCGGCAGATGCGAACGCGCTGATCCAGTTGCTCGGCCAGTTCCGCCTGCCCCAGGCTGGACAGCAAAGGCAAGGCTACAGCCGCGCCGCCTGATATCCCCCGCATACCGAATGAAAGGGCTTCCTCACGGAGGCCCTTTTTTCATGAAGAGCTTAGGGTCGTAGCTAAAAATGTGCAGCGGTTTTGTGAAAACGACATGCGATAAAACAAAGAGTTAAAACGTCAGATATCGAGCGCGTCCTTCAAAGCCAAACCATCACGCACGCGCAGATCCAGATCCGCTTCGATATGGTCTATGTGATGCAGCATGATGGCGCTCGCCCGTGCCGCATCGCGCGCTTCCAGCGCCTCCAGAATATCGGCATGCTCATTGTGGCCGCAACGCGAAACGCCTGTATTTCCATAAAGCGCAATCACAAGTGACGAGCGCGCCACCAGTTCGTCCATGAACCTTTGCAGAATGGCATTGCCAGAGACCTCGGCCAGCATCAGGTGGAAATCGCCGGATGCCTTGATCTCCGCGCGGCGGGCCACGGGTCCCCGCTGGTTCATGTAGCGCGTTTCCTCCTCCAGATGCCGGCGAAAGCGCTCCAGATCGGCGGACGTGATGCGCTCCACCGCAGCAAGAACAATACCGGGCTCCAGCAGGCGTCGCGAGGCGAAGACCTGACGCGCCTCATCCGGCGTCGGATTGGATACAAAAGCACCCCGGTTTCGTTCCGTCTTTACCAGACCCTCGAAGGCGAGCATTTGAAGAGAGGCGCGCACCACGGTGCGGCTGGCCTCGAACAGCGTGCCGACTTCACTTTCCGAAAGCTTGGTCCCAGGCGCCAGACGGCGGTCGACAATAGCATTGCGCAGGGCATCCCGAATGGCCAAGGCCCGATCGTCCGGGGCAATATCGAAGGGAGAAATCTTGTCGCTGATCTGCATGGCGGGATCCGGTTTCTGCCAGACTGTACCCTGAGATTCGGCGCAAAGGAAAGCGCGTTCGGTTTGAATGATGCATCGAATACAATAAAGCCATTGCATCGTATACGATCGCAAAAATTTTGAGCACGGCGTGCTCCTTCATTGTGCGTGCAGTGCACAAATTAACAGAACCTTGCTTTCGGAGCTTCGGAAACGCCCCGGGAATGAACTTGGCACGAACCATGCATTGAAAGTCTCATCTTGAAGGAGACGTGCATGAGCAAAGCAGCCGAGATAGAAATTGCGTCGGTTTCCAAGATCTACGGAAACACAACCGCAGTTCATGCCATCAGCCTGAAGATTCCGGCTGGAAGTTACTGCTGCCTTCTTGGCCCTTCCGGTTGCGGCAAGACGTCAACCTTGCGCATGATTGCGGGCCACGAAAGCGTATCAGGTGGCGATATTCTTCTCGGCAACAAGAATGTCACGGATCTTGCCCCTGCCGAGCGCGGCACCGCCATGATGTTCCAGTCCTATGCCCTGTTTCCGCATCTCGATCTGGTCGACAATGTCGCCTTCTCGATGAAGATGAAGGGCGTGGACAAGGAGACGCGCCGCGCCAAGGCGCTGGATATGCTGAAGCTGATGCAGCTTGAGCCCTATGCCAGCCGCCGTCCCGCGCAACTGTCTGGCGGCCAGCAGCAACGCGTGGCGCTTGCCCGTGCGCTGATCACCGATCCGGAAGCCCTGCTGCTGGACGAACCACTTTCGGCGCTCGATCCCTTCCTGAAGATCCGCATGCGCGCCGAACTGAAAAAGCTGCAGACCTCGCTCGGCATCACCTTCGTGCACGTAACCCACAGCCAGGAAGAGGCCATGGCGCTGGCGGATATCATCGTCGTCATGAACGATGGCCGCATCGAGCAGGCAGCCGCGCCGCGCACGGTGTTCGAACGACCGGCGACGGCCTTCGTCGCCCGCTTCATGGGCGACCATAACGTAATCTCCGGGCGCGCGACGTCGTCGACACCGTTGGGTCTTTCTCTCACGGTTCCGGCGGGCGGTACATTCAGCGCCCCGGCTTGCGGCATACCAGAAGGCGACCCGGTCGACATCGCCATCCGCACCGACCGTGTGCAGATCGGCAAGGCCGCGCAGGATGGGCTGGGCTTCACCGGCAGCGTCTCCAACATCGAATATCGTGGCTCCTCCGTGAAGCTCACCGCCACCGGCGCTGGGATCGAGGAGTTCACTGCAATCATCAGCGACAGAGAGTTCTTCGAACAACCGATCAAGGTTGGCGAAGCCATTCAGCTGTCCTGGGATGCCGGGGACGTGATCGTCCTCGGAAAGGCTCAATAACAAGCAGCGCAACAAATACCAGCACAATAAAAACCAGAGAGGAACATGGCATGACCGACAAGACGAACAAGCCTTCGGGCCTGACCCGCCGCAGCCTTCTGAAAACCGCATCCGCCGCCGCAGGCCTTGCTGCCGGTTCCGGCGCCATCACCGGTTTTCCGACCATCTGGGCGCAGAGCAAGATCACGCTGCGCCAGTTCGGCACCGGCGTTTCCAACATCAACGCCATTGCCGAACAGTGCAAGAAGGACCTCGGCATCACGCTGGAAATGACGGCAACCGACAGCGACGCCGCCGCCCAGCGCGCCGTGACGCAGCCGAATTCCTACGATATCGCCGATATCGAATACTGGATCCTGAAGAAGGTCTATCCGGCAGGCGTCATCCAGCCCATGGATGTCAAGAAGCTGAAATACTATGACAAGGTCGTTCCGCTGTTCAAGAATGGCAAGCTGAAGCCCGATAGCGTGATTGCGCAGGGCACCGCGCCACACACGGTCGGCTATGTCGAGAAGCCCGGCACCAAGACCTTCGCCAAGAGCGAAACCGAATGGTTCACCATGATGCCGACCATCTACAATGCCGATACGCTTGGCATTCGTCCGGACCTCGTCGGTCGCGAAATCACCACCTGGGCGGACATTCTCGATCCAGCCTTCAAGGGCAAGACCTCCATCCTCAACATCCCGTCCATCGGCATCATGGATGCGGCAATGATCATGGAAGCCTCCGGCAAGATCAAATATGCCGACAAGGGCAACATGACGAAGGAAGAGATCGACAAGACCATCGCCTTCCTCATTGAAATGAAGAAGGCCGGACAGTTCCGCGCCTTCTGGAAGAGCTTCGATGAATCAGTAAACCTGATGGCGTCCGGCGAAGTGGTCATCCAGTCCATGTGGTCGCCTGCGGTTGCCGCCGTCCGCTCCAAGGGCATTGCCTGCAAATACCAGCCGCTGAAGGAAGGTTACCGTTCGTGGGGCGGCGGTCTGGGCCTTGCCGCCCATCTGAAGGGCGCGCAGCTCGACGCGGCTTATGAATACATCAACTGGTACACCTCCGGCTGGGTGGGCGGCTATCTCAACCGTCAGGGCTACTATTCCGCCTGCATGGATACGGCAAAGAAGTTCATGACCGACGACGAGTGGGGCTACTGGATCGAAGGCAAGGCCGCCAAGGGCGACATTCTCTCGCCGGAAGGCAAGGTCATGGAAAAGGCCGGTGCCGTGCGCGATGGCGGCTCGTTCGAGGACCGCATGGGCAAGGTCGCCTGCTGGAACTCCGTCATGGACGAAGACCGCTACATGGTTCGCCGCTGGAACGAATTCATCGCGGCGTAAGGGCAACAAAGCCCTCCCGGCCTCTGGGGCAGAGACTGGGGCCTACGCCCCCCTCTGCCTTGCCAGGCATCTCCCCCTTGAAGCGGGGGAGATCGGCAGAATGGTTACTCGCTCGCGCCATTACTATGCGAGCGGGGATCCCGACTTGTTCGAGGGCTGTAGGGTCTAAGCATGGCGCGCAAAAGTGTGCTGCGGTTTTGCGGCAACGACATGCGGTAAAACAAAGACTTAAAGCGTCAGGAGCGAATCTGAAGGATCGCGACGCTCTTTAGAGGCGGCGCCACGAGTCGATCTCCCCCCTTGAGGGGGAGATGTCCGGCAGGACAGAGGGGGGTGAGCCACATCCACCTTGAGAATTGAAGGATCAGGTGTAGCGGAAAGGATCAACCTCCCCATGGCAACAGTACGTTTCATAGGCGTTGGAGAGCCGAAGCCGAAGCGGAACATCCGCATCTCGCCGAAGCTTGCCGCCTATCTGCAGGCCGCGCCGCTCACGGTCATTCTCGGCGTCTTCCTTGCGCTTCCGCTTCTGATGATCCTCGTGGTCAGCTTCTGGGACTATGACTTCGCCCAGATGTATCCCGACTTTCTCACCATGAACTATGTCGAGACTCTCGGTTCCTGGGTTACCTGGAAGACTTACCTTAATACCTTGAAATTCGCGGTCCTTGTCTGGGCCATTACACTGTTCATCGGCTTCTGGGTCGCCTATTTCCTGGCATTCCACATCAGAACCACGGCGATGCAGATGGTGCTGTTCCTGGTGTGTACCGTACCGTTCCTCACCTCGAACATCATCCGCATGATTTCCTGGATCCCGGTTCTCGGGCGAAACGGGTTGATCAATTCCGGCCTCGTCAATTCCGGCCTCGTATCCGAACCCGTCGAATGGCTGCTCTATTCGGATTTCGCTGTCGTGCTGGCCATGGTGCATCTCTACACGCTCTTCATGGTGACGCCGATTTTCAATACGTTGATGCGCATCGATAAATCGCTGGTGGAAGCAGCCCGCGATGCAGGCGCCACAAGCTGGCAGGTGCTGACGAATGTCATCATTCCACTCGCCAAACCCGGCATGGCCATCGGCACCATTTTCGTGGTTACGCTGGTGATGGCGGATTTCTCGACCGTTCAGGTCATGTCCGGCGGACAGAGTGCATCCGTGGCGCTGATGATGAAGAACCAGATGTCCCTGCTGCAATATCCGGCGGCGGCGGCCAATGCAGTGGTTCTGCTGATCCTCGTCCTTTCCATGGTCGCAGGCATTCTGCGCATCGTCGATATTCGCAAGGAGCTTTGAGATGTATGCAGACAAACGCTCCCGCGAGTTCTATATCCTGGCCTTATTCTTCGCGATCTTCGTGCTGTTTCTCTACGGGCCACTATCGGCCATCGTCATCCTCTCGTTTCAGGGCGAGAACGGCGGGCTCACCTTTCCGTTGAACGGCGTCTCACTGCACTGGTTCGCGAACTTGCTGGAAACCCAGGCCGTGGGCGATTTCGGCGGCTCCTTCCGGCGCTCGGCGGCGCTTGGCCTGATGGTCATGGCCGTCACGGTTCTGGTGTCGCTTCTGGCAGGCCTTGCCTTTCGCCGAAAATTCATCGGCGCAACCGCGCTCTTCTATTTGTCCATCGCCAGCCTTGTGGTCCCGTCGATCATCATCTCGCTCGGGATTGGCGTCATGTTTCAGCAGGCAGGCGTACAGCCCGCGTGGTTCTCTTCGGCCTTCGGCGCGCACCTGACCTGGACCCTGCCGTTCGGCGTGCTGATCATGTTCGCCGTGTTCAACCGCTTCTCGCCCTCTTACGAAGAAGCGGCGCGAGATCTGGGCGCAACCTCCTGGCAGACATTCCGCTATGTAGTTTTGCCGATGATCGCGCCATCGCTGGTCGGTGTCGGCCTGTTCGGCTTCACGCTCTCCTATGACGAGTTTGCACGAACGCTGATGACATCCGGCACCTACAATACGCTGCCGCTGGAGATTTATGGTATGACGACCAACGTCACGACGCCGGTTCTTTATGCGCTCGGCACCGTGACAACCGTTTTCTCTTTCCTCGTGATTGCCGGAACACTCGGTCTGATCGCCCTTCTCAACCGCCGCAGGACACGCGGCTGATGAAGATCCTGCTCGTCAATCCAAACACCACAGCCAGCATGACTGCGACGGCAGCCCATGCCGCGAGGCTGGTTGCAGCCCACGGCACCGAGGTCGTCGCAGTCACATCGTCCATGGGGCCGGTATCGATCGAAGGCTACTATGACGAAGCGCTTGCCATTCCCGGCCTGCTGATGGAAATCGCAGCGGGTGAAAGATCTGGCGCGCAAGCGGCCATCATCTCCTGTTTCGACGATACGGGGCTGGATGCCGCCCGCGCCTTGGCGAACATTCCGGTCATCGGCATCTGCGAGGCGGCGCTCGCCGCCGCCTCCTTCATCGCCCAACGCATTACGATCGTCACGACAATGGAGCGCTCGCGCCTGCCACTCGAACATCTCGTCCATCGCTACGGCATGGCGGGACGCACAAAGGTGCGGGCCGCCGATATCCCGGTTCTCTCTCTGGAAGAGCCCTCCTCCAATGCCCGCGCCAGACTGTGCCAGCAGATGGAAATGGCACTGCGCGACGATAGGGCCGAAGCCATCGTTCTGGGATGCGCAGGCATGGCGGACCTGACGGCGGATCTGCGCAAGGAGTTCGGCGTGCCGGTAATCGACGGCGTGGCCGCAGCCGTGAAGCAGGCGGAATGTCTCATCTCGCTTGGTCTCACCACGTCGAAGATCGGCGCCTATGCACCACCGATCCCCAAACCCTATCTCGGCGCTCTGGCCTCTTTTGCCCCGGAAGCGATGCTGGCATGAGCGAGCCGCACATCCGCAATCTGAACCTTTCCGACCTGCACACCCTGCTGGACTGGGCAAAGGCAGAAGGATGGAACCCCGGCCTTGATGATGCCGAGCCCTTTTTCGCCGCCGATCCGAACGGCTTCTTCGGCTGTTTCGTCGACGGAAAGCTTGCCTCGGCGATCTCTGCCGTGCGCTATGGCGAGACATTCGGCTTCATCGGTCTCTACATCAGCCATCCGGATTTTCGCGGGAAGGGCCTGGGCCGACGCGTGTGGGATCACGGCATGGCCTATCTCGAAGGCCGGACGGTGGGACTGGATGGGGTGCCGCAGCAGCAAGCCAATTATGCGCGCATGGGCTTTGAGACCCGATACAATACGATACGCTGGAGCGGGTCTTTCGATAGGAATACCATCGTCTCGCCAAAGGTAATCGCGCTTGATCCGTCGGCCTTCACAGAGATTGCGCAATTCGACCGACGCGCCTTTCCCGAAGAGCGAACTGCGTTTCTGGGCGCATGGATCGCCCCTCCGCATCAGGCCTTAGGAATCGTAACGCGCGGCAGGCTCTCCGGCTACGGGGTGCTCCGTGCCTGCCATCAGGGTTTCAAGATCGGACCGCTTTTTGCCGAAACGACCGAGGAAGCGCTTCATCTCTTCGCGGCGCTGGCTCAACTGGCGCCGGGCGCACCGATCCATATAGACGTGCCTGAAGACCAATCGGCATTTGGTGAATACCTTCAGGGGCTTGGCTTCACGCAAGGCTTTACCACGGCAAGAATGTATAGAGGCGTTCCTCCCCGCCTGGAAGAACGCCTCGCTTTCGGTGTCACCACGCTGGAACTGGGCTGATCAACGAGCGATCAGCACCGGAACCTCGCATTCCTCCACCATCGACTGCGTAACACCACCGAAAACACGCTCGCGCAGCCGTGAATGCCCATAGGCCCCCATGACGATCAGATCGGCACCGACCTCAAGCGCGTGACTGTTGAGAACGTCCTGCACGCGGCGCCCGCCGCTCGGCAGTTGATCCACCACCACATTCACTCCGTGGCGCGCGAGATAGGCCGCCATGTCGGCGCCCGGCTCCCCGCCATTGGCGAGATAGGTGGCATCCGGATCGACCACAACGAGATGAACCGCCTCCGCATGCCGCAGGAGGTCCATGGCCTCTCGCGCCGCACGGCCCGCTTCCGGCCTTGAGTTCCAGGCAAGCAGCACTTTGCGAACCTTGGCGGCAGGCTTGTCCGTCGCCGACGTCAAGAGCAGCGGACGCTGCGCTTCGAAGACTGCACCATCCACGACAGCAGAGAGAAGGGCCGAATTTTCACGCGTCTTTTCACCGAGAAGCACGAGATCGGCGTAAAGGGCATGCCGATAGATAACATCCGCCGCAAAAGGTCGCTCGGTATAGAAGTGCTCGATATCGTAGGGGATATTGGCAATATCGAGGGAATTCCTGGCTTTATCGGCAGTGGACTGCAGCGCTTTCATGTCCTCGACACGCTGATCGAGCCATACAGTGCCAACCGGGTAGTCGCTGAGCGTCGGTGTGATGGCGATGTCCATCACGAGAACCGTAAGATGGGCGTCCATTTGCAGCGCCAGTTCAATCGCCTTGGCGAGATCCGTTTCCTGGTCGCGATTTCCAATAACGGAAAGAATGGTCTTGAACGACATGACATACTCCCTTGCAGCGCCGGGATCCAAGGGCCTGCCGCCCCCACATGTCCCAGCTGATGTGCCTATCTTACACGCGCCGGATTGCGACAAATTGATCTTCATCAAGTGAAGCTGAGCAACAGTCCGAATCGGAAATTTCATGGGCTGGCGGGAACCATTTGGCCACTGTTGCGTCTTGAGGTTCACGCTCTCGTCACGAGCGGGCCATATTTTTGCTTGGCCTGATGAATTTTAGAGACTACTTATGTGACGCCGCGTAACGGTCCGTGACCGGCGCCGCATCCTTTAGGACTGACACGAGGGCTATCCTGCCCCATTTGCCGAACAAGATCGGCACTACCGAAGGAGTATTCATGACGATCTCTCAAACCAATTTCGAAAATAACCGTGCAATTTCCATTGCCGAGACAATCGCCACCGCGCGCAAAGCAGCAGGTTATAGCCTCGACGATATGGCGATCACCACCGGATTAACAGTCAGCGAACTCTCCGCTCTGGAAGACGGAAAGGATGTAGATCCTGCCCGACTGAAGCGGGTAGCTGCTGCCCTCCAGCTGCAAGGCATTTCCAGCGATCACTAAAATCGTCCCTTGAAAAACGATTTCACGAAAATTTGATCACTGTCGAGCGGGCTATGTCCCGCTCGTTCTATTTCTGAACCGAGCTTAGTTACAGTCATCATCATAAGCGAATTCGCCATTCTTCTCCGAGGCTTCTGTGCAAGTCTCAGGCCTGAAACATTTCGCTAAAATACATAAACACGCACGAATTTACGGAATTGCGCGCAGAATGCGCAATAAAATGCCTGAAAATGTGCTCTGCGAATCAAATTTTATTCAAATTTTAAGTTGATTACGACAGCGACCGCTTTTATGGACCTCGCCATCATGAGGCAGCGGAAAAGTATAAATCGCTAATTTAAATAGCAATCTCAAACAAAAAATATGTAAAATCGAAATAAGAAAGCAGCAAATATGAAAAATATAAGTTTTCTTTCACCAAAAAACGTTAACGCGGACACTCTCAATCCTGACGTCGGACAACGTGACACCGGTCCAAGCAATCCGCCTTCAAGCCAGGGAGGCCCATCTTCAGGAGGTCGTGGATCTTCACGCACAGCCTCCGCAGGCGATGGAGGCCGCCCGTCCCAGAGCTCTCCATCCGGTAGAGGTGGAGCCAGCAGCGCCAGCGGACGAACCACGACAGCCAGCACCACCGGTGCCAGCAGTTCGAGACGGATCCTTCCCACCGGAACGGCCCGAAGCCCGGTTTTCAGCAGATTGAGCGCGACGCCAAATTCCAATGATACGCCCCAGACACCTGGAAACGGGCTAAACAAATTCACGCCGGTCACCAATTTTACCGGCAATCCTCCGATTGATGAAACATCGGAAACCAAGATCAGGGAATGGGTCGCCGGTGGAGGGAAATCCGATTGGCCACCAAGCTACGGCCTGCCGCCAAGAGCGGTCGACAGATTGACCACGATTGCAGGCGAACGGGGCTACGGCAAGAACCTGTTCATGACGCCGTCAGAAGCAGGTACAATGGCGGGCGGCCCCGACACAATGCGCAAGCAGGTGGTCGCTCATCGTGGCCTTTTCGACAATTCGCGCGGCATCATCGAAAACTCGATCAATTCAGCAGAAAATGCGCGCACCCATAATTTCCGCGGCATTGAACTTGATCTGCGTTCATCCAAGGACGGCGTAGCCTTCCTGATGCACGACGAAACAATCGGGCGCGTGACCAACGATGCGCGCAACCGTGCCATTTCGGATGTGGATAGCAAGGAATTTGCCGGGATGCCGCTCAGCATCTGGAACCCGGTCACGAACGAGCGCACTTCGGCAGTGACCGCAGGCGGTAAGCAGCAATATCCGGAAACGCTGCAGAGCGTCATAGACTATGTTCGCAAGACAAAGGCGGATACAAAGGATGCTGATGCGGTCAACATCATGCTGGACCCGAAGGACGAGAAATCTTCCCTCGTCGCCGTCGAAATGCTGTCACGTCCCGAAAACGCGGACGTAAGAGGCAATATTGGCATCAAGATCTACGCGAAATACATGCCGGATTCGACCACCGCGCAGGCCAACCTCCGCGGGGGGGCGTCGCCACTGCTTCAGGAATTGCAGAAGGCCGATGCCAAGATCGAGAAGAGCCAGAACCCTTATTCCAACCTGAAGCTCATCCCGGTCCTGACCAACCTGTCTGAAGTGGTCAATCCGGCATCCCCCAATCTGATCTGGACACAGGGCGCAAGATGGCTGGACGGCGTGAAGACGCTTGGTGACGTTCCCATGGTCGAGGTTCTTCGATTGAAGGGCGCACCGAACATGGAAGAGATGACAAATACCGTTACTCAGTTCCGCGCCATGCCGGGCAACGACAAGATTCCGATCACGGAATCCAACATCTCAGAAGCGGTGTCGGTGAATGGAAAGCCATTCTACTACTCGCATCAAGGGACCATGATCGATCTGCCCAACCGTCCGGATATGGATCAGCGCCGAACATTTGGCGCCCTGCAGCCCTATTCGCAGATCATCACATCCGACAATCCGTTCATTGAAATGCTGGCAGAACCAACACCACTGAAGGATGCCGATGGCGCCTTCAGTGGCATGGATCTCAACGCGCTGGCCCATGCCGACAGCAATCCGGCTTCTGCTCTCGGCGCACCACCGGATTTCCTCGGCAAGCCAAGCTGGTCGAACAATGGAGATCATCGCCGGCGTCTGGTGGACGACAGCAGTTGGGCAAAATACTCACCTGGAGGTAACACCGGCCCCATTGGCGGTGGCCAAGGTGGCGGCCAGGCACCAAACCCCGGCGGCCCCGGGATTAAGCTGCCGCCAGGTGATGGCGGAGGCAATGGAAAAGGCACGGAACCCGGGCAGCCAGACCCCGGCACAGGACAGTAGTCCTTCAAGAGCCAACAGGCAAAGCGGGATGGATCTCTTCCGTCCCGCTTTCGATCCTGCCGCGCAAGGGCACACGGCAGACATGTTAACAATTATGGTTGATTTTCTATAATCGAAGATCTACCATCAATAAACATTAGATATGCATGAATTTCGTCCCATTTCATCATCGGGACCTGACAGATATAGTTGTAGCGGTCGCTACTCTGATCTTCATCGCCGGAGGATAACCTCCATGAATCTGAATAATGAATCGCCCCTGTCTGGGGAACGCGCGCAATCACCTGAGGCGCAACCAACAGGAACGAGCGACCAGACCCGCACCGAAGAGACGACCGGCGGTCGAATCCAGGTGCGACAACTGGATCCGGCAAGCTCCCGCCGTGTCTTGCCGGGCCTGACATCCGGTCGGGACGGTGAGTCCGGAGACTCGCTCCGGGATCCAACCAAAGCAGATGGTATCGGCATCAGAGATCAATCACGCACCCTTGGCCCTGCCTCGGATGCGCAGGGCCAGACTGTCGGCACTCACAGCATGGAAAGGCCGGACATCCATTCCGGAAGCGGCGGGCATCGTCAAGGCCGCACCATCTCGCGCGTCGGCCTGCCGTCGCCGGGCGTCATTTCAGGCGGATGGCCAGATGGTCATAACCGTTCTGATATGGGCAAGGGCAACGAATCCTCCGGAGATTCGGCAGCGTCCGCTCCTGAGAGGCACCAAGACAAGGCTGCTCCGCTGGGACAGATCAGCCCGATACGCCCGACCGATGGCTTGGCTGGCACCCCCGCCCTCCCCGAAGGCAGTTCGAATACCCCCATGATTGGCAAAGACACCCCAAGGCATTCGAAGTACGAAGGAGTGGCAACGCATCATGCGTCGCGGCACATCTCGCCGACGGAACAGAACTCCATGACGAGGGTGCTCCTGTCGATACCACGTTCTCAGGCACCCTTGAGCAGATCCGGGATTGCTGCGCACGAACCGCATATGCCAATGGCTAATTCGGCTGGATTGCCAGCAGTTCTCCCAGCGAAAGCCGGTATGACCGCTTCCTTCCTCTCTCCAGCCAAGGGACGAACCCTGTTCAACAGTCCGGACCAGACCAGGATGACCGGTGATGAGAGCGCTTCGTCCGGGGAAGGCAGACCTCTCAATGCAGACATTTATCCAATACGACCGGTGACATACCGCCGTAAATGCAGAAGGCCCGACGGCTGTGTCCTGAAGGCTGGCGACACATCATTCTGTGATCGCTGCATCACGCCGGATCTTTAAGGTTTCATCAAAATTCGGGGAGAAATGGTAGCGGGGGGCGGACTTGAACCGCCGACCTTGGGGTTATGAATCCCACGCTCTAACCACCTGAGCTACCCCGCCACACTCGCGCAACCTGCTGGCATCTGGTTTCATGCCCGGCGCGATGTCGGGCTTATAAAGGGATGCTCCGGGCAAAGTCAAGCGCGCTTGTGACAAAATCGCAGAGGCTTTTCATGGAGCGTCACCACACCTGTGGAGAGGCTGTTCAGGCCGCTGCAGATGCCGAAAGAAGTGCCTTGAGAGAGGCTTCTGCCTCGGCTGCCCGTTCAGACCGTTCGATGAAACCGCCACCCCAGACCCGCGCATCAGGCCCTTCTGCCGAATACAGTACGCAGGCCTGACCGGGTGCGACACCTGCTTCGCCCACCAGAAGATCCACGTAGATACCACGCTCGTCCACATGAAGCGTCGCCGGTGTCGGCGGGCGGGTGGAGCGAACCTTGGCGAAGCACTGGAAACCCTCCCGGGCATCTTCGGCCAGCCCGGCATCGCCGATCCAGTTCATGTCGCGCAGATAGACCCGGTGCGTATCGAGCGCCTCGCGCGGACCAACGATGACACGACGGCCACGGGCATCGAGATAGATCACGTAGAGGGGCTCGCCCGTTGCAACACCGAGACCCTTCCGCTGACCAATCGTATAGTGCAGGATGCCGTCATGACGGCCAAGCACGCGTCCGTCCATGTGCACGATATCGCCAGCAAGCGCCGCATTCGGCTTCACCTTGTTGATGATGTCGGCATATTTACCCTGCGGCACGAAACAGATGTCCTGGCTGTCTGCCTTTTTGGCAACAACCAGTCCCATCTCTTCGGCAAGGGCGCGCACTTCGGCCTTGGACATGCCGCCCAGCGGGAAGCGAAGATAGTCGATCTGCTCCTGCGTTGTCGCAAACAGGAACCAGCTCTGGTCGCGGTCGCTATCGACGGGGCGGTACAGCGCGCGGCGGCCGGGATTGCCTGCCGTTGGATTGGGGCGCGAACGGATATAATGACCCGTTGCCAGCGCATCGGCGCCCAGTTCCTGAGCCGTGGCCAGAAGATCCGCAAACTTGACGGTCTGGTTGCAGGCCACGCAGGGAATTGGCGTTTCACCCATGGCATAGGCTTCGGCGAACGGGTTTATCACTGTTTCACGGAAGCGCTTCTCGTAATCCAGCACATAATGGGGAATGCCCAGCGTTTCGGAAACCCGACGCGCATCATCGATATCCTGGCCCGCACAGCAGGAGCCTGCACGGTGAACCGCTGCACCGTGGTCATAAAGCTGCAACGTGATTCCCAGCACATCATAGCCCTGACGTTTGAGGAGACCGGCAACGACGGAAGAATCCACACCGCCGGACATGGCGACAACAACGCGCGTATCCTCCGGCCTCTTGTTAAAATCCAGCGTATTCACAGGAACTCTCTCGGTCTGGGTTGTGGCGGCTGCGCCTCATCGCGGGCACATCTCATCCGGCAGCGGGATCGGCCACCGCCTCATTCACCCCGCTGATATAGAAAGGAAGCTCCTCAAACGCAAGCTTTCGGACGTTCAGCGCAATCGCTGGAGTCACGACTGCATGACGCGCGTGGCACCATTGGACGCGACGGAGGCGTTGACCGATTGGGTCTCCACGCCCTGTGCGCGCACTTTCGGCAAGCCATCCGGATAGGTTCGTTGAATATAGTCGATCAGTTTCTCACGTACCTCGCAGCGCAGATCGAATGTACGTCCGCCATCGGCTGCGGAAACCAGGATGCGGATCTCCATCACGTTCTCGCGGAAATCCGTGACGGCCACATTGATGACTTGACCATCCCAAAGCTTGGAACCGGCGGCGATCTCTTCGACCTTGCGTCGGATGTCATCGACCGGAACCGTATAATCAAGGTAGATCATCACGGTGCCGATCAGCGCCGCACCTTCGCGGGTCCAGTTCTGGAACGGCTTTTCGATAAAATAGCCAAGCGGAAGGATGAGCCTGCGCCAGTCCCACAGTTTCACGACGACATAGGTGGAGGTGATCTCCTCCACCTTCCCCCACTCCCCTTCCACGATCAGCGCATCGTCGATACGGATTGGTTGGGTGATGGCGATCTGGATGCCGGCAAACAGGTTCTTCAGAACCGGCTGCAGAGCTAGACCCAGCACGATACCGGCAACACCGGCAGATGCCATGAGGGAAACTCCGTACTGCCGCACGGCTGGAAATGTCATCAGCGCCGCCGACAGGGCAACCGCAACGATGAGCGTTGCGGCAACCCGTTCGAGGATGCGCGATTGGGTGACGTGCTTGCGCGCCAGAAGATTGTCTTCCGCATCAAGCTTGAAGCGCCGCAGATAGACTGTCATCCAGATGTGCAAGGCGGTGCGGGCGCTCCAACCCAACAGGATGATGAAGGCAAGAAGCAAAAGGTGCCGGATGAACCCCGCCTGATCATCGGTCAAAGGCGCAATGTTGACGGCAGGGGTCAACAGCCAGACGACGATTGCCAGCCGCAACGGCCTGCGGTTGCGCGAGACCAGGGACCGCCAGAACAGATCCCGCTCCGCCACAAGCCGGGTCAGCAGGCGGAAGACAAGGCGATGGACGAAGTAACCGATGATGACCGCCGCAACGAGAACGATCATGCTCAGCAGCCAGTTCGGTGTCAGGCGGATCAGGGTTTCAATGATGTTTTCAAGTCGTTGTTCCATGCACCCGACCTAGGGTGCAGTGCAGCATTGAAAAGATCAATAGCCTAACAAATCCGTGAACGACCTCCATGTACAACCGAAAACGGCAAGATCAGTTTCGTATGATGGACAGGAGGACCACCTATGAGTTCACATGATCTTCAGCGCTTTCTCGATGCTCAACAACCGGTTTATACTGACGCACTCGAGGAGTTGCGCGCCGGTCGAAAGCGAAGTCACTGGATGTGGTTCATTTTCCCGCAAATCGAAGGCCTTGGTCGTTCGGAAACAGCACGGTTTTACGCATTGGCCAACATGGACGCAGCAAAGGCCTATCTCGGCCATCCGACGCTCGGTCAACGCCTGCTGGACTGTACCAACACCATGCTGACCCACAAGCGACGCACGGCACATGACATTCTCGGCTCACCGGACGATCTGAAGTTTCGCTCAAGCATGACGCTCTTCATGGCTGCAAGTGAAAAGGGCTCGCCTTTCGAGCGAGCCCTTCAACAATTCTATGGGGGTGAACCGGATCAGGCGACACTGAGCCGATTGTGAGATCAATCGGTGCCCTGGATCGCCGAAAGCTTCCAGGCTTCACCCGGCTTGCGGACGAATGTCCAGATTTCCGTGCTTTCGACCGGAGCGGTTGGGTCGCCGGAAACAACCTTGCCCGTATTGCGGTTCACCATCACATCGATGCTCTGGTAACGCAGGGCAACCGTGGCATATTCCTGTCCGTTTTCGCGCCAGGATTCCGACAGATCGCCTTGCAGCAACTGCACGTCCTTGACGTCGTTGCGAAGACCCTGCGTCGCGTTCTCACCCAGTTCCTCGGCCAGGTAAGACATGGCTTCCGGCGTCGCGATTGCGCGCAGCTTTGCATAATCTTCAGCGCCATAGGCACCCTGGACGTCCTTCAACAACTGTTCGAACTGATCGAGATCCGCATTGTTGATGCCGATTTCGTCCGTTGCCTGCGAAGCGACCTTCGGGCGTGTCACCGCTGCAGCAGCGGCACCACCGGCCGCCATCGAACCCATTTGCGGGATCTTGAAGCCTGCGCCTTGCGCATTCGGAGCCTGATAGGCGTTACGAGCCGCACCCTGCGGCGCAGGCTGCTGACGACGCGCGAACATGCGCATGATCAGGAAGATGATGCCGCCAATCAACAGACCCTGGAACAACAAGCCGAGGAAGCCGGCAAGACCGCCAAAACCATTGCCCATCATCATGCCAAACAGGCCGCCCAACAGCAGGCCGCCCATGATGCCACCGCCGATGCCACCAAAGAGGCCGCGACGCGCTTGCTGGCCAGCAGCTTGCTGACCGGCGGCAGCTCCGGGATTGGCAGCATTGGTCTGCGTGTTCGGCGTCATGGAACGCTGCATCGGCGCAGCAGCACCGGGAGCCGTATTCGTCGTAGCAGGTGCATCATAGGTACGCGTGCCGCGGCTGCCGAAACCGCTGGAACCGGCACGACGGGCTTCCGCGAAATCAACGGCGGCTAGAGTCACAACCATGCCAAGTGCCAACACGGAAGCGGCGTGCTTGAAGCGCCGAAGTTTTGCAAACATTTCTCTCTCCTCAAAAACCCGTCCCACGGGCATTACGATCTATATAGAGAGCATCGCGAAAAGTTTTTAGAGGCCGCAAGACGATCTGACGCGGTTTTGATGAATGAAACCTATAACGTGAAAAACCCGGCGGAAAATTCCGGCCGGGTTCTTCTTGTCCTGGGGAGGACATTCTTATCAGTCGACGTTGAAGGTCAGCGGCTTGGCCTGCTTGATCGCCGGATTTGCAGTCAGCTTGTCCAGAACGTCCTGCTTGACGGCACCGTCGACATACAGAAGCGCGATTGCGTCGCCACCTTCCTTCTCACGGCCCAACTGGAAGTTCGCGATATTGACGCCGGCATTGCCGAGTGTCGTACCCACGAAACCGATCATGCCGGGAACGTCGGTGTTGGAGATGTAGATCATGTCCGCACCCACATCGGCATCCATGTTGATGCCCTTGATCTGGATGAAGCGTGGCTTGCCATCCGAGAACACGGTGCCCGCGACGGAACGCGTCTGCTTGTCCGTGGTGATGGTCAGCTTGATGTAACCGTCATAGACGCCGGTCTTGTCGCGCTTCACTTCGGAAAGCACGATACCCTTTTCCTTGACCATGATCGGTGCTGAAACCATGTTCACATCCGAAACCTGATTGCGGATGAGGCCAGCGAGCAGTGCCGACGTCAGCGCACGAGTGTTCATCGAGGCTGTCTGGCCATCGTAAAGAATCTCGATCGCCTTGATCGGGCTCTCGGTCACCTGACCGGCAAACGAGCCGAGAACATCTGCAAGACGAATGAACGGCTTCAGGATCGGTGCTTCTTCAGCGGTGATCGAAGGCATGTTGATGGCGTTGGAAACGGCACCCTTCACGAGGTAATCCGACATCTGCTCGGCCACCTGCAAAGCAACGTTTTCCTGAGCTTCCGTGGTGGAGGCGCCAAGATGCGGCGTGCAGACGACATTTGGCAGACCGAAGAGCGGGCTCTCCGTTGCAGGCTCAACTTCGAAGACGTCAAAGCCAGCACCAGCCACATGGCCGGACTTGATGGCATCGGCAAGGGCTGCTTCATCCACCAGTCCGCCACGGGCGCAGTTGATGATGCGGACACCCGGCTTTGTCTTGGCCAGCGCTTCGCGGGAAAGGATGCCGCGTGTCTTGTCCGTCATCGGCACATGCAGGGTGATGAAATCGGCCTGCGCCAGCAATTCATCCAGCTCGACCTTGGTGACGCCCATTTCCTGGGCGCGTTCGGCAGACAGGAAGGGATCATAGGCCAGAACGCGCATCTTCAGGCCCAGCGCACGCGAGCAGACGATGGAGCCGATGTTCCCAGCACCGATGACGCCCAGCGTCTTGCCGGTGATTTCAACACCCATGAACTTCGACTTCTCCCACTTGCCAGCCTGTGTGGAGACATCGGCGGCGGGGATCTGGCGGGCAACGGCGAACATCAGCGCGATGGCATGTTCAGCTGTCGTGATGGAGTTGCCGAACGGCGTATTCATCACGATGATACCGCGCTTGGACGCAGCAGGAATGTCAACGTTATCGACGCCGATACCGGCGCGGCCGATAACCTTGAGGTTGGTGGCGGCAGCAATCAGCTTTTCCGTGGCCTTGGTGGCGGAACGAATGGCCAGACCATCGTAATTGCCGATGATTTCGGCCAGCTTGTCCTTATCCTTGCCAAGCTTCGGCTGGAAATCAACTTCGACGCCGCGATCGCGGAAGATCTGGACGGCGGTTTCCGAAAGTTCGTCGGATACGAGAACGCGAGGTGCCATGACGAGGCCTCCTGATAGAGTTCGTTTGTAACGATCAACAATGGGGAACGGGGTCCTGCCTCAGGGGCAGGACCGAATGCAAATCAGGCAGCAGCCTTTGCAAGAGCTGCCTTCTGGGTCTGGAAGGCCCAGGTCAGCCAAGGCATCACAGCCTGCATGTCAGCTGTATCGATGGTCGCACCGGCCCAGATGCGAAGGCCGGACGGCGCATCGCGATAGGCACCGATATCAAGCGCAACATTTTCCTTTTCGAGGAGGGCTACGACACCCTTCGCAAAGGCAGCCTGTCCGTCCGCATCCAGCGCAAGTACGTCCGGATCGACGATCTTCAGGCAGACGGAGGTATTCGAGCGCGTCGCCGGATCGACAGCGAGATTGGCGATCCAGTCATTGGCTTCGACGAAATCGAAGATGACCTTGGCATTTGCATCGGCGCGCGCCATCAAGCCTTCAAGACCGCCAACAGACTTTGCCCAGTTCAGCGCATCGATATAATCTTCAACGCAGAGCATCGAAGGCGTGTTGATGGTTTCGCCAACGAAGATGCCTTCGATGAGCTTGCCGCCAGACGTCATGCGGAAAATCTTCGGCAGAGGCCAGGCCGGAACGTAGGTGGTGAGACGCTCGACAGCGCGAGGCGACAGAATGATCACACCATGGCCACCCTCACCGCCCAGAACCTTCTGCCATGAGAAGGTTACGACATCGAGCTTGGCGAAATCGAGGTTTTGCGCGAAAGCGGCAGAGGTCGCATCGCAGATCGTCAGGCCCTTGCGGTCAGCCGGAATGAAGTCCGCATTCGGAACACGAACGCCAGAGGTGGTGCCGTTCCAGGTGAAGACCACATCACGGTCAAAATCGACCTGCGTCAGATCCGGCAGGAGGCCGTAATCGGCATTGAACTTGCGAACGTCGCTGAGCTTCAGCTGCTTGACGACATCCGTCACCCAGCCAGCGCCGAAGCTTTCCCAGGACAGCATGTCGACGCCACGCTCGCCGAGAAGCGACCACATGGCCATTTCAACTGCACCGGTGTCGGACGCAGGAACGATGCCGATGCGGTAATCCGCAGGCACATTCAGAATTTCACGGGTAAGGTCGATGGCCAGCTTCAGCTTGTTCTTGCCAACCTTTGCGCGGTGCGAGCGACCGAGCGGGGCATCAGCGAGCGCTTCGAGCGTCCAACCGGGGCGCTTCGAGCATGGGCCAGAAGAAAAATGCGAGTTTGCCGGACGCACGGCGGGGGCGACGATATCAGCCATATAGATACCCTTCCAGGTAATTAGCCTCTCGTTGGGGAGAGGTGTCCCGCTGCTGCTTCTATGGGAAGTTCCAATACGGGTCAAGACAGAATTTGTCGCAATCAGGCGATTACACATAAGTCGTAAAATTGTTGAAAAAACTTGACCTGAATCAACAGGTATTACTTCTTGGTAGTTTAGCTTCCTCTCATCGGCCAGGCCAAGGCTGACGCCGAATTCACCTTTTGCGCGAGCATCCACTCAGACCCAGCCTCTCCAACCTTCTGTCCGGTTGGACCGGCCTTGCAAGATCATGAGGAAAATCATGGCTATCCCCGTCCCGCTCACCCACGAACGCGGCACTTCGAAGAGCCCGCTCTATCTGCCCTTCCTCTCAGGCTTTTACGAGCACTTCGCTCAGCCACTCGCTTGGGTTGCTTTCCGTGCTGTCATCGGCGGCATGTTGATGATTGAAGGTTATCCGAAGATCATGGCGCCCATGGCGCAGGTCGGCTTTGTCGAAAATCTTGGCTTTCACCCCGGCTGGCTCTTCTCACCGCTTCTGGCGGGCATGCAATTCTTTGGCGGAGCCTTGATCGCCCTTGGTCTGTTCACACGTCCGGCAGCCCTTGCAAATGGCGTGATGCTGGCAATCACGCTCTGGTTCCACTTTGCGTTCCCGTATGGCCATGCCTTCCTGACTGATCAGGGCATTGCAGCACTGAAAGGCGGAAGCGAATTCTTCACTCCGGCGGGCGTGAAGCGTCTGGCAGATGGCGGCACCCTGTTCCTGGAGCAGGTACAGACAAAGGCGGAACTTGCCTCGCTGTTCTGGATGGGCGGCGCACTCTTCTTCGCAGCCTTCGGCGGCGGCCAGTGGTCGGTGGATCGCAACATCATCAAGCGAGAATTTTGAGCCGCGAGTCGTTAAACACAAAAGGCCGCCGGGTTCGCGCCCGGCGGCCTTTTTGCTTGGAATGATGTGATTACTTGTAGACGATCGGGGCCGGGGCCGGCTCTTCCGGAACGTAAGGCGCAGCACATCCGCCGAAGGTGTAGCGGGCGCCGAGGCGTGCTTCGTGAACGTCGAAGCCCTTGTCATAGCCCGGTCCGCCGTTCTGGGCGTAGCCGAACATGTCGCCACCTTCAACGCGGCGATAGCGATAGCCGATATCAGCCTTGAGGTTGCAGGTCACGTCGATCGTCGCACCGGCCATGAGCGCATAGGTAAAGCGCCAGCCGCCCTTGCCGCCGTGCTCAACCGTCGTATCGCAGCCGATGCCATTGTCGGCGCAGGAGGTGTTGCGCAGCTTGTCCCACTTCACGTAGGTGCCACCGAGGCCGGCGCCGACGTAAGGCGTGAAATAGCCGTAGGTGCCGAGATCGACATAGGCGTTGGCCAGCAGGCTATAGGCGCGCATGTTGGCGATATCGCGCGATGTGCAGGGGCCAACGCAGGCGCCGAATGCAGCGCCGCCGCCCTTGGTAGAGCCTTCGAACTTGCTCTTGGAGAGGTAGTCGAAGGTAACGTCCGTGCGAAGATAGTTGTTGATCTGGTAACCGACACCGCCGCCGACGGTGAACGCATCGCGCAGTTCGGAGCGATGGAAGTCTACCTTCCGGCTGGTATCGTTGCCCTGGTAGAAGTTTGCGCCACGAAGGTCGTTGAAGCCGTAACCCACGTCGCCACGCAGATACCACCCACTGGAGCTCTGTTGAACCGCCACTTCCGGCGCGTTCATCGGAACCTCCGGCTGCGGCTGATAAAGATCTGCGGAATGAGCCACACCTGCCGTCAGGGCCAGGACAAGTGCGCCGATCAGGGTATTCCTCATGGCATGAACTCCAAGTTCCAGTTTGCTTCGACGCGCGGCGCGGCGAGGTTGTTCTAAACTGAACCGGATCATTAACGATAAAGGTTAAGGAGCAATTAAGGATAATGCCCTGCTAAGAGGATTGGTAAGTTTTGCATGAATGCGCCCGACAGGCGGATAAGAAAAAGGGCCCGCGACATGGCGCGAGCCCTTAATCATCTGACCTTTCCGCTGAACTCAGGCAGCGGAACGAACGTTGGAGATAACACCGATGAGATCGTTGACGATCCGCTCGATCTGAGCGCGATCATCGCCCTCCGCCATGACACGGATGAGTGGCTCGGTGCCGGAAGGCCTGATAACCAGCCTGCCCTTTTTGCCGAGTTCTGCTTCTGCACTTTCGATCGCCTGACGCACGATGATATCCTCCAGCGGCTTACCTCCGGAAAAACGCACATTCTTCAGCAGTTGCGGAACTGGCTCGAACCGGCGGCACACTTCGCTGACCGGCTGCCCGAGACGCTTGACGCGCGCCAGCACCTGCAGCGCCGCCACAAGACCATCGCCAGTCGTCCCGAAATCGGACAGGACGATGTGGCCGGACTGTTCGCCGCCTACGTTGAAGTTGTTGTTGCGCATATGCTCGACCACATACCGGTCGCCCACCTTGGTCCGGGCCAGGTTGAGACCCTTTTTCTTCAGGAAGCGCTCCAGTCCCAGGTTCGACATCACGGTTGCGACAATCCCGCCGCCACGTAGCGTTTCGTCATCCAGCCAGCTTTCGGCGATGACGGCCATCAGCTGGTCGCCGTCGATGATCTGACCGTGTTCGTCGACGATGATCACGCGATCCGCATCGCCATCAAGAGCGATGCCGATATCGGCACGCACTTCATGCACCTTGCGACGCAAGGCGTCCGGGCTGGTGGAGCCGCAATCGAGGTTGATGTTCGTACCGTTCGGGGTGTTGCCGATCGTCACGACATCTGCGCCCAACTCCCACAGCGCCGTTGGCGCCACCTTGTAGGCCGCACCATTGGCACAATCGATGGCAATGCGCAGGCCGTTCAATGTGACGTCGCGTGGCAGCGTACGCTTCACGAATTCGATATAGCGATAGATATCGCCGTCCACGCGTTTGGCACGGCCAATCTCGTGCGGCTTGGCGAGCTGCGCATAGATATCCTTGTCGAGCAGGTCTTCAATCTCAAGCTCGAGCTCATCGGAAAGCTTGTAGCCATCCGGACCGAACAGCTTGATGCCATTGTCTTCGAAGGGATTGTGAGATGCGGAGATCATCACGCCGATATCGGCACGCAGAGAACGGGTCAGCATGGCGACGGCCGGCGTGGGGATCGGGCCGAGCAGGAAGACATCAAGCCCAGCAGCCGTGAAACCCGCCACCAGCGCGTTTTCCAGCATGTAGCCCGAAAGGCGCGTATCCTTGCCGATCACCACCCGGTGACGGTGATTGCCGCGGCGAAAAATCGTGCCGACTGCAATCCCGACCCGCATCGCCAGATCCGGCGTCATGGGAAACACATTCGATTGTCCGCGAATGCCATCGGTGCCAAAGTAACGGCGTGTCATGAATGCTCCTTGATGCCCTGCGCGGCATTTGCTGCGACTTTGTGAGCTGTGGCCGTCGAACGAAAAACGCGCGGCCACATACTGTGCTCATGCCATAGAATATCGGCTCAAACACATAAATTACCGTCAATCTGGATTATATAGCGTTACCAAATCATAAATTGCAGACAAAGAAGGGGCCGCTCTTTCGAGCAGCCCCCAATTTTCAACCTCTATACCAACCTCAGTGAGGCTGAGGCTCAAGACCGCTTTCAGGCTCTCCACCCTTCGGCTCGTCTTTCTTCGAACCAGTCTTCGGGACTGCGGAGCCACGAGCGTTCGGGCTGTCATCACCCATATCCCGGGCAGGCTTCTCACCACGGATGAGCGCCTTGATCTCTTCACCGGACAGGGTTTCGTATTCCAGCAAACCTTCGGCCAGTGTGACGAACGCGTCGTGTTTTTCGGTCAGAATGCGGCGTGCCTCGGTATAGGCCTCATCAATCAGACGACGAACTTCCGTATCGATCTTCTGGGCTGTCGCTTCCGACACATTCTTCGACTGCGAAACAGAATGACCAAGGAAGACTTCCTGCTGGTTTTCACCATAGGCGACCTGGCCGAGGATATCGGAGAAGCCCCACTGGGTTACCATCGCACGGGCAAGCTTGGTTGCCTGCTCGATATCGGATGACGCGCCGGAGGTGATGTTCTCCTTACCGAAGGTCAATTCTTCGGCAACACGGCCGCCCATCATGATGACGAGACGCGACACCATCCACTTGTAGCTCATGGAATAGCGGTCGCCTTCCGGCAACTGCATGACCATGCCGAGCGCACGGCCACGGGGAATGATTGTTGCCTTGTGCAGCGGGTCCGCCACCGGAACGTTGAGGGCCGTGATCGCGTGGCCGGCTTCGTGATAGGCGGTCAGCTTCTTTTCGGCTTCGGTCATGGCGGAGGAGCGGCGCTCCGCACCCATCATGATCTTGTCCTTGGCGTCTTCGAACTCCTGCATCGTCACGAGACGCTTGTTGCGGCGGGCCGCCATCAGCGCAGCTTCATTGACGAGGTTCATGAGATCGGCACCGGAGAAGCCGGGGGTACCACGCGCAAGCGTCTTCAGGTCGACATTCGGAGCCAGCGGCACATTGCGAGCATGAACCTTCAGGATGCGCTCGCGACCGACGATATCCGGGTTCGGCACGACCACCTGACGGTCAAAACGGCCTGGACGCAGCAGCGCGGGGTCGAGAACGTCGGGACGGTTGGTCGCGGCGATCAGGATGATGCCTTCATTTGCCTCGAAGCCGTCCATCTCGACCAGCAGCTGGTTGAGGGTCTGTTCGCGTTCGTCGTTACCGCCGCCGAGACCTGCGCCACGATGGCGACCGACCGCGTCGATTTCGTCGATGAAGATAATGCAAGGCGCGTTCTTCTTGGCCTGATCGAACATGTCGCGGACGCGGCTTGCGCCGACGCCGACGAACATTTCCACGAAGTCGGAGCCCGAAATCGTAAAGAACGGCACATTGGCTTCACCCGCGATGGCGCGCGCCAGAAGCGTCTTACCCGTGCCCGGAGGGCCGACGAGAAGAACACCGCGAGGAATACGACCGCCCAGACGCTGGAACTTCTGCGGATCGCGCAGGAATTCGACAATTTCTTCCAGATCCGACTTGGCTTCGTCCACGCCTGCCACGTCTTCGAATGTCACCCGGCCATGCGCTTCTGTCAGAAGCTTTGCCTTGGACTTTCCAAAGCCCATGGCGCCGCGCGAACCACCCTGCATCTGCCGCATGAAGAACAGCCAGACGCCGAGGATCAGCAGCATCGGCAGCAGCGTACCGATATAGCTCAGGAAGCCGGACGAGCCATCCGATTCCGGACGCGCCACAATCGTCACGTTCTTGGCCTGCAGGCGGTCGATCAGCGTGTCATCGATCACGGGCGAATAGGTCTGGAAACCGGTTCCGCTCTCGGTATAGGTTCCAAGCACGCGATTGCCTGTTACCACCACGTCACGCACGCGCCCTGCATCCACATCCCGAAGGAACTGCGAATACGGCACTTCCCGCGAACTCGTCTGAGTCGGCGAGGTCTGGAACATGCTGAACAGCGCGATCAGCAACAGGGCTATGATCGCCCAGAGGGCGAAATTACGAAAGTTTGGGTTCATCGAACTCCCCGGACATTGACAGCCTGCTTTAAGCCAGCTGCCTTTCTTGGTCCTTAACATAGGTTCCCGGCACGGCCTTGCCAAGGCAAGGCGGGCTCCAGATCATGTTTTCCGTATCAAATCGTTAAGTGGCGGGCGGGGAATGGTCGTCAAACCCATCAATTGCGCAAGACAATCGGCCAGTCCAAGGTCGAAATCCGCAAGAAATTGCCTGAAGGGCGCAAGAACAGGCGTGATTTGCACCTGCACATCCTTGAACTCCTGCGGCACTATGACATGGGGTAAAGACCGCCATGCTGCCCGCGCAATCAGCGTCGGTACATCAGGGTAGCTCCCGGTCGCCACGTCCCCCTGGCCCGGCAAGACGGTACAGGCAGCCGGAACATGCGAGACGATCTCGAAACGTCCGTCCCACAGTTCGCGCTGCCACATGGAAACCTGCATTTCGGGCAGGTCGCGGCTTTCTCGCGCCAGATAAAGACCGTCGTCCTTATTGTAGAGAAGCACGCGTCCCAGCGTTTCGCGAAAGCTTTCGCCGCGCAGATAGCGGCTCATGATGCGATCGAAGGGTTCGCTCGCCGGAAGATGTTCCCGCCCCCCGAGAACCGCGATCAGCGTTCCAATCGCATAGAACAACACCTCCGGTGGCGCAGAAAGTGCCCTGGCATCAAGCCGTGCAGCACTGGCCTGCCAGACCGTGGCCGATTGTCGAAGCAGACCGGCAGCCGCCTCGGAGACCGATCGCCGCCGGTTCTGCGCCAGATCGACAGCCGTTCTCCAGGCATCGGCCTTCGCATCCGACAGCCCGGCTAGAGCAAGACGAACCCGCACCCGTTCCGACCGCTCATCCGTATTGGAAGGATCATCGATCCAGCCCATGCCACGACGAAGCAGAAAATCACGGATCGCGTTGCGCCTTGTCTTGAGAAACGGACGGAACAACCAGAAACGGCCGTTGATGAGGACCGAGGATGACATCCCGGCGTCGCCACTGCGGCCCTCACGTGGCGCAGTTCCTTCCGGCTCCCGCCGTTCGGGATCCCGCGCCTGCCGCATGGTGATGGTCTCGATCTGGTCGTCCAGCGTATGGCCGGTCACGATAGCGGTAGCCTGAAGCTCTTCGGCAATCTGACAAAGCAGTTGATAGCGCGCAATACGGGCTGCGGAGGCGCGACCGGTTTCGGGCTTTTCACCGGTCCAAGCCTGAATCCGGTGTTCGACGGAAAACTGGTCGCAAAGGAGATTGACGGCCAAAGCCTCGTCTGCCGATTCCGGGCGCAGCTGGTGGTCTATGGTGGCGGCCAGGATGGTGATGCCGCTTTCATCCGGATCGCCCGCCGCCTCGCAAAGCGCCGTCAGAAGCCCCGTCGAATCGCTGCCGCCGGAAATGGCCACCAAAAGGCGCGCTGGCCTCTTCAACGACGCGAGAAAGAGATCGATCGCTTCGCCGGGAGACAGCAATTGAGTTGCTGCAGAAAGAATGGGATCCCCCTGAAATCAGCAGCTCAACCGCTTGAGCTCGCTTGCGACCTTTGTGGTCACGGGCTTGGAAGCAGATGGATAGCGCTTGCCAACTTCACGCAACGTTGCACAGGCTGTGTCGCGATTATCGAGAGCGGCCAGTGACATGCCAAGCTTCAAAAGCATTTCCGGCGCCTTGGGCGACGAACCATACGTTTGGTGTGCGTTGAGGAAGGTCTTGGCGGAATCGTTATAGCGGCCCTGGCTATACTGCGCTTCGCCCAGCCAGAAGCTCGCGTCAGCCGCGCGCGCACTCTTGGGGTAGCTCTGCAGATAGGCCGTGAATTCGGCTTCGGCGGTCTTGTAGTCGCCGGATAGGATATGGTTGTAGGCGGCGCGGTAGCTATCGCTTTCCGTACCGAGAGACGCCGTCTGGTTGGTTGGCTTTGCAGGGGCAGAACCGGAATCGACACCGGGCAAGGCTGCGGCATTGCGCGCGTTCTGATTGACGCTTGCACCGACCTGTCTGCCGCTCTGGTCCATTTCGATGGAACCGAGGGTCGTTTCGCCCGGCGCAGTCGTCGAACGGTTCGAAGCCGGAGCGCCTGCAGATGGTCTTGCCCCCGCAGATGTCCCCGGCTGATCGATTATATTCGCGATTTCATCGTTTTTTTTTGAGCCGGCTGCCCCGGCGGCAGCAGCTGCGGCAACTGCAGGAGCAGCACCGCCCCCAGCCGAACCCTTTTCCAGCTCCTGGAACCGGAATTCATTGTCGGACTGGGTCTTGCGCATCTGCTCCTGCATCTGCAGCAGCTGGAAGCTCATTTCTTCGACGCGACCGTTCAGCTGGCGAATGGTTTCCTCCAACTGCTGGATGCGTACCGAATCACCGGAACTCTGGGCGAGCACCAGCGGCTGGCGTGCCTGCATTTTCTGCTGGCCTGCCTGCTCGTTTTTCGCGGCATCGTTCTTGAACAGGTTTCCGAGCGTGAATGCACTCGCGTGGCTCGTCGTGGCCGCAAGCCCCAGCATCGCTGCCAGAACAAGTTTCTTCATGATGTCCGTCCTGTTTTCCTAGAGGGTACGCACCCCATGGCGCAGCCCTGACGTTTTCGAATTCCAGACAAAACAATCCAAGCTGGCCCCGTTGCTTGCAGGTAAACCCGCAACTTCGGCTAAACTATGGAGATTACGAAAAAGGCGGCTGACGCCGCCTCCTCCGCGCCATCATGGCATCGATTACATTCCGGCGCCGCCGAGAACGGTGACTGCACGGCGGTTCTGAGACCAGCAGGAGATGTCGTCGCAAACCGCGACCGGACGTTCCTTGCCGTAGGAGATGGTCTTCATGCGGTTGGCCGGAACGCCGCGTGAAGCAAGATAGTCGCGCGTTGCAGCGGCACGGCGTGCGCCGAGAGCAAGGTTGTACTCGCGCGTGCCACGTTCGTCGGCATGACCTTCGATCGTGATGGCATAGCGCGGATAACGCTGCAGCCACTGTGCCTGACGATCCAGCGTCTGCTGGGCGTCTGCACGGATCGACGTGGAGTCGGTGTCGAAGAAGATGCGGTCGCCGACATTGACGGTGAAGTCCTGGCTGGAACCCGGCGTTGCGGCACCTGCGCCACCGGCACCAAGGCCCAGTTCGCCAGCGCTGTTCGGCAGGTTCTTCTTGTTCGCGCAGCCTGCCAGAGCAAGAGCGAGCGTGAGGGCAATGACAGCCGGGTTGCGTGCGAGGGTCTGCATACGGCTCATTGCCGGGGTATCGATGCGGCTCATAGCCGGTCTCTCCTTGATCAGAATTTTATCGTTGCCGGAATCTAACCGTTTCTGGTTAACGCACGACCAACGATCATGGTTAATTTTCCCCTAAACCGTTTCACTGCCGCCTTTGCAAGGGCAAGCAGCAGTGAAAAGGCATTCACATTCATTCAAGCAGCGGTGACCAGGCCGGATCGGATGCGAAGGCAGGTGTCTTGATCTGCTGTTCGTTGTAACCCGTTAGGTCGATGGAATAGAGCTGCGGACCGCCCGCTCCTGCGTTCTGGCGGAAGAACATCAGCACGCGACCGTTTGGCGCCCAGGTGGGGCCTTCATTGTGGAAGCCCGTCGTCAGAATGCGCTCACCTGAACCGTCCGGCTTCATCACGCCGATGGAGAACTTGCCGCCCGACTGCTTGGTGAAGGCAATCAGATCACCGCGAGGAGACCAGACCGGCGTCGAATAGGCACCATCGCCAAAGGAAATGCGTGTCTGGCCGGAACCGTCGGCACCCATGACATAGAGCTGCTGACGACCACCCCGGTCGCTTTCAAACACGATGCGGCCACCGTCGGGTGAATAGGACGGGGACGTGTCGATCGCCGCCGTGTTCGTCAGACGCGTGGTTGTGCGCGAGCGCAGATCCATCGTGTAGATGTTCGAGTTACCGTCCTGCTGGAGGCTCATGATGACCTTTTGGCCATCCGGAGAAAAGCGGGGCGAGAAGGTCATGCCCGGGAAGTTGCCCACGACTTCGCGCTGGCCTGTCTCAAGCTGAAGCAGATAGACGCGCGGCTGCTGTCCTTCGAAGGACATGTAGGTCACTTCCTGACGGTTCGGCGAGAAGCGCGGCGTCAGAACGATGTCCTTGCCATTGGTCAAGCTGCGAACATTGAAGCCGTCCTGGTCCATGATCGCCAGCTGGCGCACACGCGCATTCTTCGGACCGCTTTCCGAGACGAACACGACGCGGGTGTCAAAATAGCCGTTCTCGCCGGTGATCTGCTTGTAGATCGCATCCGCAATGATGTGGGCGACACGACGCCAGTTTTCCGGCTGCGTGAAGAACTGCTGGCCGGTCATCTGGGTACCGCCGAACGTATCCCACAGGCGGAATTCGGCCCGAAGGCGGCCATCGCCCTCGCGGGTCACGCGACCTGTCACCAGAGCCTGCGCATTGATTGCCTTCCAGTCCTCGAAACGCGGCATCTTGCCCGGATCGGAGATCTTCTCGATGAAGGCGGCCTTGTTGACCGGTGCGAACAGACCCGAACGCTGCAGATCCGCCGCTATGACGCCGGAAATCTGCGCGCCAAGTTCGTTGCCGGAAATGAAGTCCGTGATGGCAATGGGCAGTGGCTCCACATTGCCGCGATTGATGTTGATTTCCACGCGCGCCTGGGCGGGCGCTGCAAACATCACGGCCATACCGGCAATGGCCAGCATGACGCGGATGAGAGTTGGTTTCAGCATGATATTGGGGCCTTTCAAAGCAGTTCGCTCGGGTCGAAGTTCACAACGACTTCGCTCCACGCGTCATATTTGTCGGCAGGAAGATTCTTGAATGGCGAAGAGCGCATGACGGCTCGAATTGCACTGCCTTCCAGCATGCGGCGAGCACTCTCGTTGCCGCCGGACGATGTTACTTCCGGTCTGCCAACGATGGCGCCAGACGGATCAAGCTTCATGGTTACGGTAATCACCATGCCCTTGCCGCCATCGACACCGGCAATCACCGACCAGTTGTTCTGGATCTGGCCCTTCAGCGCATCCATCTCGCTCTGGCTGAGCGAGGAGCCGCCAGTCGTTTTCTTGCCGCCCAGCGAAGCCGTCTGCTGCGAGCGCTTGGCACCGCCACCGGCAGCCTGTTGCTTGTTCAGCAGGCTGGCGATGTCCTCGGCATTGAAATCGCTCTGCTTGGACGATGCAGACTTGGCCGTCTCCTGCTTCTTGTCGGCAACCTTCTTGTCGCTCGGCTTTTCGGCATTGGCCGTCTCGGTCTTCTTGTCCTGCGGCTTTTCGGCAGGTTTCTGCTCCGGCTTCTTTTCCGGCGGCTTCTCGACGGGCTTTGCCTCTTCCTGCTTTGGTGGTTCAGGGCGCGGACGTGCGGCAGGAACCGGAGCCGTGGTCGGCAGCGGCGTTTCTTCCACCTTCTGCGCCTGCGGTTCCGGCTTCGGAGCCTCGGGCTTCGGCGGTTCCGGCTTAGGTGTCGGCGGTGTGATTTCAGGCTTCGGGATCGGCAACGCCGCCGTCTCTACCGGCTTCGGCGCAGTTTCTTCCTTGGCGATTTCCTTGACGTCGTTGTTTTCCGTCGTCGGGTTGGGCAGCGGCTTCTCGTTCTTCGGCGGAGCTGCAGCCGTTTCCGTCGTCGTCGGCTTCTTGACCGGCGTCGGCGGGTTCTTCAGGTCGACATCGTTCTCGCCCGCATTCTCCGCGTTCTCGACAACGTTCTGCTTCTCGGTTTTCTTGGGCGAAGGCTTTTCGGTCATCGGCGCCTTCTTGTCACCCTGCTGGATCTGGGTGATGGATTCCACCGGAACGATATCGACAGGCAGGGCCTCAACCGGCGCAACCTCGAAAGAGGCAGGCGCACTGATCGATACCAGCGCCCAGGCGAGTATGACTGTGTGTGCGACCAGCGATGTGCCGAGACTCGTCTTCATCGGTGCTGAATCACTTCTGCTGTTCCTGCAGCGTCACAAGACCGATGTTCTTGAAACCGGCTGCAGAAATGCGGGCCATGACCTTCATCACACCACCATAGGCAGCGGCGGTATCGCCGCGCACATAGATGCGCTCGTTATAGCCGGTCTTGGCAATGGCCTCGAGCTTGGGAACGACCTCATCAATGGAAATCGGTGTTTCCTGCAGGAAGATCTGTCCCTGCGGGTTGACCGAGACGGTGATGGGCTGCGTATCGGAATTCATCGCCTTTGCCTGGGTTTCCGGCAAGTCGATCGGAACGCCCACCGTCATCATCGGTGCGGCAACCATGAAGATGATGAGAAGAACGAGCATGACGTCGACCAGCGGCGTCACGTTGATTTCGCTGATTGCACCGCCGCGCCCGCGACGGCCACGCCCGCGACGACCACCACCCGATGCCTTCGATCCCCCAGCCGACATACCCATGAAGCTACTCCTTCAGAAAACGAAACGCTTACTGCGCGGCCTGGCGCGGCTGCAGCTTCTCGTCGATCTGGCGTGACAGGATGGCGGAAAACTCGTCGGCAAAACCTTCCATGCGGGAAGACAGTTTGCCTGCATCTGCCATGAACTTGTTGTAGGCCATGACCGCCGGGATAGCGGCAATAAGGCCAATGGCGGTTGCCAGAAGCGCTTCGGCGATACCCGGTGCCACGACCGCAAGGTTGGTGGACTTCGATCCGGCAATGGCCTGGAACGAGGTCATGATACCGACAACCGTACCGAACAGACCGATGAAGGGACCAGCAGAACCAATGGTTGCCAGCGATCCCAGCCGCGCCTCATAGTGCTCGCTCTCGCGTGCCATCGTGACATCCATGGCGCGGTCGATACGCATCTGCAGACCGATCGGAGAGCGTGCGCCGCGTTCGAAGCTCTTCTTCCACTCGCGCATGGCCGACACGAAGATGGCGGCAAGGCCGGTATTCTGCCGGTCCGACAGCGTTCGGTAGAGTTCCTCGAGAGACTGGCCGGACCAGAAAACCTGTTCGAACTGGTCGAACTGGCGCTTGGCCTTCTTGAAATTCATGTATTTGTCGATCACGATGGCCCAAGTCCAGACCGAGGCGCCCATGAGGCCGATCATCACGAGCTTCACGATGAGCCCGGCTTGCATGAAAAGCGAAATGAGGCTTACCGAGTTTGCAGCAGCCGCTAGATCAGCGTGTTCCATAAATCCCTTACCCCTGAATCGAATCGCCCGGCACGTAGCAACGGGCCGGTTCGCAAGCGCTGTATTGTATGAGCGCGGTTGCGCAGAAAAGCCCGTCTACCTTAAGGTTTAAGGGCCTTCTCGCCTTCAAATTTGGTTAAACGAAGGCGTGCACCGCACAAAACTTATCCCGGTCAGTAAGACCTCATTATGGTTAAAGTTCTCTTAAAATTTTATGTATTTTGACCTTCATCAACCCCGTTGAACGAGTGCGCCAGACCTTCCGGCAACCGGCGCGGGCGCCCGAGCCGATTGATGACCGCGATGATGACTTTGGCCTGGATAAGCAATGTCTCGCCCCGACGGATCTCCTGAGACAGAACCATCTTGGCTCCGCCCGCCTTCTCGGTACGCGTCAGGATCGTCACGACATCGTCCATGCGCGCGGGTGATTTGAAGTCAATTTCCATACGGTGGACGACGAAGACGAGCCCCTCCTCGTCGAAACCGATCAGCTTGCTCTGCTCGCAGCCGAGGCAGCGGAGATAGTCGGTTCGGCCGCGCTCCAGAAAATGCAGATAGCGCGCGTGGTAGATCAGGCCCGAAAAATCGGTGTCTTCGTAATAGACACGCTGCTGAAGCCGATGCTGACCGTCGATGATTTCACCGGCAATCTTGTGCGTCTCAGGGCTGCTCATGGGGAAAAAGTCCTGCTGCTTTGTTTCAACGCGAAGCCAATACAGTGTTTGCGCGGTTCTGCAACCGGCAGCAGGACCTCTCCCTCAGTGCTTCTTGTGAACCTCGGAGGTGCTTTTCAGAACTTGGGCTCCATCCTTCTGCTTGATGAGGACGGCAGGCTTGTCGCTATCGGCCTTGCGCTTGATGGTCTTGCCCTTGATCTTACGTTCGACGTCGTCCGTGAAGGTCTGCTTCACTTCGCCTTCAGCCGTTCCCTTTCCCCATTTCCAGGAAACCTCGTCGCCCTTCTTGATCTTCTGGCCGCTCGCTTTCGTACTCATCGTGCTCTCCTTGAGGGTTTCTGCAACCGTCAACGATGCTCTCAAAGTCCCGTTCCGTGATGTTTACGCGTGCGACTTGCCTTTTTCATCGAGATTGCGATCATCCCAGACGAGGTGCTTCACAGTCTGCGGCAAATTCTCGATCTCGCTGGCAATAAAGTACGGCGGAATATCCAGTTCCGTCAGGGCCTGTGTGGTCGCAGGCACCCACTTGAACTCCAACTCGTTATTGCCGTCCTTGATCCGATGCACGATCTCCCCGGAGGCGAAGGGGAAGCTTTCAGGAATATCCATGAGATAGAAGATACCCAGTTCGTGGCAATCCCGGCCTTCGTAATGGAAGAAGTTCTCGACGATCCAGAGCAGCCGGTCGACCCGCACATGAACCTCAAGCTCCTCCATCATTTCGCGACGCAGGGTTTCATCGGATGTCTCGCCGATCTCCGCCCCACCGCCCGGAAAGGTCCAGAAAGGTTCGTGGACAGCGCGGTGAACCAGCACATGACCATTGCGAAAGCCGAGACCCGCCACGCGCATCTGGAACGTGCGCTTAGGCTTCGATTTAATACGGATGCGGGTTCTCATCGGCTTTCTCCGAGTTCGATCAACAGAATTTCCGGCCATGAGCCGATCCGCAAGGGCAGCGACGAACATCCAAGGCCCCGCGAAACAATCAGATCACATCCATCGTGTTGAAAGTAGCCTGCCGGAAATACGCGGGATCCGCGCGAAGCCGAGAATGGCCTCCATCCGAATAGATTAAATTGCCCCCCATGCGTATGGCCCGAAAGTGTCAGAGAAAACCGAGCGTGGGGCGACATGAACACATCCGGTTCGTGTGCCATCAGGATCGCAGGCGCATCATCCGTAATGTGCGATAACAGATCCGGCATGTCATCTGCACCAAGTTCTTGGTTACGATTGAATCGCGCCCATGCGGGAAAGGCAATCTGATCCCCAAGACCCGCAAGCCAGAAGGGCCGCCCGTCCTTCTCCAGTCGCACCGCATGGTTGATGTGCACAGTAATGCCGGCATCCCGCAGCAAGGTGGCGACCACAGGTTCGCGCGTTGAATCTCGCTGAACTGCAGCGTCGGACCAGTAATCATGATTACCGAGAACTGCATGGACACCGAGTGGAGCAGTTAGCGCCGCAAGCGGCTTGAGCCATTCCTCCGAGGCAAGCGGTTCGGCAAACCGGCGGATACCCGGCATGTAATCTCCGAGAAGCAGGATAAGATCTGCGTCCAGATCCTGCGCTTGACGGCAGATCGAGGTGACACGACGCCCGTCCATCCACGGCCGGCAGGCATGGACATCGGCGATGACGGCCATCTTCAACTGCAAGCCACTTGTCCAGTTCCGTGGCGTCACGCGGTAGGACTGAATTCGTGGCCTCGCAAAGGCTTCGAGAAACGGATAGCTGACTGTAGCCAACCCAGCCAGCAGACCGCTGGCCATCAGCTTCAGCATCGTGCGGCGATGCACCCTCACTCTTCCTCGCTGAACAAGCGAAACTGCGCGGCCTCCAGATCCTTCGGCGGCTGGAGGCCCAAATGCTTCCAGGCGGTTGCGGTCAGCACCCGTCCACGGGGCGTGCGCTGGATGAACCCCTGCTGGATCATGTAGGGCTCGATGATATCCTCGATCGCATCGCGTGGCTCGGACAAGCCCGCCGCGATGGTTTCGATGCCCACCGGCCCGCCGCCGAAATTGACCGCGATCATGTTGAGATAGCGCTTGTCGAGCTGATCGAGCCCTGCATGGTCGACATGCAGCCGCGTCAAGGCCTCGTCGGCGATCTCCCGGGTCACTGCCTCTGCACGCGCAACTTCGGCGAAATCACGCACACGCCGCAGGAGGCGACCTGCGATGCGCGGCGTACCACGGGCGCGGCGGGCAATCTCGCGTGCACCTTCTTCCGTCATGCCGAGGCCCAGAAGTCGCGCGCCACGCCGCACGATGCCTTCGAGTTCCTCCACCGTGTAGAAATTGAGGCGAACCGGAATTCCGAACCGGTCGCGCAGCGGCGTTGTGAGCAATCCGAGGCGCGTGGTGGCGGCCACCAGCGTGAACTTCGCAAGGTCGATCTTGACCGAGCGCGCCGCTGGCCCCTCCCCGATGATCAGGTCCAGCTGGAAATCCTCCATCGCCGGATAGAGAATTTCCTCGACCGCCGGATTGAGGCGATGAATCTCGTCGATGAACAAGACGTCGCGCTCTTCGAGATTGGTCAGCAGCGCCGCCAGATCTCCCGCCTTGGCAATCACAGGTCCGGAGGTCGAGCGGAAGTTGACGCCAAGCTCCTTTGCCATGATCTGCGCCAGCGTCGTCTTTCCCAAACCGGGCGGGCCGACGAACAGCACGTGATCCAGCGCCTCACCGCGGTTCTTGGCAGCCTCGATGAAGATTTTCAGATTGGCACGCGCTTCCGCCTGACCGGTAAACTCGTCCAGCGACTGGGGCCGCAAAGCCGTATCGAAATCTTCACCCTTCTTGTCAGGCGAAAGAAGGCGGTTTTGTTCGCTCATCACTCATTCCAGACGCAAACGTCACACACGTTGCGCAATTAACATCGAAGCTATCCAAACGACAGGACTTCGGCAATCACAGCCGGGATCAGCGCGACAATTCCTTCAGGCCAAGCCGGATGAGCTTGGCACTATCTGCTGCCTCGCCCGCAGTCTTGAGCGCAGCAGCAACGGCATTGGCAGCCTGATCGCGCGAGTAACCGAGATTCGTCAAGGCCGAGACTGCGTCACTGACCGGCGCGGAGGCAACCCCCTCGCCCAGCTCCTGCTTGAAGCCGATGGTCGCGCTGGCTTCCCCGGCAAAGGCCGGAGCCTTGTTTTTCAGCTCGGTAACAATGCGGATCGCAACCTTGGGCCCAACACCCGGCGCTCGCGAAACGGCAGCCTTGTCCTGAAGCGCAATGGCATTGGCAAGCTCCGAAGGCGTTAGCGTTGAAAGAACGGCAAGAGCCACCTTGGATCCCACACCCTGCACGCTCTGAAGCAGATTGAACCACTGCCGCTCGAGCGCACTCAGAAAACCGAAGAGCTTCAGCTGGTCTTCGCGCACGTAAGTTTCGATGAAAAGCACAATGGCTTCACCAACCGATCCGATCCGCGATAGCGTCCGCGAAGAGCAGAAGGCGATGTAGCATACCCCGTGCACGTCCACGACGACGTGATCCTCGCCGATCTCGTCGATGGTCCCCTTCAACTTACCGATCATGCATAGCACCTGCCCGTTTCCGCCTGCGTATCAAACGCGGATACCAGAACAAGTCAAGAACAAATTGAGCCCTGCCGGTTCAACCCGCGAGCGCCTGCCGCATTCTGTTGCCCGCGCGGTGGTGCGCATGGCAAATCGCGATTGCCAGCGCATCGGCGGCGTCATTACCCTTGAATTCCACCTTCGGCATCAGGATTTTCAGCATCATGTGGATCTGCTGCTTCTCGCCGTGACCCACGCCGATCACCGACTTCTTGACCGCATTTGGCGCATATTCGGCAACCGGTAGACCGGCTCTGGCTGGCACCAGCATCACCACGCCGCGGGCCTGCCCGAGCTTGAGGGTCGCGACGGCGTCCTTGTTGACGAATGTCTGCTCGACTGCCGCCTCATCCGGGCGATAGGCATGAACGACTTCCGCCAATCCATCGTGCAACTGGCAAAGACGAGAGGCAAGATCCATGTCCCCGTCGGAGGTCACCGTGCCGGACGCCACGAACTTCAGGCTGTTGCCGATCGTGTCGATAACGCCCCAGCCGGTACGGCGAAGCCCTGGGTCTATCCCAATGATACGAATCACAGTTGTCATGCGAAAAATCCTAACCCCAGTTGCTAGTGAACAGCCAGCAAAAACGCGAACAAAAACGAAACAAACGCGATAAGCGTTAACCGCCGATTAACGCTGAGATAAGGAAGCCGTGGGGCCAGCAGCTTGAGAGCCAACTTTTGCCGACGAATCGCATTAGTGGATCATCAACCAAGCATGGAGGTCCATCATGACGATGTTCGCCCGCTTGAAGCAGCAGCCGCTCCAGCCAATTCAATGGCTTGTTGCGCTGAACATCACCATCGCGTCGGGCCTGGCTTTTCAGGCAAGCGCTCTTTCGCCGGTGATGACAGGCTTCAGCATTCTTGCCGCAGTGTCCGCGGCGCTGGCATTCTATCTGCTGCGCACCCGGATTGCGTCAGCCGCATTCGCACAGACATCGACGCAGAGAGCGGAAATGGCTCCGGCAGCCTGGTCCGAGGCCGCAAACGGCATAGGCCTGCCCAAGGACGATCCGATGAACGAGATCGCAGGGCTGCTGACATCGATCAAGCCCGCGGCATCCTCGCCGAAGGAGAGTGCTGAGCAAACCTCGCTTCGTCGGCTTGAAGAGGCCCTTCGGCGCCTTGCCAATGGAGAAACATCAATTCTTCTGCATGAAGAGTTTCCGGAAGGCATGGATGGGCTACGGTTTCAGTTCAATCGGCTGGCTTCAACGCTTCAGATAAACCTTTTGCCAACTGGGCGTGCCGCAGCCCAGCTGCGCGACAATGCCTATCGCGCTCAAAGCACCATCGCCCTGATCTCAGCCCGCATGGAAAAGATGCTGACGGGCACCAAGGCGCTGGCCGAGGCGACCGTCCATCTCGGCACCAACCTTAAAGACGCCCATGGGGAAGCGGAGCGCCTGAGCCGCAGGCGCGTTGATGCCCTGACGCGCACCAGCCGGATGGAGGCGTTGACGACAGACCTTGCTGAGCAGCACGCCGCTTCGCTTGCCGCCCGTCAACACCTGCACGAGCTCTCGCGCCGAATGTCGGATCTCGCGGTCCGCGCAGAGCAATTCGCCAGTGACCCCGAACGGCATGCCGCAGCCTTCCGCAGGAGCCATGCCAGCGATTGCGTCGCCTTCGCCCGCGACTACCTTCAGGCTTGTCATGACCTTTCCAGGTCGCTGGAAGGCTCGACCCAGAACCTGCGCCAGCTCAAGCACGAGCAGCATGCTCTGGCAGAATCGCTGGAGGAACAGTCGCACAGCGTCAGCAAACTGTGCACGACACTGGATCAGGAAACCCATCGGATTGCCATCAGCCAGACCGTCGCTCGCGAGATCGCGTCGGTCACCACTCGTCTTTCCCCGATGGCGGAGGACGTCGAAGCGCAACTCATGAAGATCATGGGCCAGACGACGACAATCGAGACCCGTCTCTCCCTGTTCAAAGTGCGAGCCGCTGAGAAGACGACTGTCCTCAAGCCGACGAAGGCGCCGCATTTGCGCTGCGTAACCTGAACTTGCTATAGCGGACCAGGAATTAATCAGGCCCCCTTACGATTCCCGATCAAACTCCTTAAATGAGATGGAACGGAATTTGTTACAGGTGGGCCATGATACCCTTTTCCATCCTTGATCTTTCGCCCGTGGCGGAAGGCCAGACCGTCTCGCAGGCTCTGGACCAGTCGCGCAGGCTTGCCCAGAAGGCCGAGGAGTTGGGCTTCAACCGCATCTGGCTGGCAGAGCATCACGGCATGCCCGGCATTGCCAGTGCCGCAACCGCGGTGGTGATCGGCCATATCGGCGCAGCAACCAAGCGTATCCGCATCGGCTCTGGCGGCATCATGCTGCCCAACCATTCGCCATTGGTCGTGGCAGAACAGTTCGGCACGCTGGAAGCTCTCTTCCCCGGCCGCGTCGATCTGGGTCTCGGTCGTGCGCCCGGCACCGATATGAGAACGGCGCGTGCACTGCGCCGGAACCTGGATGCAGGCGCCGAAAACTTCCCGCACGATATTGTGGAACTCCAGCATCTACTGGGAGAGGCCCGCGAGGATCAGGCAATCCTGGCGGTTCCGGGGCTGGAAGCGAATGTTCCGATATGGCTTCTAGGGTCCAGCCTCTACAGCGCCCATCTGGCGGCTGCACTGGGCCTGCCCTACGCCTTCGCCTCGCATTTTGCGCCCGACATGCTGATGGATGCCATCGCGATCTATCGCGAGCGGTTCCAGCCGTCACAGACCTTGCAGAAGCCTTACGTCATGGTGGGCGTCATGGGCGTTGCGGCAGAAACCGATCAGGAAGCAAAGCAAATGTTCACTTCCGCGCAGCAGCAGTTTGTGAACCTGCGCCGAAACGTGCGCACCAAATTTCCGCGCCCGGTCGCGAGCATGGAGGGCATCTGGTCGGAAGCAGAGCGCTACGGCGTGGAGCACACGCTGCGCTTCGCAGCCGTCGGCTCGCGCGAAGCGGTGCATCAGAAGCTGGAAGGCTTCTTGGCTGAGACCGGCGCCGACGAACTGATCATCTCGATGCCGATCCATGATTTCGAAGCCAGGCTGCGCTCGGCCGAAATCTTCGCCAGCCTGCCCATGATGCAGGCCGCACATTGATCAAGGATCTCTACCTCACCTGGTCGTGCTGGATGGCCAGGTGAGGTAGTAGGATTTGTCGCCAAGCGATCCATAAAAGGCATTCTGGCCACTCTGGCGGTCGATATAGCTGCCATCCTTGTTGCGGCTGAAGATGCCGCCGTTCTCGCGCGTCAGATGATCACGCAGGAAGCTGCCCCAATCCTTCACGGTGAGATCGGTTACCTTGATCTCCTGCGTGGACACCTTGCCCGGCGCCACCAGCTGAACACTCTTTCCCTCCGCAGCATCCGCCACGGTCAGTGTGCCCGCCTCCAGCGCCTTCAGCATGGCGTCTGCCTGGCTCGCCTTGCCCGGCTCCGTCTTCATCTCCTCAAGCCGCTGCTTGATGAAGGTTGCGAAATCGGCCGATGTCACGCTGTCCGGCTGTTTCACCGTATCTGTGGAGGGTGTGGTATCGTCCTGCTGGTCGGCGATCCGGTTCAGCAAATCATAGGTGCCGCTATCGGATGCATCATCGCTGCTGTCGATGCCGTAATCGCTGAGCAATCGGCTGGCGAGACTGCCGCTCGTGGCGTTCTGCTCCTGATCGGTCTGCTTCATCACTTTCAGCATGGTCAGCGTCGACCACTGCCGAACATTATCCACTGATGACACCATGTGATGATCCTCTCGACCGCTGCAAATACGGGCAGAATGCCATGCAAGGCATGTACGAGGCTGGTGGGCACGCGCAAAACGAGAAAGCCGGCCCCAGATCTGGAGCCGGCTTTCCGCAAATCAGAAACGATGAGAGACTTAAGCCGAGAGCTTCGCCATCACTTCGTCGGACACTTCGAAGTTCGAATAGACGTTCTGCACATCGTCATCGTCTTCGAGGCTGTCGATGAGCTTCATCAGCGACTGTGCCTTTTCTTCATCCACCGGAACCGTGTTCTGCGGCTTCCAGACAGCCTTGACTGTCTGCGCTTCGCCCAGAACGGCCTCGAGCGCCTTGGAGACTTCGCCAATGCTCTCGAAAGCGCAGATGATCGTGTGACCGTCTTCATCGGAGATCACGTCGTCAGCACCGGCTTCGATCGCAGCTTCCATCACGGCATCCGCGCTGCCAGCGGAAGCCTTGTAGACGATTTCGCCAACGTGATCGAAGGAGAAGGAAACAGAGCCGGTTTCGCCCAGCGCCCCGCCCGCCTTGGTGAAGATGGAGCGAACATTGGAGGCGGTGCGGTTGCGGTTATCGCTCAACGCTTCAACGATGACGGCAACACCGCCGGGACCGTAGCCCTCATAGCGAACGGAATCATAGCTCTCGCTATCGGCACCGGACGCCTTCTTGATGGCGCGGTCGATATTGTCCTTCGGCATGGACTGCGCCTTGGCGTTCTGGATTGCCAGGCGAAGAGCCGCATTCATCGAAGGGTCAGGCAGGCCCGACTTTGCAGCCACGGTGATTTCGCGTGCGAGCTTGGAGAACATCTTGGACCGGATGGAATCCTGACGGCCCTTGCGGTGCATGATGTTCTTGAACTGTGAATGGCCAGCCATGGCACCCCTTAATCGCGTAAAATGTCTGGAATGGCGGGCTTATAGGCAGGAAATCGGTCGCTTTCAAGAAAAAAGCAGATGGAGCGCAAGCAGGAAAAGCCGGAACAAACCTTTGGCGGCAACGTTTCACGGCCGCACCCTCATCAAGAAAGGACCGGCAATGGCAAGTCTGACCGAAGCCCGCGAAGCCCCTGCACGCCAGCTGTGGGAAGAAATCAACTCAATCCATGCGGGCATGCTTGGTATCGAAGGCTCTCACCAGCACTTCCAGCCCATGGCCCCTCATGCAGACCCCAAAACCAATACGGTCTGGTTTTTCACCAAGACCGACACGGATCTCGTACAGGCAATTCGCCCCGGTACACGCGCGCATTTCTGCGTTGTCGGCAAGAACCACGATTACCATGCCTGCCTCGCGGGCGTTATAGAGGTCCGCAAGGATCAGGCAAAGATCGACGAGTTCTGGAGCGCCATGACGGCTGCCTGGTACGAACACGGCAAGGATGATCCGAAGCTGACCATGCTTGCATTGCATCTCGATGATGCCGAGATCTGGGCGTCCACCGACAGCACGCTGAAGTTTGGCTGGGAAATCGCCAAGGCAAATATAAGCGATGAAAAGATGCCCGATGTCGGCGTCAAGCAGCATCTCACCTTCGCCTGATAACCCCTCTCACATTCCCTGCGGAATCAGGATCTGCGGCTTTCGTGGCAGGTTCCGCAGGGAGACGGTGATGACAGGCTCCTTGGCGTAGACAATATCGAATTTCCCGTCGAACATGGTCAGAAACCGCTCAAGCGGCGGGCCACTGCGATGCATGGGAAGGATCAGGGAAGACCGCAGGCGCTGCACGACGCGGCTCATGCTATCGGCGCCCATGGTCAGTCCGCCGTCGGTCGGCACCATCAGCACATCCAGCCGTCCGATCTGCGTATAGTGGCTGTCAGTCAATTCATGATGCAGATGGCCAAGATGGCCGATACACAGGCCAGCAATCTCGAAGATGAAGATTGAATTGCCGTTTTCCTCGAAGCCGCCATAGGCGCGGATATCCGTTGAAACATTGCGGGTATAGGTATCCCCGACCACGACGTGATGATCCGCCTTCTGCCCCGGCGTATCACTCCAGCCCGGCAGCACGTGCTTTATGCCCGCATCGGGTGAGCGCGTGTAATGCGTGGAGTGGGCCTTGTTCATTGTAACGATGTCCGGCAGCCGCTGAGGCCGGTAATAGCCACTGTAGTCGGTTGCGATCAGCACCCCTTCCGGGCTTTCGATGGAATAGGTCGAATGCCCGATGAAGGTAATCCGGACATCCTCTGCAATCTTTCGCGCCTGCGCCATCTGTTGCGGCTTGAAGCTGACGAAGCTCGCCTTCGGCACCGTCTCGGCGATTGCCTGGCATTGACTGGCGGGGCGAGGCTGATCCTGCGCCTGGGCGACACCAAGGTGCGAGCCCGCGAAAAATACGCCTGACATCAAAGCGAATGCGACTGCGCGAAACATGGTGCCAATCCCTCGTCTTCGTGAACGAAAGATGCGGCAGTCATGACAGAGCGTCCAGCCTTGGAAGGCCGTTCCGCTCTCACTTTCCCGTCATCGAAGCATCAACGCCGGTCGGTCGAGCCTGTCGCGCGCGGATCGAGCTTCAGGCCCTCTGGCGTCGCGAGCTGGGCGGAAGCACCGGGCACCGCCGTAGTATAATTGTCTTTTTCCTCGCGCGGACGCGCTGCCCGGATCCGGCTGCGGATAATTGAATAGGCAACCACGATCAGATGCGCGACAGCCGTGACGGCAAACAGCGCATGCGGACCGAAATGCGTCATGACCGGTCCGCCCAATGTCGGGCCGATGACCGTGCCGATCCCGTAAAGCAGAAGCAGGCCGCCCGACACCTTGACGAAATCTTCCGGTGCCGCGAAGTCATTCGCATGCGCAACAGCGATCGGATAGAGCGCATTGGCCGCAGCACCATAGATCGCCACCAGCGCGATGATGACATAGACATTCATCGGATGCAGCACCACCAGCACAAACCCTGCAAGAGCGGAAAGCGCGGAAAGCGCAGCCAGCACATAGCGGCGGTCCATTCGGTCGGACAGGCGACCCGCCGGGAACTGCATGATGGCACCGGCAAAAATGGTAATGCTGACCATGATGGCAATGGTGCCCTGGTGAAGCCCGGCCTTCGCACCAAAGACGGCAACCAGCGTGCCATAAGCACCGTTCGCGATACCGATCATCAGAATGCCGACGAAGGAGACCGGCGAATTTCGATACAGTCCCTTGAGATCGAGACTGACCCGCTTGAGCGGTTGCGGCGATGCCGCCGTCGAGATCGTGGTCGGCAGGATGGCGATGCAGTACAGGATGCCGCAGACCATGAACAGGATCGGGGTCGTGACATCCGCTACCCCGACCAGCAACTGTCCGCCAACAACGCCCATCAGCGTTATTGCAATGTAGAGCGAGAAGATCGCACCGCGGCTTTCGTTCGTCGCGCGCTCGTTCAGCCAGCTCTCGATGATCATCGAGGTTCCGGCGGTGCAGAAGCCGGTGACCGCACGCAATGTCAGCCAGGCCGCATCGTTCACGAACATGCCTGTCACAAGCACGTTGAGGCAGATGATTGCGCCAAAGCCGGAAAAGGCGCGAACATGGCCGATGCGGCGCACCAGAAGAGGCGCTGCAAAGCACCCTGCAACAAAGCCCGCAGCCCAGGTGGTGCCGAGAAGGCCGAGAATCTCGTTGGAATAACCCTCATGCGTGCCGCGCACCGGCAGGAGCAATCCCTGTAGCCCGTTTCCCAGAAACAGAAACAGCGTGCCGAGGAGAAGACTGAAAACGGGCAGAATATTGCGAGGCATCGGCAAAACCGCGAGCAGAATCAGAACGTGAACAGGACCGTGACAGCAAAGCACGGCAATGGTTAAGTCATTGCGCAAATAATCGGAATTCAGGCATGAATCCGGCAGTTGCGGCTGACTTGAAGAGTTTTCGCGATGGAATTCGCCCCGTTTGCAAAATGAGCGGTTCCGAATCCCATTCGCAACACCTAATCCTGATGAAGTGCAAAAATGTCCAGCCTGTGGCTGCGGTTGAAGGAATCTGGAACAAAATGACGAAAATCATCGGCCTGTTGCTGTTGCTGGCCATGGTGGTCCAGATCATCAAGCCGCTGGGCTTTCCTGGCCTGAAACGCCGTGCCGATTTTTGGAAGCTGGCGGTTCTTGCCTTTGTCTCCTGGGCCATCATCCTGCTGCTGCGCGACTTCACGTGAGGCCGACAACCCTGGGCCTGAAAATACGGGTTTGAAATCCGGGACTTGAAATCTCGACAGGTTCACTAGTCTATTGAAGGAGAGATGTCGGGCAACTGGTATGTCCGGCCAGACAAGGAGCGCTCATGAAATATGACGTTGCCGTTGTTGGAGCAGGCTTTTCAGCAATTGCTGTCACGCTGCAGCTCCTGCGAAAGCTTTCTCCTCATCAATCGGTCGCCGTTATCGGTGATGATCCGGGCTTTGGTCGCGGTACGGCCTATCGCAGCGAGTTCCACATCCATCGCCTGAACGTGGCTGCCGCCCGCATGTCCATCTTCCCGGACAGGCCGGATGACTTCCTGAACTGGCAGATGGAAAAGGGCCGCAGCGTCAAGGCAGGAGACTATGTGCCGAGAAGCGATTTCGGCCTTTATCTCCGAGACCGATTGGCGGAACTGTTGAGGCAGCGCCAGACCTGCGCCCGGGTCGATTTCATCAAGGCCAAGGCGCTGGGCTGTCTGGATATCGGGGCAGATACCACCATGATCCGGCTCGCCCATGGCGGGGAACTGGTGGCACGCAATCTCGTCCTGTGTCTCGGTGTCGGCAGCGCTTCCATTCCTGCACCTCTGCGAGACCTGCCGGAAACCGCCAAATCTCACCTGGTGGAAAACCCTTGGAGGCTGGGCTGGCTTTCCAAGGTCGGCGCCAATGAGCGTGTCTGCATTCTCGGTTCCGGCCTGACCATGGTGGATCAGGTTCTGGCATTGCGTGCCAGCGGGCATCAAGGCATGATCCATGTGCTCTCACGGCGGGGGCTTCTGCCCCATCGACATGACCGTCAGCCCGTGTCACCGGTGCCGCCGGAATTGCCCGAAACAGATCGACGCATGAGCAAGCTGCTGGCCGCCTTGCGCAAACAGGTTCGGCGCGGCGCTCCCTGGCGTTCGGTAATCGACGGCCTCAGACCGCATACGCAAACTTTGTGGCAGGAACTGCCGGATGCGGAAAAGAAACGTTTCCTGCGCCACGCTGTGCCCTGGTGGACCGTGCACCGGCACAGGCTGGCACCGGACGTGGCCGATGATCTCGATCGCGTCCTGAACGATGGACGTCTCACGGTCCATGCAGGCTATCTGCAACAGGCGGAACTTTCGCGCCCCGGCATCAGCCTCTCCTATCGCGCAAGGGGCTCGCGTGAAATACGGCGCCTGACGGCGGACTGGATTGTCAATTGTACCGGCATGGAAAGAGCAGGCATTGATCACTCTCCTTTTCTCCAATGCATGGAGGATCGTGGCCAGCTTCAGCCAGACCCCTTGGGTCTTGGCATCATGGTTGATGAGACAAGCCGCCTGATTGGCCGGGATGGCCAACCGCAACACAATATCCATGTGGTGGGTGCTCTGACCGCAGGCCGTTTCTGGGAAATCACGGCGGTGCCGGATATTCGCGTGCAGGCCAATGCCGTTGCCGCGCAGATTGCTGCCGAACTTGCGTCCAGTCCGGCCAGTGACGTGCGGGCAGCCACATCCTGACAGGTTAAAGCAAAAAAGCCGCCTCGTTTCCGAAGCGGCCTTTTTTTAAACCTGTAGAAAATCTCAAGCAGCGCAGCCGGCTGCAACCTTGTTGACGCTGGCGTCATAGATCTGGTCGATGGTTCCGGCGACGGCTGCGTTGAATTCGGCATCCGTCATCGTCACACGCAGGCTCTCGGTCAGGCCGCGCGAGAAGCTTGCAATCATGCCGGGATTGTGCTTCAGCTTCTGGCAGGCGTCTGCCGTGCTGTATCCACCGGACAGCGCGACCACGCGAACGACCGACTTGTGGCCGATGAAGGGCGCATAGAAATCGGCAACCGTCGGGATCGTCAGCTTCAGCATGACCGTCTCGCTGGACGGCAGCTTGTCGAGATGGGCAGCGATCTCGTCACGCAGAATGGCTTCCGCTTCCTGCTTGGTCGGGCTCTTGATGGAAACTTCCGGCTCGATGATCGGCATCAGGCCCTGACCGATGATCTGACGGGCCACTTCAAACTGCTGCTTCACGACGGCCGCGATGCCGGCCTTGTCCGCATTCGCGATGAGCGAGCGCATCTTGGTGCCGAAAATGCCCTTTTCGCGGCCACGGATGAGCAGGGCATCCAGTTCCGGCATCGGCTTCATGGTCTGAACGCCGTTTTCTTCCGCGTTCAGGCCCTTGTCAATCTTCAGGAAGGGAACGACGCCGCGCTTCTGCCAGAGATAGGACGGAACCGGCTCACCATTGACATCGCCGTCCATCGTACGCTCGAACAGGATCGCGCCGATAACCTTGTCGCCCGTAAACGAGGGCGCGCTCATGATGCGAACGCGCATGGCGTGCATCAGGCGGAACATTTCCTCGTCGCCCTGGTAGTCGGTTTCCATGACGCCATAGGCACGCAAGGCTCCCGGTGTCGAACCGCCGCTCTGATCCAGAGCCGCAATAAATCCCGGTGCGGAACTCATCTTGTGCAACATCTTGGCGTCTCCCATACTCAACTCCTGTCCCTAAGTCGGCCTATAACGGGCTCATCCCGTCGGATATCATTCGCGGATAACAGAAGTTTTTAGTGAGGGAAATCCTACGCTTAAGGCTTGAAACGATTGAAATTATTTCAATCGTTTAAAACATCTAAAAAAATTTAAAGCTGGTGATTTTCACGCGCGCAACTCTTTCCTTGAATTGCGCACGCGCTATTTTGTCGCGGTTCAGGCGCTCTTGATCAGAACGGAGACACCGGGCAGTTCCTTGCCTTCCATCCATTCAAGGAAGGCACCACCGGCAGTCGAGACGTAGGAGAAGCTGTCTGCGACACCCGCATGGTTGAGCGCAGAAACCGTATCGCCACCACCTGCGACGGATACCAGCTTGCCAGCCTTGGTTTGTTCTGCGGCAAATTTTGCAGCGGCAACCGTCGCCGTATCGAAGGGCGCGATTTCGAAGGCGCCAAGCGGGCCGTTCCAGACCAGCGTATGCGCGCGACCAATCCATTCATTGACGGCTTCAACAGACTTCGGGCCAACATCCAGAACCATGGCATCGACTGGAATGGCTTCGATATCGACCACTTCATTTTCTGCATTGGCCTTGAACTCGCGGGCCACCACACCATCGACCGGCAAAACGATGGCGCACTGCGCGCTGGCCGCTTCGATCATGATCTGCTTGGCTGTCTCTGCCAGATCATGCTCGCAGAGAGACTTGCCGACCGAGGTGCCACGCGCTGCGATGAAGGTATTGGCCATGCCACCACCGATCACGAGCGCATCGACCTTCTTCACGAGGTTCATCAAGAGATCGATCTTGGTCGAAACCTTGGCGCCACCAACAATGGCGACAACCGGGCGTGCCGGATTGCCAAGACCCTTCTCGAGCGCTTCCAGTTCTTCCTGCATGGTGCGGCCTGCATAGGCGGGAAGATGGTGGGCCAGACCCTCCGTCGAGGAATGGGCGCGGTGCGCGGCAGAGAAGGCATCATTGACGAAGATATCGCCATTGGCGGCAAGCGCTGCCGTAAAGTCGGCGTCGTTCTTTTCCTCACCCTTATGGAAGCGGGTGTTTTCCAGAAGCAGGATGTCGCCATTCTGCATCTTGGAAACGGCAGACGCTGCTGCTTCACCAATGCAATCATCGGCAAACAGAACGGCGTGATCCAGCACCTCTTCAACGGCAGGCACGATCAGCTTCAGGGACATATCGGCCACCGGCGCACCCTTGGGGCGGCCGAAATGCGCAAGCAGGATAACCTTTGCGCCCTTGCCGGACAGTTCAAGGATCGTCGGAGCGACACGTTCGATGCGCGTTGCGTCCGTCACCTTTCCGTCCGAGACGGGAACATTGAGGTCCACGCGCACGAGAACGCGCTTGCCTGCGATATCGGAGAGGTCGTCCAGGGTCTTGAAGGCTGGCATTAGGGCAATCCGTTTCGATGGTTGAAATTCGAAGCGGACCATACTCAACCTGCCGGACGGTGCAAGGCCCGTCGCCTTTTTCCTAACCCCGATTTTCCTGTCCGGGTACCGGCTTTCCCCGGTAACGGCGGATGAGATCGCGAATGCGATGGGCGATTTCCCGCATGTTGATGAAAATCGGCAGCCGCGTCGCAGGTTCGACAGGCTCCAGCGAGATACCGACGGAGCTTACATGCTCGTGCTCGTCCAGATCCCGCACGATCAGGATGATGGATCCGAGACGCACCCGGTCGGCATAATCCACCTTGCCGCCAAGCCTGTAGGTCATGAGATCGCCCACCGTCATCGCCTGTTCCGCCGTTGTCAGAAGGCCCGGACCATAGGCGGCATCCAGTTCCTTCGCGGGGCGCGAGGGCGAGATGGCGAAGGCACCGAAGAAATCCGCATCATCCTCGTCCACCGGCACGCGGCTGGCAAACAGCCGGTCAAGCAGGCGAGAATAACCGGGCGCGATGAACAGATAGACCTGGTCGTTCTCCCGCAACCGACCGGCATATTGGTAGCGCATGCTGCGCCCATCGCGGATGACGAGCGAGGGCATGGCCCAGCGAGGAATGCGTTCGCCCCGCAGGATGGGGCTGTCCTTGATGACACGGTAGGAAATGAGTTCGTGATTGGCCCTGCCCGGCAGGTCCAGTTCCACCTTGTCCACTTCGCCCATTCTCGGCGGAATGATGAGGCCTAACCGTTCCGCCACCGATCGGATCGTCCAGCCTTGCAGCAGCAGCGAGACGAGCACGATGATGAACGCGGTATTGAAAAACACATGCTGGTCGTCAATGCCGCCAAGGATCGGCATGATGCCGAGCAGAATGGAAACCGCACCGCGCAGGCCCACCCAGGCCACGAAGCCGATTTCCTGCTGTGTAAAGTCGAACGGCAGCAGGCTGAGCCAGACGGCGATCGGCCGTGCGACGAAGATGAGGAAGAGCGCAAGCCCGATGGCCGGCAGCAGGATGGTGGGGAACTGCGAAGGTGTCGCCAGAAGACCCAGCACCAGGAACATGATGATCTGCGCAAGCCAGGTCAGCCCATCCTGGAAGCGGCGGATCGCTTCCTTGGCGAAGATGCGCTTGTTCCCGGCAAAAATGCCCGCGACATAGACCGCCAGAAAGCCGCTGCCGCCCACCGCCCCGGTGAAGGAGAAGATCAGCATCGCAAGTCCGAGCACGAAGATGGGCGCAAGACCGCGATCCAGCGGCAGCCGGTTGAGGACCGAGACGATCATCAAACCGCCCAGCAGGCCGAGTGCAGCGCCAAGCCCCATCTGCTTGACGAACATGGTCAGAAGATCGAGGTTGAAGCCGGAGGTACCGTGACCGGAGGCAATGAGTTCGACCAGCGCGATGGTCAGAAACACCGCCATCGGATCGTTGGTGCCGGATTCCACTTCCAGCGTCGAGCGTACCTTATCGCGGATGTGAACTCCGCCGACGCGCAGAAGGAAGAAGACAGCTGCTGCATCGGTCGAGGCGACGATGGAGCCGAGCAGCATTCCGTGCAGCCAGTCGATGCCGAGCAGCAGGGACGCCGCAAACGCGAATATCGCAGCCGTCAGCACCACGCCCACCGAGGCCATCGTCAAGGCAGGTGCAGCCGCGATCTTGAAGGAATGGAGCGATGTGCCGAAGCCGGAATCAAAGAGAATGACAGCCAGCGCCAGCGAACCCAGCACATAGGCCATCGAGAAGTTGCTGAAATTGATGCCGATCCCGTCCACTCCGGCAACGAGCCCGATCATCAGAAAGATCAGAAGAAGGGGCGCGCCAAACCGGAAGGCGAGCAGACTGGAGAAGGCGGCCGCGAGAACAAGCACCGTTCCCACCAGCACAACGACATAAAACGCCTCCAAAGATCCCGCCCCTCTCGCACCTACGACCACCAAGGCCGCTTGTGCAGCCTCGCATCACCATGTTCCCAGCCTAGCCTTGCGGTCGACAACCGAAAAGACAACGGCAACTGAAAGAAACTTTCGCTTCATTATGCATAGGCGTCGATGATTCGGGCAGCAGCAGGGCGGTTTTCCTATTGTGCGATGTCGATCAAGCTTTTCATTCGAGCCGGGCATGCACTGCGATGTCACATTCAACGGAAGCCCGTCCGTCACCTTCAAGCCAGGCCTCCACATCATCAAGGGCAGGATGATTCTGAACTCCGGTTCGACGGTCACGGCAAATGGCGTGACCTTCTATTTTCCCGATGTCGACAGCGAAATCCGGGCCAATGGCGGGCTGACCTTCACCGGCTCGCCATCAACCAGCGGCGCCTACAAGGACATTCTGATGTTTGAAAAGACATCGGACGCGGCCAACAACAGCCGCAAGACGCAATACATCTTCAACGGCTCCAAGGGCGAAAACATCGAAGGCATCATCTACCTGCCCAACCGCGATGTTACCTATAACTCCACGACGAACCAGACCAGCAAGATCAGCATGGTGGTCAATTCTGTCATCATGAACACGTCCAACTGGCGCGTGGAGCCATTTACGCCATCTGCCACGGCGAGCACCACGACCTCCGCCTCGAACGGCAGCAGCACGTCGAACTTTGGACGGCTCGTCAAATAACAGACGGCCCGCAGAACACACTGGACATGAAAAAGGGCGCTCGAGGCGCCCTTTCTCGTCGATTACTGGCTGGCTCAGATGAGCTTTGCCATCGCAACAGCCGTATCGGACATGCGGTTGGAGAAGCCCCACTCGTTGTCGTACCAGCTGAGAATACGCACGAAATTGCCTTCCAGAACCTTTGTCTGGTCGAGTGCGAAGATCGAGGAATGGCTGTCATGGTTGAAGTCGCGCGAAACCAGCGGCTCATCCGTATAGCCCAGGATACCCTTCAGAGCGCCGTTCGATGCAGCGATGATGGCATCGTTGATTTCCTTGGCGGTCGTGTCGCGCTTGGCAACGAACTTGAAGTCCACCACGGAAACGTTTGGCGTCGGAACGCGGATGGACGTGCCGTCCAGTCTGCCCTTCAGATGCGGCAGAACCAGACCAACAGCCTTGGCAGCACCGGTCGAGGTCGGGATCATGGAAAGGGCTGCGGCGCGGGCGCGGTACAGATCCTTGTGCATGGTGTCGAGCGTCGGCTGGTCACCTGTATAGGAGTGGATCGTCGTCATGAAACCATGGTCGATCCCGACCGCATCATCCAGAACCTTCACCACCGGCACGAGGCAGTTCGTGGTGCAGGAGGCGTTGGAAATGACCAGATGGTCCTTCGTCAGCTGGTCGTGGTTGACGCCGTAGACAACCGTCAGGTCCGCGCCGTCAGCCGGGGCCGAAACGATGACGCGCTTGGCGCCAGCCGTCAGGTGAGCGGCAGCCTTGTCGCGCGCTGTGAAGATGCCCGTGCATTCCAGAGCGATGTCAACGCCCAGTTCCTTGTGCGGCAGCGTTGCCGGATCCTTGACTGCCGTGACCTTGATCGGCTTGCCACCGCCAACGGTGATCGTATCGCCCTCGACCTTGACCTCTGCCGGGAACTTGCCGTGGATGGAATCGTAGCGCAGCAGGTGAGCATTGGTCTCGACCGGGCCGAGATCGTTGATCGCGACGACTTCGATGTCGGTGCGGCCCGACTCGACGATGGCACGGAGAACGTTGCGGCCGATGCGGCCGAAGCCGTTGATGGCAACCTTGACAGTCATGTGCATTAACTCCCTAGACTTGGGCTTATGGTGATGGAAAACGGGCGCCATCAGGCGCCCGGAATAATCAAAGCTTGGCTTCGGCGGCTGCGACGACAGCTTCGACCGTAATGCCGAAGTGCTTGTAGAGATCCTTGGCCGGACCGGAAGCACCGAAGGACTTCATGCCGATGAAGGCACCATCGTTGCCGATGAAGGCATCCCAGCCCTCCCGAACGCCTGCCTCGATGGCGATCTTGACCGGCGACTTGCCGAGGATTGCCTTGCGATAGTCTTCCGACTGCTCGAAGAACAGCTCGACGCACGGGACCGATACGACACGCGTGGCAACACCCTTGCCTTCCAGAGCTTCAGCAGCCTTGACCGCAATCTCGACTTCCGAACCGGATGCAAACAGCGTGACCTTGGCATCGCTGGACGAAACCAGTTCATAGGCTCCCGAGGCGCAGAGGTTCTTTTCCTCATACTCCTTGCGCACCGGCATCAGGTTCTGACGGGTCAGCGCCAGACCGGACGGACGATGCTTGTTGTTAAGCGCGATCTGCCAGCATTCCGCCGTCTCGGTCTCGTCGGCCGGACGGAACAGCATGAGGCCAGGGATAGCGCGCAGCGATGCCACATGCTCGACCGGCTGGTGCGTGGGACCGTCTTCGCCGACGCCGATGGAATCATGCGTCCAGACGTGAACCACGCGAATGCCCATCAGGGCTGCCAGACGAACGGACGGGCGGCAGTAATCCGAGAAGATCAGGAAGCCGCCCGAATACGGAATAAGTCCACCATGCAGCGCAATGCCGTTCATGGCAGCGGCAGTGGCATGCTCGCGGATGCCATAGTGCATGTAACGGCCAGAAAAATCATCCGGAGAGATGGACTTCATCTGGCTGGTCTTGGTGTTGTTGGACGGCGTCAGGTCGGCGGAGCCACCCAGCGTTTCCGGCAGAAGACCGTTGATCACTTCCAGCACATCTTCGGAAGCCTTGCGCGTGGCAACAGTCGGATTATTGGCAGCCACCTTCTTCTTGAAGGCATCGAGGGCGCTGTCAAAACCGCCCGGCAGGTCGCCGGCAAAACGGCGCACGAACTCGGCACGCTTTTCGGTTTCGGCAGCAGCCAGACGCTCTTCCCATTCCTTGCGTGCCTTGGTGGAACGCAGACCGGCCAGACGCCAGTTGTCCAGAACGTCAGCGGGAACGCTGAATGCGTCCGCTTCCCAGTTGAGCGCCTTGCGGGTTGCCGCGATTTCTTCGGCACCCAGCGGTGAGCCGTGAACCTTGTGGCTGCCCTGCTTGTTCGGTGCGCCAAAACCGATGATGGTTTTGCAGGCGATGAAGGTCGGGCGATCGGATTTCTGCGCCTGCTCGATCGCTGCGGCAATCGCGTCCTGATCGTGGCCGTCGATCTCGATCGTGTTCCAGTTCACCGACTTGAAGCGGGCGATCTGGTTGGTGCTATCCGACAGGGAGACCGCACCGTCGATGGTGATCTTGTTGTCATCCCAGAAGACGATGAGCTTGTTGAGCTTCAGGTGACCGGCGAGCGCGATGGCTTCCTGGCTGATGCCTTCCATGAGGCAGCCGTCGCCGACCAGCGCATAGGTGAAATGGTTCTGCAGCTCAGAGCCGAATTCCTGCGCCAGCTTGCGCTCGGCGATCGCCATGCCCACCGCATTGGCAATGCCCTGACCGAGCGGACCCGTGGTGGTCTCGATGCCCGAGGCATGACCGTATTCCGGATGGCCCGCAGTCTTGGAACCGAGCTGACGGAACTGTTTGATGTCTTCGATCGTCATATCCTCGTATCCTGTTAGATACAGGAGAGAATAGAGAAGCATCGAGCCGTGACCGGCAGAGAGCACGAAACGGTCGCGATCCGGCCAGAGCGGGTTCTTGGGATCGAACTTCAGGTAACGGCTGAACAGAACGGTTGCGACGTCGGCCGCACCCATTGGCAGGCCTGGGTGCCCGGAGTTTGCCTTTTCGATCGCATCCATGGAGAGGAAACGGATCGCATTCGCCATCCGGTTATGTTTTTCGGCAGAGGTCATGGCTAGTCCGCTGGTTTGCAGTGTCAATCAAGCCCGTGAGTAGGACCAAACGAGGCGCGGGTGTTCCATATCAGGTGCAACGGCCAAGTCAATAAATGCCACCCGCGAACTGGGCTCGTCGCTGCATTTGATGCAGTCGTAAAGTAGGATCTGTCGGCTTCACTTGAAAGGCCTAAAAATGAGGATAGCGTCCCTCAGGTCGAAAGACTTGATCCACAGCAAAGGCATGCCGACGCATGGCTCGGTTTATTGACCGGAAATGACACGACGCATAGTGTGCAATGCTTATGAGAGATCTGGCGGCCACGATTCGCAATCGCCATATCTTATGCCTTGTGACCCCGCAGGATGCCGGTGAGTAAAACCTTGGAAGCCACCATAGCCGAACTCTGGGCTGCCGTTAGCCGCCTCGAGACTGCCGTGGACATGCGCATGGAGCGTCAGCGGGAAGCCGCTGATGTGGAAAGTGAAGTGCGGCGCGTTCATGCCGATCGCGCACGTCTGGCGCATGAGCTTGATCAATCGGAATTCCGTGCCAACCGGCTGGAAGAGGTCAACCGCGAAGTATCACGCCGTCTGGTGACGGCGATGGAAACCATTCGTGCCGTTCTCGACCGGTAATCAGGCCGATAATCAGGAAAGCAGGCGACAGCCATGGCTCAGGTAACCATCACCATAGACGGCAAGGCCTACCGCATGGCTTGCGAGGAAGGCCAGGAAGGCCACCTTGAAACGCTGGCTTCCCGTTTTGATCGCTATGTCGGCCACCTGAAGAGCCAGTTCGGCGAGATCGGAGACCTGCGCCTCACCGTCATGGCGGGGATCATGGTGATGGACGAGCTTTCCGAGCTCAACCGTCGCATCGCGTCCCTCGAGGGGGAGCTTGACGTGCTCAAGGCGGAAGGCAATGGCGCCGCCGAAGCACAGCACAAGAGCGAGGTGGCGATGATCCACACGCTCTCGGAACTTGCAGGCCGCCTTGAAGGCATCACGGCAAAGCTCAACACGCGGCCCTCCCAGAATCCGGCCAACTGATATCTCATCTATTTCCGTTCGCCCCACTGGCGATCCCTCACCTTCTCGCTTATATTGTCGTTGCGGTCTGCGCTTCCCGACAGGAACCACAATCCCTGGGGCCATACTCGATCCAAAGGGAGCTGTCCCTGACCAGGCCCGTGGGCCTGGACACACGGTGCCCACCTACTTTTGTAGGCACCCAGGATCGTAAATCTCCATCGGTCGCCGTGGATCGTACTTTCTTTGAAGGTTGAAAAACCTTTTGCGTGTAAAGCCTTGACTTCTCGCGCCGCAGGACCAACTACCCCGTTCGGGGTAGGGTTCTCTCATATATGCCATTCACAAATACAAAATTCGCGCGCTCGTCGCTTTTGATGCTGATGGTTGGCGCAGCCGTTCTGGCCGCTATCGTCGTTTCGTCCGTTTATCTGGCGCGCTCGACGCAAAGCTACTTTGCCGACGTCGTGCGTCTGCGCGACTTGAGAAGTTCCTCAGCGGACATGATGCTGTTGCTGCGGGCGGCAGAAGCCGGGCAGCGTGGCTTTCTGCTAAGCCGTGACCAAGAGTTTCTCGAACCCTATCTGGCGGCAACCGAGCGGGTTGCCGCGTCTCGATCCCGTTTCCAGAAAGCCTACGACGGTCAGACGGCGGTGCATTTTCCGGTGGAGCAGTTCAACGAATTGCTCGATGCGAAATTGGCTGAAATGAAACGCACGCTTGATCTCGCCGAGGCGGATCGATTTGACGAGGCGATCACGCTCGTCCGCGAAGCAACTGGCCGCGAAATAATGGACAGTATCAGCAGCCTGCTGATCACCCTTATCCGCGATCTGGATGAACGGCTGAGTACTGGGATTCAGGAGCTCAACGGCACCGCTGGCACGCTGCAATGGGCGACAGTGGGCGGCGGCATTGTCATCATGATCGTTGTGGGCGGAGCCATTCTCGTTGTCGTACAACACGTTCGAGAGCTGTCCCACGCCCATCGTGAGGTTGAAGCGCTGAATGCTGGGCTGGAAGAGCGGGTCGATGAGCGCACCGAGGACCTCATGCAGGCAAACCGCGAGATCCAGCGCTACGCCTATATCGTCAGCCATGATCTGCGTGCGCCGCTCGTCAACATCATGGGCTTCACCAGTGAACTGGACCAGACACTGAAATCGATCCGCGCCTATGTCCTGGCGGATGGCGACAAGTTGTCAGACGATCAGATCCAGCAGGCACGCCTCGCCGTGGAAGAGGATCTGCCGGAAGCAATCTCCTTCATCCGCTCCTCCACGAAGAAGATGGACGGGCTGATCAACGCCATCCTCAAAATCTCGCGCGATGGGCGCAGGGAATTGAAGCCGGAACCGGTGAACCTGCAGGAGCTTCTGGAAGCAACGGCGGCCAGCATCAATCATCAGGTAACCGATGGTGATGGTGAGGTCAGCATCTCCGCCCAGGCGGCGCGCAACCTCGTCACCGACAAGTTCTCGCTCGAACAGATCTTCGGCAATCTCTTCGACAACGCGGTGAAGTACAAGAGCCCGCAGCGTCCGTTGCAACTGGTTGTCAAAGCCTATGCTGTCGGTCGAACCGCGCTGCGCATCGAAGTACAGGACAATGGTCGAGGCATAGCGCCGGAAGATCATGAAAGGGTTTTCGAGCTCTTCCGTCGGTCGGGACTGCAGGACAGCCCGGGCGAAGGCATCGGCCTCGCCCATGTCAGATCATTAGTTAGAAATTTAGGAGGTGAGATTACGGTCACCTCCACGCTCGGCGGCGGCTCAACTTTCATTGTGCGCCTGCCGATGGATCTTTCCCAGTATGTCAGGAGTCACGGGGTATGAAAGCTGCAGGACGCGAAGTCACAATCGTCATGGTCGAGGATGACGAAGGCCATGCCCGCCTGATTGAAAAGAACGTGCGCCGGGCGGGCGTCAACAACGAGATCATTCCCTTTACCAACGGGAACGCCGCTCTCGACTACATTCTCGGCCCCGACCGCACCGGCGACAATATCCAGAACAGGTATATCCTCATCCTTCTCGACCTGAACCTGCCGGACATGTCGGGCATCGATATTCTGGAGAAGGTGAAGTCCAACCCGCATGCCAAGCGCCTGCCGGTGGTGATCCTGACGACGACGGATGACGAGCGCGAGATTCAGCGCTGCTACGATCTTGGCGCGAATGTTTACATTACCAAGCCCGTGGATTACGACAGTTTTGCCAATGCCATCCGGCAGTTGGGCCTGTTCTTTTCCGTCATGCAGATCCCTTGATGTCGCGTGGAGACAATGTCGCAGACCATCCTCTACGTTGACGACGATGCAGCGCTTGGCCGCCTGGCCCAGCGTTCGCTCGGTCGCGTCGGCTATACGGTGGAGCATGTCATGGACGGTGCCGCCTGCCTCGCGGCACTGGACGCCAACCATTACGATGCCATTGTCCTCGATCATTATCTGCGATCCGAGACAGGTCTCGACATTCTGCGCATGTTGAAGGAACGCGGCCTTTCGATCCCGACAATCTACGTGACGGGATCGAGCGAGGCGACGATTGCCGTCGATGCGCTGAAAAGCGGTGCCGCAGATTATGTGATCAAGACTGTCGGCGAGGAATTCTGGTCTCTGATGGAAAGCGCGCTGCGCCAGGCCATCGCCACAGCGGAACTGCACCGGGCGAAGGAGCTTGCGGAACAGGAAATCCGCCGCGGAAAAGAACGCGCGGAAGTTCTGCTGGCAGAAGTCAACCACCGGGTTGCCAACAGTCTGGCACTTGTCGCCGCTCTGATCCGCCTTCAGGTGACGAGCAGCAAGGATGAGGCTGTGCGCGACGCCCTGACGGAGACGCAGGCCCGCATCACCGCCATCGCAGGCATGCATCGCAGTCTCTATACATCCGACGATGTCCGGCATGTGGAGATGGACAAGTATCTTGCCACTCTGGTGCAGGAGGTTCACCGCTCCGTCAATCTGGGTAGCGAAGGCCCATCCATTTCGCTGGATGCCGATGCCGTATCGCTGACATCGGATCGTGCGGTCTCCGTTGGCATGATTGTGACCGAACTTCTGACCAACGCCCTGAAATACGCCTACCCCGTGGGCTCTGGCGGCGAGGTGCGCGTGCATCTTAAACACTCGGGTGACGGCACCGCCCTCCTTGCCGTGGAAGATGACGGCGTTGGCCTTGTCGAAGGATCCACCCCCAAGGGAACAGGGCTCGGCAGCCGCATCATCCGTTCGATGGCGGCTACGCTTGGAAGCTCCATCGCCTATGCGGACGTCACACGCGGAACGCGTGCGGAACTCGCTCTGGAACTCGGACAAACTGGCTGAGCGCATTGCCAAGGCGCAGCGCCACCGATAATATCGCGCTCCTAACGTCAGCCGTGGCCTTCATCAGGGAACCGAAACAGTTTCCATGTGTTTGCGCGGCGGGGTCGACCGGATGTTCGAGTCGGCCCGGGCCTGCCACGCTTTATTCAAGGTGGCCTTGGCTCTGGCGCAACAAATGAGAGTCACTTGTTAACCGAAATATCCATCGTCGTTCTTCTCACCATCCTTAACGGCGTACTGGCCATGTCCGAACTGGCTGTCGTTTCCTCCCGTGCCGTGCGCCTGAGGGTTATGGCCGAACAAGGCAACAGAGGCGCCGCGCAAGCCATCAAGCTGGCGGAAGACCCTGGCCGTTTCCTTTCATCCGTTCAAATCGGCATTACGCTCGTCGGCGTCCTTTCAGGCGCTTTCTCCGGTGCAACCCTCGGGGCTCGCCTGTCCGCCTGGCTTCTGTCCATGGGCCTTCCTCAAGGCTGGGCGGATGGCCTCGGCGTCGGCTCAGTCGTTGTGGCCATCACCTATCTTTCGCTGATTGTTGGCGAATTGGTGCCGAAGCAGATCGCGCTGCGGGCCCCGGAAATCGTTGCAGCGCGCGTTGCACCGATGATGGTGCTTCTGTCGAAGCTCGCGCTTCCCCTGGTGTGGCTGCTGGATGCCTCCGGTCGAAGCGTCCTGGCGCTCCTGGGTCAGAAGGGCGAATCCGAGGAGCGAATGACCGATGAGGAAATTCGCACGGTTCTTGCCGAAGCGCAGATCGCGGGCGTGATCGAGACCGAAGAATCGGCCATGATCTCCGGTGTCATGCGCCTCGCAGACCGGACCGCTCGCGGATTGATGACCCCGCGCCGCGATGTGGAAGTCGTCGACATCGAGGACGATCCGGCGGAAATCCGCGCTCAGCTCAGGAACACGCAAAAATCCCGGCTACCGGTTCGCAACGGCTCGTCCGACGAAATTCTCGGCGTTCTGTTCGTGAAGGATGCCTACGAGGCAATTGCCGAAGGCAAGGATCCGGACATTCGCAACCGCATGCGCGAGGCTCCCGTGGTCTCCGACCTCACGGGCGCCATCGACGTGATCCAGGCTCTGCGCAAGTCCAGCGCCCATATGGTTCTGGTCTATGACGAGTATGGCCATTTCGAAGGCATTGTAACCTCCGGCGATATTCTTGAGGCCATTACCGGCGTGTTCCAGGAAGACGAGGTCGAAGAGCCTGCAATCGTTCAGCGGGATGACGGCTCCTTCCTCGTTGCTGGCTGGATGCCGGTCGATGAATTTGCCCATCAGATGGGTTTCTCCATGAAGGAAGATCCGGATTACGAGACCGTTGCCGGCTTCGTGCTGGACGAGTTGAAGCACCTGCCGGAACTGGGTGAGCGATTTAACTGGAATGGCTGGTCCTTCGAAGTGATCGATCTGGACGGCAGGCGCATCGACAAGCTTCTGGTGCAGAAGGCAGCGGTCGAGGCATGACCGGCAATGTCGAGGCGAAGGCCCTTCTGAGAGCGGAGCGGCTGGCCGCCCGCAATCAGCTGGCGCCGGCAGAACGCATCGAGAAGAGCCTGGCAATCGCCGAGACTGGCCTCAAGGAATTGGAACTGGAGCCGGGCATGATCGTGTCCGGCTTTTTCCCGATCCGGTCCGAGGCGGATATCAGACCGCTGATGGCAGGCCTCAAGTCACGCGGCGCCATTCTTTGTCTACCGGTTATCCTCGACAAGACGACCATCGTGTTTCGCGAACTGCATGCGGACCGTCCTCTGGTGCCGATGGGATTTGGCACCTTCGGTCCGGGTGCCGACTGCGCTGAACTCGACCCTTCGCTGATGCTCGTACCCTTGGCAGCCTTTGACAGGACCGGCCATCGCATTGGCTATGGCGGCGGCTATTACGACCGCGCAATCGACCGTTTGCACAGGAAAGGCTTGCATCCACGTCTGATCGGCATTGCCTTCGATTGCCAGAAAGTGGCATCAGTACCCGCAGAACCTCACGATATGCGTCTTCACGGCATCCTCACAGAAAGTGGCCTGAGACGCCTGAACAGCTGAACGGATTGGCATGCGACTTCTCTTTCTCGGCGACATGGTAGGCAAGACCGGACGCACTGCCGTCTGGGATCGCCTTCCCGGCCTCATCTCGGACCTCAAACTTGATTTCGTGATCGTCAATGGCGAGAACGCTGCGGGCGGCTTCGGGATCACCGAAGATATCTATCTCGAGACGATCAATGCCGGAGCCGATGTCGTCACCACCGGTAACCATGTCTGGGATCAGAAGGAAGCCGTGTCCTTTGCTGGCCGTCACGATCAGTTCCTGCGCCCTGCCAATTACCCGGCTGGCACCCCCGGTCGCGGCTCCGGTCTGTTCTACGCCCGCAACGGCGCGCGCGTTCTGGTCGCCAACATCATGGGCCGCGTGTTTATGCATCCGGAGCTGGATGATCCCTTCAAGAGCGCCGAAGCCATTCTCGACGCTTGCCCGCTCAAGGAACAGGCGGACGCCATCGTCTTCGATTTCCATGCGGAAGCAACAAGCGAGAAGCAGTGCTTCGGGCATTTCGTCGATGGTCGTGCCAGCTTCGTTGTCGGCACCCATACGCATGTTCCGACGGCCGACCACCAGATTCTGAACGGTGGAACCGGCTATATGTCCGATGCTGGCATGTGCGGCGATTACGATTCATCGCTCGGCATGGAGAAGGAAGAGCCGCTGAACCGTTTCATTTCCAAGATGCCGAAGGGGCGTTTCGAGGCCGCGAGCGGTCCCGCAACGATCTGTGGCGTTGGCGTGGAAATATCCGACAGCACCGGGCTTGCGGAAAAGATTGCCCCGCTTCGAATCGGCCCTCGCCTGCAGGAAGCCATTCCCGAATTCTGGAGATAACCGGACAATGAGCATCTTCGACGACGACCGCCCGAAAAAGGTAACGCAACACGAAATCGGCTGCGACCTCTCACTCTTGTCTGCGGACGAGCTGGACAAGCGGGTCGCTTTGCTCGAGGCGGAAATCGTCCGTTTGAAGGCAGAGCGCGCGCAGAAGGATGCAGGACGCCGAGCGGCGGAAGACTTCTTCAAGCGGTGAGACAAAGCGCCTCATCGCGCTTCATGTTTGCAACCGTACGAATCACTTGAGCAGGGTTTCGATCACAAGTGGCGTTACTTGGCGTTATGGGACAGATCTGATCCAGACTGGAATGGCTGCTCGCGAAGAATTTATACCGCGTGTAAACCTATTAATCGGCCATTAAGCATTTTCAGTAATGATGATCTCGACCGGGTTTCCTGGTCTCAGACAGTTTCTCCAATCGGCGATTTGGTCTGATTCTCCCTGTTTTACCTTGAGAGCCGCTCCCGCGGCTCTTTTTTTTGTGTCTATGCTTGTAAACTGTGGGAATTAACCCTTCTTTAAGAAACGCCTTGCGGATTTGCGCTAGTGGGATCATCTTCTGTTGCAGAAAGAAGCGAGAGCGGAACCTTTTGAGTGGTTTCGTCATTGCCTGATCAAGTGGATGCGTTAGCAGGATTATCTCGATGTCAGAGCAGGTATTGAATACCGTCAGTTTCGCAGGCCGCGCCGCTAGCTCGTCGCAGTTCAAGGCGCTGTATACGGAAGGCATGTCGCTGGTCGAAGAGACCGCCGCTTATCTGGATGGCCCGGGCCGCGCCGCGTCCAAGGTGCTGCCGCGTGTCGCGACTGTGCTTTACGCAGCCGAATCCATGCGGCTCACCACCCGCCTGATGCAGATGGCATCGTGGCTGCTGCTGCAGCGCGCCGTCAACAATGGCGAAATGAGCTACGATCAGGTGCTTGCCGAAAAGAACAAGGTTCGCCTCGACGGTTTCAATGTCGATCGCATGGCGCCGGGCTGGGGTGATCTTCCGGAAGCCTTCCGTGATCTTGTCGAGCGTTCGCTGCGTCTGCAGAACCGCGTTGCGCTTCTCGATCGCGAAATCTATCGCCCGCAGGAAGCCATCGTTCCGGACAACGAGAACAGCGTTCGCGCGCAGCTCGATCTCCTACGGACGGCCTTCAAGGGCGCTTGAGCCCAACGAAGAAGTTCATGAAAAAAGCCGCGATGCCCATGAAGGGCGACGCGGCTTTTTCTTTGCTCGAATAGATAGTGTCAGGGCTGGGCAACGGTCGTCTTGACCGTCGCTGTCTTTGCAGGAGCAACGACATCCGCACCGGGACGCTTTGCAACAGCCGTCGGATCAGCCGGCAGGAAGCGATCGAGGAGAACCTTCATCGTCTCATCCCGTTCCTGAGCCGTCTTTCCACCGAGCACGACACCGACGAGACTGCGCCCTCCTCGCGAAACCGAGGTCACCAGGTTGTATCCGGATGCATCCGTATAGCCTGTCTTGATTCCGCTGGCGCCCGGATAGGTGTTCAGTACGCCGTTATGACCGCGGATCTTCATGCTGCGGAACTGGATGGACCGCGCGGAAAACATCTTGAAGTCTTCGGGGAAGTCGCGCATCAGCGCCATGCCAAGCTTCGCCATGTCGGCAGCAGTGGTCACCTGCTCGGGGTCGGGAAGTCCGGCGGGATTCTTGAAGACGGTGTTGGCCATGCCGAGCTGGCGCGCCTTTACCGTCATCAACTTTCCAAAGCCTTCTTCGGTGCCACCGAAATACTCGCCCATGGCGGTTGCGGCATCATTGGCAGAGATCACGATCATGCCTTCGACCGCCTCGCGCACGCTGATCGTGTTTCCGGCACCGATCGCAAACTTGTACGGCTCCTTGTTATTGGCGTTCTCGGAAATCTTGATCCGGTCCGTCCATTTCAACTTGCCGGAGTGAAGCGCCTCGAACGTCATGTAGAGCGTCATCATCTTCGTGAGCGAAGCCGGATAATGCAGCTCCGTCGCACGGTCAGCTTCCAGCACCTGGCCGGTTTTCACATCGATGACCAGGCTGGCCTGATTGCCTTCGGCATGGACCGGTGCAGTGGACAGAAACAGGGAGCCTGCGACGAAAAGCGAGGTCAGCGACCGCGAAAAGGCAAAAGACATGAGCATTCTCTTCATGTTGCGAAAGCCGAGATACCGGCTTTCGGACAAAAAAGAAAACCGCCCGGAAGCTTTCGCCTCGGGCGGCAGGATATCGTCAGAGAACCGGATGCATGATCCGGCTCAAGATCAGAGGCCGAGGCCGCCGAAGCGCTTGTTGAACTTGGAAACGCGGCCACCGCGGTCCATCAGCTGCTGGCTGCCGCCGGTCCATGCCGGATGCGACTTGGAATCGATTTCCAGGTTCATCACTGCGCCTTCCGAACCCCACGTGGAGAAGGTTTCGTATTCGGTGCCGTCAGTCATGACAACCTTGATCTTGTGGTAGTCGGGATGGATGTTCGCCTTCATGACACAGTTCCTGCTTTGCGGGGTCTTTATGTCGCAATTGCAGCGAGCGACCCTATTCCGTAAATGAAGCCGTGCACCGGTCAAGGCCACGGCTTCCCAATTCGATGCGGAGCCTATACAGGAAGGTCTCCCAAAGCACAAGTACCCGCAAACGGGCTGAACAGCCCTGTTTTGTGGCCAAGCCAGACGGAAATGCCCGATGAAAGCCGAGAAGACGCGCCGCTCCCCCCAGCCTCTGCTGCGCCTGATGCCCTATGTCATGCGCTACAGGAAGATGGTGGCGGCTGCAGGCGTGTTTCTGGCGCTTGCGGCGGCAACAACGCTGATGTTGCCGCTGGCCGTGCGCCGCATGGTGGATCATGGTTTCGCGGCGGCAGACGGCAGCTTCATCAACAGCTATTTTGCCATGTTGCTGGCGCTGGCCGTGCTTCTCGCGGTGTCGAGCGCCATGCGTTACTACTATGTCATCACGATCGGTGAACGCGTCGTTGCCGATCTCCGCACAGAAGTCTTCCAGCGGGTCACCGCGCTCTCGGCCTCCTTCTTCGATGTCAACCAGTCCGGTGAAATCGTCTCGCGCCTGACGGCGGATACGACACAGATCAAGTCCGCCTTTGGTTCCGCCGCCTCGCAGGCCCTGCGCAATGTCATCCTCTGTCTTGGCGCGATGGCAATGATGATCCTGACGAGCCCGAAGCTCTCGCTTCTGGTTCTGGGCGCCATTCCGCTGATCGTCTTCCCGCTGGTGGGTTTCGGGCGCTCCGTTCGCCGCCGTGCGCGCGCGGCCCAGGATACGCTGGCTGCAACCTCCGCCTTCGCGTCTGAGACCATATCGGCCAATCGGACCGTTCACGCCTTCGGCGCCGAACAGGCCGCGAGCGCGCGCTACACCTCGACCGTCGAAGCGGCCTATGACGCAGCGCGCGTTGCCATCCGGTCACGGGCCTTCCTCACCGGCTTCGCCATCCTGATGGTCTTTGGCAGCATTGTCGGCGTGCTGTGGTACGGCGCACAAAGCGTGCTGAACGGCACCATGACCGCCGGAACGCTTGGGCAATTCGTTCTCTATTCAGTCATCGCCGCAAGCTCACTCGGTCAACTTTCCGAGGTCTGGGGAGAGCTTTCGCAGGCTGGTGGCGCGGCGGAGCGCCTCAGCGAATTGCTGAGCGAAGTCCCGGCGATTCGCGATCCACAGCATCCGGTTTCCCTGCCCTCCCCCGCACGCGGCGAAGTCAGCTTCGACAAGGTTGGCTTCATCTACCCGACACGGACCAATGCCGCAGCCATCGAGCAGCTGTCCTTCACGGTCGCTGCGGGTGAAACAGTCGCAGTCGTCGGCCCTTCCGGCGCTGGCAAGAGCACGCTTCTTGCCCTGCTGATGCGTTTCTATGATCCGACATCCGGCGCAATTCGCCTCGATGGCGTCGATCTGCGCGAGGCAAGGCTTGCAGAACTTCGTTCGCGTCTTGCCATCGTGCCGCAGGATGTGACCATCTTTGCCGCTTCCATCCATGACAACATCGCTTTCGGACAGCCGAATGCCACGCGCGAGGCCGTTCGGCAGGCGGCGATTGCGGCGCAGGCGGATGAGTTCATTTCCCGTCTCGAAAACGGCTATGACACCATGGCAGGCGAACGTGGCGTTACCCTTTCCGGCGGCCAGAGACAGCGCATTGCCATAGCCCGCGCCATCCTCAAGGATGCACCCGTACTGCTTCTGGACGAAGCCACCTCGGCGCTGGATGCCGAAAGCGAAACGCTGGTGCAGAAGGCACTGGATGGTCTGATGCAGAACCGCACGACCATCGTGATTGCTCATCGCCTCGCGACCATTCTCAAGGCCGATCGCATTCTGGTCATGGAGAACGGGCGGATCGTTGAGGAAGGAACGCACCAGCAACTGGTTGCGAAGGGCGGCCTCTATGCCAGCCTTGCCAAACTACAATTCGAGGCTGGCAGCCAGAGCTTCATCGCCGCGCAATAAGCAAGGCCGGACGTTGGGTGGAAATCCACCCGGCAAATGCTGTGCATGGGTGGAAAATCACCCATTCGCAGATTGTCTGGCGCGTGCCTTCCGATCGATCGTCGTATTTCCGTTGTGTTGTGCATCCGTGCGACAACAATTCCGCGCATCTGGCAGGCGTGGAGGAGAACCGTCTGCTGGCTTGACCATTTACGGGAGGATGATCGGATGAAGTTTCTCAAATCCATTCTGGCCGCTGGCCTGATGACGGGCCTTTTTGCCGCAAGCAGCGCCAGCGCGCAGTTTCCGGAACGTACGATCACGCTCGTCGTGCCATTCGCGGCGGGTGGCTCAACGGATGTGGTTGCTCGCGTCATTGCCGAGCGCATGTCTGCCGATCTTGGCCAGCAGGTCATCATCCAGAACGTCGCGGGCGCTGGCGGAAGCCTGGGAGCGGCCAACGTCTCCCGTGCCGAACCGGATGGCTATACCATCCTCATGGGAACCGTCGCCACCCATGCACTGAACCCGCTGATGCTGAAGGCCAAGCCCTACGATGCCGAAAAGGACTTTGCTCCAGTCTCGCTGCTGGTGGTCGTTCCGAACGTGCTGGTCGTCAATCCGCAGCTTCCCGCGAAGAATGTTGCCGAACTGCTGGCGCTTCTGAAGGCCAATCCGGACAAGTACAGCTATGCCTCGTCCGGCAATGGAACGCCGCTGCATCTGTCGGGCCTGCTGTTCAACAGCATGGCGAACGTCAACATGCAGCACGTGCCTTACAAGGGCGCCGGTCCTGCACTGAACGATGTCATCGGCAATCAGGTGCCGATCATGTTCGACAACCTTCCCTCCTCTTCCGGTCACATCAAGGCCGGAACACTGCGCGCCCTCGCCGTCACCACATCACAGCGCGCACCATCCTTCCCGGATGTTCCGACCATGGCTGAGGCTGGCATCCCGGGCTATGAGACCTATACCTGGAACGCTCTCTTTGCTCCAAAGGGCACGCCCAAGCCCGTGGTGGACCGCCTGAACGCAGCCGCGAAGGCAGCGCTCGCAACGCCAGCCGTGGCCGACCGCATGAAGGAATTCAGCGCCTCCATCGTTGCCTCCTCACCGGAGCAACTGGGCGACCATGTGAAGGCGGAGCTGGCGAAATGGGCACCCATCGTCAAGAGCGCCAATGTGACGATGGATTAAGTCTACGACCCTCAACAAAAAGGCCAGAGAGGCAGCTTACGCCGCCTCTCTGGCTTCCCCTGCTCAGGCTGCCGCATGTCGCCCGGCGATGCGGCCCGAAAACAGGCAGCCGCCGAGAAATGTCCCTTCCAGCGCATTGTACCCGTGCAGGCCGCCCCCGCCGAAACCTGCGGCCTCGCCAACGGCATAAAGCCCCGGCACGACCTCGCCATCCGCCCCCAGCACGCGCGCATTGAGATCTGTGTGGATGCCGCCAAGCGTCTTGCGCGTCAGGACATGCAGACGCACCGCGATGAGCGGGCCTGCTGCCGGATCGAGCAAACGATGCGGCTTGGCCGTGCGCATCAGTTTGTCGCCGAGATAGTTTCGGGCGCCGCGTATGGCAGTGACTTGCGCATCCTTCGAGAAGCTATTGAGAATTTCACGGTCTCGCGCCTCGATCTGCTGGCGAATGCGCGAGGGATCCAGCCTGTTTTCACCGGTCAGCCTGTTCATGCCCGCAACCAGCTCTTCCAGCGAGTTGCGCACCACGAAATCCTCGCCCTTGTCCATGAAGGCCTGAACGGGCGCGGGAGGCTCCTTGCCGAGACGCTTCAACAGAAGCCGGATATTCTTACCCGTCAGATCCGGGTTCTGCTCAGATCCTGAAAGGGCAAACTCCTTCTTGATGATCGCCTTGGTGAGGATGAACCAGCTGTAATCCGATCCCCGATCTCGCAAGATCTTCAACGTGCCGAGCGTATCGAATCCCGGCATGGCGGGCGCAGGCAGGCGCTCCCCATTCGCATCGCACCAGAAGGAGGATGGCCCCGGCAGAATGCGGATGCCGTGGTTGGGCCAGATCGGATCCCAGTTCCGCAAGCCCTCCGTATAATGCCACATGCGGTCCGGGTTGATGACTGCGCTGCCGCTTGCCTGGGTGATCCCGATCATCCGGCCATCGACATGGTGAGGCACACCGCTGACCATGCTCTGCGGTGGATCGCCCAGCCTCTCGCGGGGCCAGTTGCGCCGGACGAGGTCGTGATTTCCACCAATGCCACCCGATGCGACGATGACGGCAACGGCAGTGAATTCGAAGGACCCCACAGCCTCGCGCGAACTCTTCTGCCCGCGCAAGACCGGATCATCCGCAAGAATAGTGCCGGACACGCCGGTGATGCGCCCCGCTTGACTGACGAGGTTGTCGACCTGATGACGAAACTTGAACGTCAGGAGACCTTTGTCCGCATCGGCCTCAGCGCGCTTGACGAAGGGTTCGATGACGCCCGGCCCTGTTCCCCAGGTCACATGAAAGCGCGGAACCGAGTTTCCATGGCCATGTGCTTGGGAGCCGCCCCGCTCCGCCCAGCCGACAACCGGGAACCAGCGCATGCCCATCTGGTGCAGCCATGCCCGCTTTTCGCCCGCTGCAAATTGCAGATATGCTTCGGCCCACAGACGCGGCCAGTGATCTTCCGGCCTATCGAAACCAGCGGAACCCTGCCAGTCCTGACGGGCAAGGTCCAGACTGTCGCGAATGCGCATTCGCCGCTGTTCCGGGCTATCGACAAAGAACAGGCCACCCAGCGACCAGAAAGCCTGTCCACCGAGATTTTGCGGCCCTTCCTGATCGATCAGGCAAACGCGCTTGCCCGCGGCAGTGGCTTCCGTTGCTGCGACCAGACCCGCCAGCCCGCCGCCAACGACGATGACATCAAACTCCACGGTGAATCTCCCTCCCCCGATTTCCATTTACTCTTACGCAAACGTCAATAGAGGGCAAGGGGCAGACGTGGAGCCCAATACGTTTCGAAAACTGCTTATTTAGCGGATTATCTCTCGGTAAGCTTCAGCTCGATACGGCGGTTCTGCGACCGTGCTTCCGGCGTTTCGCCCTCGGCAATCGGCTGGAACTGGCCGAAGCCTGCTGCCACCAAACGATTGGCGGGCACACCCTTCGAAATAAGATACTTTACCACGGATGTAGCTCGAGCGGAGGAAAGCTCCCAGTTATCGCGATAGCGCCCGGTGCCACTCAAAGGCGCATTGTCCGTATGGCCATCGACACGCAGAACCCAGTTTATTTCCGCGGGAATTTCCTGCGCAAGTTCCAGAAGTGCGGTCGCGAGCTTGTCCATTTCGGTGCGACCCCGGTCATCGAGATCGGATCCGCCAACGGGAAACAGAACTTCCGACTGGAACACGAAGCGGTCTCCGACAATGCGGATGTTCTGGCGGTCGGATAGAATTTCCCGCAACCGACCGAAGAAATCGGAACGGTAGCGGTTGAGTTCCTGAACGCGCTGGGCAAGCGCCACATTCAGGCGCCGGCCAAGATCGGCGATTTTCGCCTGCGAGTTCTGATCCCTCGCTTCAGAAGCCTGCAGTGCCGCTTCGACGGCGGCGATCTGCGCTCGCAAGGCGGCGATCTGCTGATTGAGCAGTTCGACCTGGCTCATGGCGCGCGCACTTGCCTGCTGCTCCTGATTGAGCTGTTCGGTCAGCGTACCAATCCGGGCATTGGCCGCGTCACTGGAGCCGGCCCCGCGATCAAGAAGCGCCTGAAGCCGCGAGCGTTCCGTTTCAGATGCCGAGAGCGAGGCCTGAAGATTGGCCAGCACATCCTCGGCATCCTGTTTGCCACTCTTTTCAAGCGCCAGCAGTTCGGTCAGTTCGGCAATCTGGCTGTTCAGACGCGTCAGGACCTCATCGCGACCCGTGATCTCCCGACCGAGAATAAACTGGGCCAGCACGAACACCGTGAGCAGAAACATGATGGCGAGCAGCAGCGTCGACAGCGCATCGACAAAGCCCGGCCAGTAATCGACCCCGCGCTCGCGGCGCCGGTTGCGACCTAGCGCCATGGCTTATTTCTCCCCGATCTTGTCGGAAAGGCGATCGAGCGCGCGGCGCATGGCTTTGGCCTCGTCCTGCTGCGCCTCGATCCAATCGCGCAGCATCTGCTGCTCGTTGCGCATGTTCTTGACCAGCCCCTGAATGCTTTCGGCAAGCTGGCTGATGGCTGCCATCGAGCGTTCCGATTGCGAGCCTGCATCGCCAGGCGCCTGCCCCTTGGCCTGAAGCGCAACCAGCTTGCGCAGTTGCTCGACCATGCGGCGCAGTTCGTCGGACGAAGGCTGGCCGGACACGTCGGCAACGGCGTTCTCGGAGTTCACGTCGGTGACGGAAGACAGCCAGTTCTCCAGCTCCGTGTAGAAGCGGTTCTGCGCACGCCCGGCCTGGAGATCGAGAAATCCGAGGATCAGCGAGCCGGAAAGACCGAGCAGCGAGGACGAAAAGGCCGTACCCATGCCGGACAGCGGCGCCGTCAGGCCACTTTTCAGCGCCGTCAGAATGTCATTGTTGTTGCCGGAATTCGGGTCGAGACCCTGGATGACCTCGCTGATCGAGCCGATCGTTCCAATCAATCCCCAGAAGGTGCCGAGAAGACCGAGAAACACCAGCAGGCCGATGAGATAGCGGGATATATCCCGTGTTTCATCCAGTCGCGTCCCGATGGAATCGAGGATCGACCGCAAGACATTGGCAGACAGCGCCACGTGGCGGCTACGCCCCAGCAGCGCGCGCATGGGTGCCAGCAAACGCGGCTCCTTGCCAACCCTGTCGGCGCTGCCGGCTGCACGGAAGGAATTGAACCAGCGTACCTCCGGAATGAGGCTGATGACCTGGCTGAAGATCAGGATGATGCCGATGCCCAGCACACCGAGAATGAGCCCGTTCAGGCCCGGATTGGTCATGAATGCCGTATGCGCCTGCCGATAAAGGATAGCAGCGATGAAGCCGATGATGATCAGGAAGATCACCATGGTCCAGATGAAGGGAAGCGGATTGGAAAGTTTGTACCCGTGGTGTCGGGGAGCCAGATCAGACCCGTTCACATCTTCCAGGGTATCATTCGCCATGATGCACGCAACCTCCACGCAACTGTGGTGGGGAGGCTATTTCAAAAATGAGACAAATTGAAGTGATGCTCTCGGGCAATGAGCAGGTTATCCCGCCCGTTCGAAAGATCCCCGAGTGAATATCGGAAAAATCCACTACAGCGCGGCGCGTTCGATTGAACGCGCGAACGACGCTGTAAGACTTTGACTTGATGCATGTACGTTCCGCTCAACCGAATCCGGTTGAGCGCGACATGCATTAGGATCTTCGGCCAGCCAACCGGGCCGAAGATGTTTCAAGCGTCAAAGTTCTAGCGTCGTCGCGAATCAGCGCGATGGCACCGGACGGTTGGTCACTTCCAGCAATTGCTTCTGGATCAATTCGTTACCGGCAACGACCGTGCCATCGTCCAGCATGTCGGTGCCGCCCTTGAGCGTGGAGGTGAAACCACCCGCCTCGCGGATGAGGATCAGACCAGCCGCGATGTCCCACGGAGAAAGACCCACTTCCCAGAAGCCGTCGATACGGCCTGCTGCCACATAGGCCAGATCGAGAGCGGCCGCGCCGAAACGGCGAACGCCGGAAACTTCTCCCATGACATGGCGCAGTTCGACCAGGAACTTGCCGTGATTGCCGCGACCCAGATGCGGCATGCCGCAGCCGATGACGCAATCGGAAAGAACGCGGCGGGCCGCCACGCGAATGCGGCGATCGTTGAGGAATGCACCGCCGCCCTTTTCCGCCGTGAACAACTCATCCGTTGCCGGGTTGAAAATGACACCGGCAACGATTTCGCCGTCCCGCTCCAGCGCGATGGAAACCGCGAACTGTGGAATGCCGTGCAGGAAGTTGGTGGTGCCATCGAGCGGATCGACGATCCAGCGATGCGCACCGTCCGTGCCCTTGATCTCCTGGCTCTCCTCACCCAGAAAACCGTAGGTCGGGCGGGACTTCATCAGCTCGTCATAGACGATCTTCTCCGCCTTCAGGTCTGCCTGCGAAACGAAATCGCCCGGACCCTTGACCGAAACCTGCAGGTTCTGCACTTCGCCGAAATCGCGAGCAAGTGACTTGCCGGCTTTCATTGCTGCCTGAACCATAACGTTGAGAAGGGCGGAGCGAGCCATCGGATAATCCTTGGGTAAACGGCGTGTGTTCCCGATCCATCAGGGAACGAAACTTGGCGAATTTTCGTGAATAGGCGCGTTCAGAACCACAAAACCGGCTGAAATTCAAGTGCGACCGGAGTTTTGCTCGGCGCAAGGGTTAAGATGCGCCTTTCGTCATGGCTTCTGCGCGCCTCTCCGGAAACGGTTTGCGGCATCAATGGCCTGTTTCTGCTGCTCGTCATTGATGCCGAGATAGAAGTCTTCCAGCACAGGATCGGAGAGCCCCGCGCGTCGAGAAAGAACATACCATTTGGCCGCTTCCACCGGATTGGGACGCGTGCCAAGCGCATTGACATACATATGAGCGAGCTTGTTCTGCGCCACGACATTGCCGCGCAAAGCTGCGATACGCAGCCATTCGAAGCCCTTGTCATAGTCGCGCTCACCACCGACACCGTTGACGAGCCAGATCCCCATGTCGAGTTGCGCGGTGTCGAACCCCGCCTTGGCGGCCCGCTCCAGCCATTCACGCGCCTTGGCCTTCTTCTCAGGCGGCACGTCCGGAAGTGATTGGTAAAGCTGGGCGACGGCATACTGGGAATCGGCGACCCCCTGTCCAGCGGATTTTTCGTAAAACGGAAGCGCCAGCTGTAACCCCTTCTCACCGGGATTATCGGCTACGAGAAGCTGCGCCCAGTTGAATTGCGCCGAGGCATTGCCCGCCTCTGCCGCACGCCGCATGAAATCATCGGCCTTTGCCTTGTCGCGCGCCACATCCTTGCCGCGCATCAGCAGCAGTGCGTACTGGAACATGGCGGAAGGATCGCCGCGCTCGGCTGCCTGCTGATACCAGAAGGCTGCATTTTTCGAATCACGTGGAATGCCCATCCCGCGCGTCATCATCTCGGCCACCAGCGTCTGCGCGGCGGCATCTCCGGCCTCGGCACGGGGGAGCGCCTTCTCCAGCGCCAATTGATAGAGACCGCGCTGGAAGGCGCCATAGGCTTCATCGACCGGGCCGGTATAGGGCTTTTCCGGCGGAAGCGGCGGCAGCGTCGTCCCCATGCGCTGCAACAGCGAAATGCCGCTGGAGGGATAGGCTTCCACAGGCGGCTTGCCCCCTTCGCCAGCCTTTTCAGGCGGGCTTCCCTTTTGCAAAGTCCCGGCATTGTTCTCGACGGGACGTGTGACCGCTCGCTCCGAGGTCTGCGCGAATGCCGGAGAGCAGAAGATCAGGCCTGCCGCAGACACGGCAAGGAAAAGGTGATGTTTCAGCAAATTGGACCTGATGGAACGGTGGGTGCGACGCATGTCGATGTTCAATCGTCAAACCGTGGCGCTTTTTCGTCCAAAACTGCGTTGACTTCGGCAACTGCGGCCGCCGCCCCGGCGGGATTATCGAATATTGCCGTACGAAGCGCCACGAACTCCGCACCGGATTCAGCCACGGCAACCACGGAGCCAACCTCTGTACCGCCCATGACGATGCAAGGGATCTCGATCATCGATGCCCACCATTCGCCCAAAGCGACATTCTTGGGATGCGCTTCCGGCTTGATATCGCCATCCAGGCGCCCGAAGAAGATGTAGTCTGGACGCGCTTCGCCCACTTCCAGCGCCGTGTGCCGGTCCGTTGCTGTCGAAGAGCCGACGATCAGCTTCGGCGAGAACTTCTCCATGGCTTCGCTGAGTTCTTCCATGGAGCCGCTCAGATGCAGGCCGTCGGCCTTGACGCGACCGGCAACGCGCGAATCGCCTGCAATCAGCGCAGCCGCACCGGCTGCCTGTACGATGGGCACCAGCTTCTCCGCCCGTTTCTGGAATGCACTGTCATTGCTGTCATATTGCGGCAGGATGACGGATGCGACGTCACCGCCCCGAAGAGCATGGCTCAACTGCTCTGCCAGCGAGTCGTCGTCTTCCATGGCCGGCACGATCAGCACAAGACGGCAGCGATCTTCAGGAAGGGTCATCATCGGCTCCAGTTCGTGTGGCAGGCGGATAAGCGCCTTTACCGTTCAACATCGTCATACTCTGAAATGCAAGTTGATCCGGACAAGGCTCGTCATAGGTCAACGAGTCCGATAGACCGGACAGGCCCTTCAATCAACTGTCATCCCTCATGTTCGCCATTTCCCTACCGGACCCGATCTTTTTTGCCGCCGCCATTCCGGCGGTTTCGCTCGTTGGCCTGTCCAAAGGTGGGCTGGGTGGTGCCTTCGCGCTGATTGGCGTGCCGCTGATGGCCATGGTTGTAACCCCGGTGGACGCCGCTGCCATTTTCCTGCCCATCCTCATCATCATGGATCTGGTCGCGCTCTATGCCTGGCGGAACTTAAACGACCGGAAGCTGCTGCTGACGCTGCTTCCGGGATGCATCATCGGCATCGCGCTCGGCTGGGCGACATCGGCCTATGTTCCGGATGACGCACTGCGTTTCGTCATCGCCGTGTCCATGATCCTGTTTGCAAGCCGCTATTTCTATCAAACCTATGGACCTCATCGTGCCACGCCCGTGGAAGCAACCGGACATCGCAAGGGTCCGGCACTCTTCTGGGGTACGATCTCTGGCTATGGCAGTTTCGTCGCCCATGCGGGCGGCCCACCCTTCCAGATCTACGCCCTGCCGTTGAAGCTCGATCCGAAGAATTACACCGGCGCCAGCGTTCGCCTGTTTGCCATCGTCAATGCGGTGAAGGTCATACCTTACGTGGCGCTGGGCGCTCTCGATACGAAAAACCTGACGCTTTCGTTCACGCTGCTCCCCGTCGCTCTCATCTCCACCATGGCGGGCGCATACATCGTCAAAAAGCTCAAGCCGGACGTGTTTTATCCTCTCGCTTACGGACTGGGGCTGATCGCCGCGATCAAGTTGCTCTACGACTCGCTGCCCCTCTGAGAAGGCTTGCCGAGAAGGTCATTTCGCACCGCACAAATCCGCTTGCTGAGGGCATGAACTTCGCGTAGCGTGCTTGCATGTCGACCGATCCTTTTGCAGCCATTGCCGACCCCAATCGTCGCCACCTGCTGGAAGAGCTGAGGCGCGCCCCGCGCACGGTCAACGAACTGGCGGAAGGCCTGCCGATCAGCCGCCCTGCGGTTTCGCAGCACCTGAAGGCTTTGCTCGACAGCAATCTGGTCACGGTGACGTCCGAAGGCACGCGCCGCATCTATTCCGTGAATATCAAGGGATTCCAGAAGCTGAATATCTGGCTCGACCAGTTCTGGGCCTGAATGTTCAGGCTTGTCGATTGAAGCACTGGGCGAGACCCTTTAACTCCCCTCTTCAAAGAGATCGCCGCCTGCGGATCTTTCCGATCCACGGCGGCGATCAATCTTCAAAAACCCATAAACGATCGCGATAGCGTCAGTGCTTCGTCTTTTTGAGGCGTTCCAGTTCATCCTTCAGGCGCAGCTTGCGCCGTTTCAGCATGGCAATTTGTGTGTCATCGGAGGATGGGGACGCTAGAACTGACTGGAGCTCCTCCTCAAGAGCACCATGTTTCTTCTCGAGCGATGCGATATGAGCCTGAATGGTCATGTGGCACGTCCTTCCTTTTGTTCTCCGGCCACCAGCTCCCCTGAGCCAGCGGCTTTTGGTTTGCGAAGGAAGTGTGACATGATCCGCCTGCTTTGTCGAAGGCGAAATAGGGGCTTCTCCGTGGCAAATTGGTGGTCTTGATTAAATGTGAATAAATCCCCGAAGATGCATGACCCTGCGTGAACTGTCGTGAAACAGGCGGGCACGGACAACTTTTCAACGTCCGTCAAAATTGTCTATTCTTTTCAGCCCCTTGGCAGATCAACAGGCGCGGTTTACCGTTGCGAGTGGTTTAGCATTTCTTATCTTTGCGCAAGATTGGATGCGTCGCCAAAAGCCTTTCCAACGCTTTTACTGCGCGATCTACTAGTCGCTTGGCAGGTTTGATGCTAGGAGCATGCCTGCATTCCCCGGCGATACAAAGACCGGATTGAAAATGTGGGGACATACAGACGATGGCCGATCAGGAACAGGCGGATATCAGGCTGGCGCTGGCGCGCCTCCGGCAGGAACACGAAGACTACGATGCCGCCATCAACGCCATGATCGCGACCGGTTGCGAGGCCCTGCGCATCCAACGGATGAAGAAAAAGAAGCTCGCCATCAAGGATAAGATGACGAAGCTGGAAGACCAGATCATTCCCGACATCATCGCGTGAGCACGGAGGACGTGAGCTTGCCGCAGGAGAGACCGCCGGTTGCCATCATCATGGGAAGCCAGTCCGACTGGGAAACCATGAAGAACGCTGCAGACATGCTGGATGCCCTGGATGTCGGCTATGAAGCCCGCATCGTATCTGCGCACCGCACGCCGGACCGCATGGTTGCCTTTGCCAAGGGCGCGCGGGAGGAAGGTTTCCAGGTCATCATCGCCGGAGCTGGCGGTGCCGCCCATCTGCCGGGAATGGTGGCCGCACTCACCGCTCTTCCGGTCTTCGGTGTACCGGTTCAATCGCGCACCATGTCGGGCATGGACAGTCTTTATTCCATCGTCCAGATGCCTGCCGGCATTCCCGTCGGAACGCTGGCCATCGGACGCGCAGGCGCCGTCAACGCGGCCCTTCTCGCAGCAGCCGTGCTTGCACTGTCCGATCCGGATCTGGCCGACAGGCTGGATGAATACCGCGCACGCCAGACGGCGTCCGTTGCAGACTATCCCATCGACGAGGCGCCATGACGCTTTCCACCATCGGCATTATCGGCGGCGGCCAGTTGGGCCGCATGCTTGCCATGGCCGCAGCCCGGCTGAATTTCCGCACCATCATTCTGGAACCACAGCCAGACTGTCCGGCAGCACAGGTTGCCAACGAACAGATCGTGGCCGCCTATGATGATCCCGCAGCGCTGGAACGGCTGGCGGCAAGTTGCGACGTCGTCACCTACGAATTCGAGAACGTACCTGTCGGTGCCGCTGAAGCGCTGGCAAAAACGCGACCGGTTTATCCGCCTGCAAAAGCGCTTGAAGTGGCGCAGGACCGTCTGCACGAAAAGCGCTTTCTGAACCAGTGCGGCATCGAGACGGCACGGTTTCACGCCGTTGACTCGCAAGAGGATCTCGAAAGGGCGCTTGCCGATTTCGGCGGCCAGGGCGTCCTGAAGACGCGCAGACTGGGTTATGATGGCAAGGGCCAGCGCGTGTTTCGCTCGGCGGACGAGAGTGCCGCAGGCGTTTTCGATGCCATGGGCGGCGTGCCGCTGATTCTCGAGAGCTTTGTTCCATTCGAACGTGAAGTTTCGGTCATCGCCGCCCGTAGCATCAGCGGCGAGATTGAGACCTTTGACCTGGCGGAGAATGTGCACCGCAACGGTATTCTGCACACCTCCACCCTGCCTGCAAGAATCAGTTCATCCACGGCCGATGCGGCAAGACAGGCAGCCGAGCGCCTGCTCTCCGGCCTCTCCTATGTCGGCGTGATCGGCATGGAATTCTTCGTCATGGCCGATGGAACGCTGATTGCCAACGAAATTGCCCCCCGTGTGCACAATTCGGGACACTGGACGGAAGCGGCCTGCGTGGTCTCCCAGTTCGAGCAACACATCCGCGCGGTCGCGGGCTTGCCACTTGGAAATCCTGCCCGGCATTCGGACTGTGTCATGACCAATCTCATCGGCGACGATATCGAGCAGTTGAACGATTGGCTCTCCAGGCCGCATGTGCTGGTTCATCTTTATGGCAAGGCGGAGTCGCGTCCTGGCCGCAAAATGGGCCATGTCACCGCGCTTTTGCGGTGAAAAGCCCTTCTCCGCAGGGGCTTGTCGGTTGACAGGCTGCTGGTGAACCTGTATCCACCCTCCATCCTAAAGGGCGCGCTGTAAATGCGCGCTTTTGATTGTCAGAGACTTAAGGGCTCTAGCGCCCTGAAATACGCGGACCAGAACAATGAAGATCAAGAACTCGCTCAAAGCGCTTAAGGCCCGTCATCGCGATAACCGTCTGGTTCGCCGCAAGGGCCGCGTTTACATCATCAACAAGCAGAACCCACGCTTCAAGGCTCGTCAGGGCTGATATCGACGGAAGCGGCCTTTGGGCAGCTTCGACATCACGTTGTCGATAACGTGTGTTTTTTGTTTTGAAACTCGGCGCATGCGGATTAGATCTATCCCATGCGCCGATTTCGTTTGACCATCGCCATTCTGTCCTCCGCTTTGCTCTGCGGCCCCGTGGGCGCGCAACAACCAGGGACAGGCTTGCCATCAAGCCCCCCACTCTCGGGCCAGGCACCGGCTCCACAAGCCAGACCTCCTCAACCTACTCCCATTCAGCCCATGCCGCCGAAGCCGGGTGCGGTTACCGTTCCTGCAGGCACTCAGGCTGCCGCTCCTGCCGAGCCACCGATCACCGATCCGAAACTGGCTCAGGACAAGCTGCTGAAAGATCTGGGCCGGGAGCGCGACCCGGCAAAGGCAAAAGAGATCGCCAACAAGATCACTGCGAACTGGAATGCATCCGATAGCCCGACAGTCGATCTCTTGATGCAATGGGCAAACAGGTCGATTGCGGAAAAGAAGAACGCTGCCGCTCTGGATTTTCTGGATGAGGTGACGGTTCTGAAACCAGATTATATCGAAGGATGGAATCGCCGTGCAACGCTGCATTACACAATGGGCGACAGGCGCAAATCCATGACGGACATCAATCAGGTTCTGCAACGGGAACCTCGCCATTTCCCTGCTTTGGCGGGCATGGCAACGATTCTGATGGAAAACGGACAGGATGAGCTTGCGTTGAAGGCATGGGAACGCTTTCTTGCCATCTATCCTGCGGAACGGGACGCGCAGGAGAACGTTACCAAGCTTTCCGAGAAGCTGGCTGGCAGCCGTACCTGATTCCCATCCGAGGCATTCCCCTGTCCTATATCATCATCGCTCTGATCATCGTCGCAGCGCTTGTCGCGGGCTTGTTTGGCTTCACCGCCTGGCAGGCCAAGGTTATTGAGGACACGTATCCGAACATCGGCACGCTGACCGATGTCGGCGGCTTCAAGATGAACGCCCTGCACGTGCCCCCCGGGCCGAATGCCGACCTGCCGCCGATCGTCTTCGTCCATGGCGCAAGCGGCAACCTGCGGGATCAGGAGGCCGCCTTTCTGGGGCCGCTCAAAGGCCGTGCTGAACTGCTCTTCGTTGATCGTCCCGGTCACGGCTATTCGGAACGCGGTGGACCGGAGAACGCCTATCCCGACGGGCAGGCGGACGCTATCGCCAGGCTGATGGAGGCCTACGGCATGCGCCAAGCCATCATCGTCGGCCATTCCTTCGGCGGCGCCATCGTGGCCAGTTTTGCCCTCAACCACCCGGACAAGGTGATCGGTTCGCTGTTCCTGGCTCCTGCCACCCATCCCTGGCCGGGCGGCATCGACTGGCACTACAGGGTGACATCGACGCCAGTCATCGGCTGGCTGTTCAGCCACACGCTGGTCATGCCTGCGGGCATGACGATCCTGGACGCTGCCACCAAGAGCGTGTTCGCCCCCAATAGACGCCGCGAGACCTATGTGACCGAAGGCGCCCCTGCCCTCGTTCTGCGCCCGGCGAACTTCCAGTACAATGCGCAGGACGTTGCCAATCTTCTCGACTACGTAACCCGTGTCTCACCACGCTATCCGGAGATCCAGACGCCTGCGGTGATCATCACCGGCGATGACGATCCGGTCGTTTTGGCAAACATTCACTCGGTGGGATTACGACGCGACATCAAGAATTCGGAGCTGATCTGGCTGAAGGGTGTCGGCCACAAGCCGGACTATGTGGCGACCGATCTGGCCATTGCAGCCATCGAAAAGCTTTCCGGCAAGCCGCGCGATCTGCAGGCGCTTGCGAAGGAGGTGGATGCGCGCGTGGCACAGGAGAATGCGACTCAGTAGTCGTCCAGGTAACTCTCGCATTAAGTCAAACGAAAACGCCCGGACAATGCCGGGCGCTTTACGATCAGAAATGGTGAGGCTCAGACGCCGGACTGGCCGTCCGGGCCGATATAGGCCATGCGCAACATGTTGGTCGCACCGGGCGTACCCAGCGGAACACCTGCGGAAATGATGATGCGGTCGCCGGGCTTGCCGAAGCCTTCATTCGCCACGATGCGGCAGGCCTTGTTGACCATATCGTCCAGATCGCTCGGCTCTTCGGCCACAACGCAATGCAGGCCCCAGCAGACCGAAAGACGGCGTGCAGTCTGTACGACCGGCGAAAGCGCAATGATCGGAACCTGCGGACGCTCACGGGAAGCGCGCAAGCCTGTCGTGCCGGACGAGGTATAGGTGACGATGGCGGACAGCTTTAGCGTCTCGGCGATCTGGCGCGCAGCAAGCGAAATAGCGTCTGCTCCGGTCGCTTCCGGCGACGGACGCTGCGCATAGATGATGTTCGAATAGTAGGGATCCTGCTCCACCGTGCTGGCGATTGACGCCATGGTGGAGACCGCCTCGACCGGATACTGACCGGATGCGGATTCCGCCGACAGCATGACGGCGTCCGCACCTTCGAACACCGCCGTGGCAACGTCCGACACTTCAGCGCGGGTCGGAACCGGCGCCGTGATCATGCTTTCCAGCATCTGCGTGGCAACGACCACCGGCTTGCCGGCGCGGCGGCAGGCGCGGGTCAACTGCTTCTGCAGGCCCGGAACGGTTTCCAGCGGCATTTCCACGCCCAGGTCGCCACGGGCTACCATCAGCGCGTCGGAAAGCTCTATGATTTCCTCGATGCGCTCGATGGCCTGTGGCTTTTCGATCTTGGACATCAGGCCGACGCGGCCCTTGGAGATCTTGCGCACTTCTGCCAGATCTTCCGGACGCTGCACGAAGGAAAGCGCCACCCAATCCACCTGGTCGGTTGCGAGGACGGCATCGAGATCAGCGCGGTCCTTGTCGGTCAGAACACCGACGGCGAGCAGCGTATCCGGCAGGCTGACGCCCTTGCGGTCAGAGATGGAGGTTCCGGCAACCACAGTGCAGACAATGCTCTTGCCGTCGCACTTTTCCGCCTTCAGCATCAGCTTGCCATCGTCGATCAGCAGGCGATGACCCGGCTTTACGGACTCCAGAATTTCCGGATGCGGCAGGAAAACACGGGTCTCATCACCCGGCGCTTCATTGTTGTCGAGCGTGAAGGTCTGGCCCGGAGCCAAGGTCACCTTGGTATTTGCAAACTTTCCGACGCGCAGCTTGGGACCCTGCAGGTCGGCGAGAATGCCAATGGGGCGGCCGTTCCTCGCTTCGACCGAGCGGATCCGCTCGATCAGCGTGCGCATCACATCATGGCTGGCATGGCTCATGTTGATGCGGAAGAGGTCGGCGCCTGCCAGATGCAATTTCTCGATCATCGCCTCGTCGGAGGAGGCAGGCCCCAGCGTTGCGAGGATCTTCACTTTGCGATTGCGCTTCATCAGTTCTGGCCTTCTTGCGTACCAGGCGTATCAGACAACTGGACCATCCAGCTTCCCTGACGGCCCGTGTCATATTCCTTGAATCCCATGCGCTGATAGCCGCGAGCGAAGCAATCACCGACGCCGGTGATCTTGAACTCGTTTTCGGCAACGCACATGTTCACGTCACCGGTCCAGCGCCCGCCACGCGCGGCATCTTCCGCGTAGAGATAATAGTAGCGGGATTGCAGTTCACCCTCGATGAGAGTCGCGCAGCTGGAGGCCGGAACCTGCCACCACCCTTCCGAAATCCAGCCTTCGGCGGCGCGATAGCCAATGGCCACGCCGACGAGGTTTTGCGTGCCATTGCAGACACGAAAATCCGCGTGAGCAGGTGCTGCGGCCAAAAGAACCGGCGCGCCGACCAATGTCAGCGCGATTGCCGGCATCAGCTTGAGAAGAATGGATGAGAATTTAACTGTCGACACGGCTTCCGCTGGGACTCCATGAGAAATGATCTGCACTGTCTTCGCCCGCGAGCGTTGGAAAGTCAACAAAATCTAATCGATTAAATTACCGTAAGCCACGGTTGACTTGTCTGCTTTCCTGCTTGCGCCACGATTGTCTGGCATGCCATCAAAGACAAAATGGACATAAGCAAGGCAGGCGCTTTATCGAGATGCAAGAGTTCGAATCGCATGAAATCATTGAGGGAGACGATACGAAAGGCATGATCCTTCTGGCAGATCACGCCATGAACCGTCTTCCCGAAAGCTATGGTTCGCTCGGTCTCGATGCATCGGCATTCAAACGTCACATAGCCTATGATATCGGCATCGAAGGCCTGACACGGCAGCTGGCATCAAGGCTTGGTGTTCCTGCGGTCCTGTCCTGTTTCTCGCGCCTTCTCATTGATCCGAACCGCGGCGAGGATGACCCGACACTGATCATGAAGATTTCCGACGGCGCCATCATTCCCGGCAATTACCCTATCAGCGACGAGGAATGGCAGCACCGGCTGAACAGGTTTCATCGGCCCTACCATCATGCAGTTGATCAGGCAATCTCGAAGGTCGCGGCCAAGGCAGGCAACGCGCCTCTGGTGCTGTCCCTGCATTCCTATACGCCCGCCTGGAAGGGGACGCCCAGACCCTGGCATGCCGCCGTTCTGTGGGATACCGATCATCGCGCCGTGCATCCGCTGATCGCGCACTTGCGGGAAGCGGGCGACATTCTGGTGGGTGACAACGAACCCTACGACGGTGCCTTGAAGAACGACACCATGTACCGCCATTGCATGATGCGGGGCATTCCCCATGCACTGCTGGAAGTACGGCAGGACCTGATCGGCGACGATAACGGCATTGCGGCCTGGGTGGATCGTCTGGCGCCAATCTTTGAGACCCTCAATGATAGGCCGGAATTGCACCATTATTCGATCTTCCCGTCGCGCACTGGCCCCTACCCGTCCGAACCTTGAAGGAATGAAGCGATGAGCGAACTGACCCAGGAGCAACAGACGGAACTGGAGGCTGCCGCCTTCCGTCGCCTTGTCTCCCACCTGCGCAACCGGACGGATGTGCAGAACATCGACCTGATGAACCTCGCAGGCTTCTGCCGCAATTGTCTCTCCAACTGGTATCGGGAAGCAGCCGAAGAAGCTGGCCTTCCCGTCAGCAAGGATCAATCGCGCGAGATGGTCTACGGCATGCCCTACGAGGAGTGGAAGGCGCGGTACCAGGCGGAAGCCAGCGATGCACAAAAGGCAGCCTTCGAGAGCAGCGGCCCGCACAAATCGTGAGGCGGCATTTGAAAACGCCTTGACCTTGCCATGAGTTCACGGCACTTGGACGACCCAAGACGACAGCGGTCGGACCGGTCATGATGATCCTCCTGCTGCTGCCTGCGAACAGATGCATGCGCGTGTCCGGACGGGCACTCGCCACACCCAAATCCTTAATATGACAGGAGGCCCCGATGTCTGATGCTCATGGCGTCGCCCGCGACCAACTCCGCGCCTTTGTCGAGCGCATCGAACGACTGGAAGAAGAAAAGAAGACCATCGCCGACGACATCAAGGATGTCTATGGCGAGGCCAAGTCCATGGGCTTCGACACCA